>CALVNG010000112.1 GCA_944349545.1 uncultured Eubacteriales bacterium
TCGATCTCGATATCGACGACCTTGCCCGTGGCGTCGATGTCCAGATACGTGCCGTATTCGGGACGCTGCATCTCCGGGTCCTTGGTGTAGAGCATCATTACGTCGCACCCGGAATCCAGGTACCTTTTGAACATGTCGGTGAAGTTGGCGTTAAAGATAATCAGGCTGTTGCACAGAAGCACGTATTCCTGACGGCTGCGCCTGAGGTAGTTCATGTTGGAGTGCAGCGCGTCCAGCGAGCCGGTGTACACGCCCACGTTGTCGCGGGTCAGGAACGGCGGCAGGATGTAGAGGCCGTCGTTTTTGCCGTGCAGGTCCCATTCCTTGCCGCTGCCCAGATGGTCCATCAGGCTGTGGTAGTTTTTCTGCATGATGACGCCCACGTTGCGCATGCCGCTGCCCACCATGCTGCTGACCAGAAAGTCGATCACGCGATAGCGGCCAGCCACCGGCATGGCGGCGATGGCGCGCAGAAGGGTCAGCTCACGAAGGAAGCTGTCCTTTTCGCCGGTATAAATCACACCCATTACATTCTTCATGGTGCTATCCTCACTTCCTCTGCTCTTGATGGGTCACTCCGCGCGCTGTTCCCCGGCCTTGACCGCGGAACCGGCCGGCAGGTTCACCTGCTGGCCCACGACGGCGATGTTGCCCGTTTCCTCGCCTACGGTCGCGCCGGCGCCGATCACGGCGCCCTCGGCGATGATGGCCCTGCGCACCTGCGCGCCGCGCTCCACCACCGCGCCCGGCATAAGCACGCTGTCGATCACGCTGGCGCCTTCCTTGACGATTACGCCGGCGAAGAGTACGCTGTGATCCACCTTGCCGTAGACTTCGCAGCCCTCGGTGATCAGGCTGTTTTTGACGCTGGCACCGTCCGCGATGAAGTGCGGAGCCATGCCGGGGTTGCGGCCGTAGATGCGCCACTTTTTGTCGTACAGGTCGATGGGCATGGGCAGCTGGAGCAGGTCCATGTTGGCCTCCCACAGGCTTTCGATGGTGCCCACGTCCTTCCAGTAGCCCTCGAAGTCGTAGGCGAACATGCGCTGATCGTCCCTGAGCATGTTGGGGATGATGTTCTTGCCGAAGTCGTTGGAGCTGGCGGGATCAGCCGCATCCTGGATCAGATACTTGCGCAGCTTTTCCCAGGTAAAGATGTATACGCCCATGCTGGCCTTGTTGCTGCGGGGCTTGGCGGGCTTCTCCTCAAACTCCTCGATCACGTTGCCTTCGCCCGTGTTCATGATGCCAAAGCGGCTGGCTTCCTCCCAGGGCACTTCGCGCACGGCGATGGTGCAGTCGGCCTTGTTGTCGATATGGAATTGCAGCATGGCGTTATAATCCATCTTGTAGATATGGTCGCCGCTGAGAATGAGCACATAATCGGTGTTGAACTGCTCGATAAAGGCCAGGTTCTGGTAGATGGCGTTGGCGGTGCCGGAATACCATTCGCCGCTCTTGCCCTTCACATAGGGAGGCAGAACATATACGCCGCCATGCGCCAGGTCCAGGTCCCAGGGCGAGCCGCTGCCGATGTAGGCGTTGAGCTTGAGGGGCTGGTACTGGGTCAGGACGCCCACCACGTCCACGCCGCTGTTGGTGCAGTTGCTCAGCGGGAAGTCAATGATCCGGTATTTGCCGCCATAGGGGATGGCAGGCTTGGCCATATTTGCCGTGAGGATGCCCAGGCGGCTGCCCTGGCCGCCGGCGAGCAGCATGGCCACGCATTGCTTTTTGTCCAACATGGAAACAATCCACTCCTTACATTAAAACGTTATCGTTGCGCGTGTATCAGCCTTTCAGGCGAATGAGCGAAGGGTCAAGCGCGTTTGTCATCCCTGGCCCCCTTCCTCCGGCGAACGGACGCCGCCAATGTGCCCCACTCGCGCTTCCCCGCGGGTTTGGGCAGAAGCTTGTCGTAGGTGAAGTATACGCTGCTGAGCGGAGGTACGCAGATCTCCGTCCAGAACGGGAAGCCGTTGAAGTCGCCGGGCTGGGCGGACAGCTCGTAGGCGTTGTACTGATTGCTTCCGCCATATTCCGCCCGGTCGGTGTTGAAGATTTCACGAAGCATGCCCGCGCAGGGCAGGCCGATGCGATAGATGGGATGGAACACCGGGGTGAAGTTGGTCACGCACAGGATGGCGCGGCCGCGCTTGTCCGTGCGCAGGAAAGCCACCACGCTGTTGTCGGTGTCGTTGGCCGTGATCCACTGGAAGCCGTTCCAGGAGGTGTCCACCTCGTAGAGGGCGGGCGTCTCGCGATAGATGTGGTTGAGGCGCCTTACGCAGCTTTGCAGCGGGGCATGCCGCTCATAGACCAGCAAGAACCAGTCCAGCTGATCGTCATACTTCCATTCGATGAAATGAGCAAATTCACCGCCCATGAACAAAAGTTTCTTGCCCGGATGCGCCATGGTGTAGCCGTAGAGCGCACGTAGGCCCGCGAACTTCTTCCACAGGTCGCCGGGGTTCTTGTCCAGCATGCTGTGCTTGCCGTGCACCACCTCATCGTGGGAGAAGGGCAGGATGTAGTTTTCGCTGAATGCGTAGAACAGGCTGAAGGTCAGCTTGTCATGGTGGTACTTGCGGTAGACGGGATCGAGCTTGATATAGGACAGAATGTCGTTCATCCAGCCCATGTTCCACTTGAAGCCGAAGCCCAGGCCGCCCAGATACGTGGGCGCGGTGACCATGGGGAAGGCCGTGCTTTCCTCGGCAATCATCATCAGGCCCGGGAAATCGTGGTACACGGTCTGGTTGAGGCGGCGAAGGAAGTTGATGCCGTCCAGGTTCTCCCGTCCGCCGAAGCAGTTGGGGATGTACTGCCCCGGTCCCTTGCAGAAGTCGTAGTAGATGATGCCGCTGACCGCGTCCACGCGGATGCCGTCGGCATGGAAGATGTCCAGCCAGAAGCAGGCGTTGCTGAGCAGGTAGCTGCATACCTCGCCGCGCGCGTAGTCAAAGAGCATCGTGCCCCACTGGGCGATTTCGCCGCGCCGGGGATCGGGATGGTTGTAAAGGTCCGTGCCGTCAAAGCGGAACAGGCCCACTTCGTCGCGCGGGAAGTGCGCGGGCACCCAGTCCAGAATCACGCCGATACCCGCCTGATGGCAGCGGTCGATGAGGTTCATCAGCTCCAGCGGCGTGCCGTAGCGCGCGGTGGCGGAGTAGAACCCCGTCACCTGATAGCCCCAGCTCATGTCGAGGGGATGTTCCATCACGGGCAGCAGCTCGATATGCGTGTAGCCCATCTCCTGGACATAGGGGATCAGCTCGTCGGCAAACTCACGGTAGGTATACATGCTTCCGTCGGGGTGCCGCCGCCAGGAGCCGATATGCACCTCGTAGATGTTGACAGGGCTGATGTAGGGGTTGAAATCATGCCGCGCGGACATCCAGTCCTGGTCGCTCCAATGGTAGTTGTCCAGGTCGATGAGGCGGCTGGCGTTGTTGGGGCGCAGCTGGCTGAAGAAGCCGAAGGGATCGGCCTTCATGCGCCACAGGTCGTCCGCTCCCCACACGGCGTACTTGTAGGTGGGGTAACCGTCCTCCGGCACGTTCTTCCAGAGCTCTTCCTCGGTCAGACGCAATTCCCAGGTGCCGTCAAATTGCTTTTGCATGGGAGTCGCACTTTTGTCCCAGTCGTTGAACGAGCCCACCAGCGCCACGTGCTTGGCGTTGGGAGCCCACACGCAGAAATGCCATTTGCGCTGGTCGCCTTCATAACATGGATGTGCGCCGAGCATTTCATAGGCACGACGATTGGTGCCCTGATGAAAGGTATCGCGGATTTCAGCCGATGGCGCTTGATACAGCATCGGTACTTCCTCCTAACGGCAAAGATTTGCGTTTCGAAGCACATTCTCTTTGTACGATCTAAGGTTATTGTATTCGGTGAACGGCCTTTTCGTCAAGTCCATTTTAGAAGATTTTTCAATAATTTTATCCATCCATCTGCCAGCTTGCCTTTTGCGGAAAGAAGGCGCAAAGGCATTGAAAAAAGGCTTTCCAGCAAAGGAGAAGGAAGCCTTCAAAGCCTATAAAATACAGGAAAAATGCAGCGGACTCACGGCCTTGTGCAAATCGCATTTCTGTATAAAAATGCACAAATGGCAAGGCGGTCTATCATTTGTTGCGGTTCCGTGCGGGAAAGAGCGCCGGCCTCCCGCTTGCTGGCAGGAGGCCGGTTTTACGCGCGGTCCGGCGTCAGGGACGCGCGCTCTGACAATCCCTTGCGCCGGTCAGAGCGCCGGGGCTCTGCATCTGTGGGGGAAGGGTATGAAAGTCGGACCGGGGTTCGTCGCGCACGGTGCTGAGCCGGCTGACGCTCACCTCGTAGGCCACCTTGTTGAGCGCGGTTCCGTCGGGCAGCTGCTTTTGGTAGGCGCGGCTCTGGAAACGGCCTACCAGCTGCACGCGGTCGCCGATCTTCAGGTTGGCGGCATAGCGCGCGGTACGGCCCCAGGTGATGCAGGGAATGTAATCGCTTTTGCCATAGGAACGGTTCACGGCCAGCATCAGGTCCGCGATCTCCCGGCCAAAGGGCGTGGTACGGTAGCTTGGGGGCTTGCACAGCGCGCCGGTCAGCTGCACGCGGTTGGGGTTTTCCTCATCCTCCTCGCAGTTGAGAATCCGCTGGGCGAACGCGGTGATGAGCAGCCTGCCCGCCCCCTCGATGACCTTGTTGTAGCTGCGAAGCTGACCTTCCATGCAAAGCATGCTGCCCGCCGTGAGCGGCTCGTCGATCAAAAGCCGTTCGCTGATGGTGATGGGCAGAAAGTCCTCCGCCCCGCTCAGGCGCGGCACGCGCAGCGTGGTCACGTAGAATTGCTCGCCGAACAGCTCATGCCCGAACTGCAGGCTCTGGCAGATCTGGCCCCTGAGATGGATGATGTTTCCCGTTTCTTCCATGTTCCTCACCTCATGTCATTGCTTTGGTTTTTAGGCTTCCCTGGGATGCTGCTTGCCCTGCACGTCGATGGTGTATTCGCCCTCCAGCAGCAGCTCGCTCACCGGGATGATCGTGTAGCCGAGTCCCTGATAGTGCTTGATCACGGTGGGCAGGGCGTTGACGATATCGTTGCTGTCGTTGTGGAACAGCACGATGTCCCCGTTGTCGACGCGGTAGGTGCACTGCTTGATGATGTCCTCCGTGCCGCGATCCTTCCAGTCCAAACTGTCGATGCTCCACTGCACGCATTCATACCCCTCGGCGCGCGCCACCTCGATCACGCGGTTGTTGTAGTCGCCGTAGGGCGGACGAAACAGCGTGGGTCGCACGCCCGTTAGTTTTTCCACTTTATCGCTCATGATACGCAGCTCGTCTTTGATGTCGGATTCGGAAAGCTGGCTCATGTGCGGATGCGTGTCCGAATGATTGCCGATCTCATGCCCGCGCGCGGCGATTTCCTTCACCATGTCCGGGTATTTGTCCACCCAGCCGCCGACCAGGAAGAAGGTGGTTTTTACATTGTGCTCATCCAGAATGTCCAGAATGGAAAGGGTTTTGTCCGCTCCCCAGGAGGCGTCGAAGCTGATGGAGAGCACCTTGTCGTCCCGCTGCACGCTGTATATGGGCAGCTCGCGCTTTTTTGCTACCACCGCGGTGGCGTTATCGCCAAGACTCAGGGTGTAGGCGGCGCACAGACCCAGCAGGCACAGGCCCAGACCGGCCTGCGTGGCGGCCCGGCGCAGGCGGGGACGGCGCAGGGTTTCCTTCAGGCGCGCAAGGGGACCGGCGCGCGCCGGCTTGGCAGTGGGCGGCTGGAGCAGCGCGCCCTTTTCCCGGACCCGTAGAGGCTTGTTGCTCATGGGGATCACTCCTTTGCACAAGTATGTATGTGGCCGGGAAGGCGGATATGACGCAGATGCGTCTGTTCGACGGAGAGGGTCAAAAGAGGACAAAAAAAGTCCCCCGCGCACGGCGGGGGATCAGACCGTTGACAAACCCAAGTCAACGGTCATTTTTCATAAGGAAAAACGGACAAGCATGTCGAATATATGAATATATCGGCGGGAAACAAAAAGAACGAACACAGGGGAGAGCGGCATGCTGAACAAATTCCACGAAAAGCAACAGGGAATGGAACTGATCATTCTGGAACAGCTGGT
>CALVNG010000113.1 GCA_944349545.1 uncultured Eubacteriales bacterium
CCGGGTCCGCGGGCGTGTTCGCGTTCGGGGCCGGGTCCGGCGTCATGCCCGTATCATTTTCGTTCAGCAGGCTGATTCCCGCGCCTTCTCCGCTGTCGCTTTGGATCGCAGGCGTCTCGATCTTGCGGAATTCTTCCTTCTGACAGTTGATGCATGTATGCTTTTCCGTGCCGTCGCCCATGTCGGTCCACGGGCCCCACTCATGTTCCCGCGTTTCGACGGCGCTGCACGTAAGGCAGGTGCGGGTTTCCTGATTCGGATGATCCGCGCTCTTCTGCCATGCGCTCCATTGATGCTCGTGCACGGGCTCGGCAATAGCCAGTCCGCAAATCATCATGGCCGCCACCACCAGCGCCATCAGCCGCATACGCCGCTTTTTCATGGTTCTTCCCTCCCCGGTTTCTATGCGTTCTTTGTATATCCTTCGGCGGAGGTTCCCTCGAAGAGCCCGCGCCGCAAATAATACCGTCACTCATATGATAAGACGTATCAGCCTGCCAAATTGTTCACTTTTTTTAAGAATTTTTGACTTATATTTCGTTCTGTACGCCTATTATTTCCATTTTTAGGATAGAATTGTGACAAAAGTGTAAATGCTCTGGTGAATTCATCCACTGCGGCAGGAATCGAATCCCTCCTCGTCGAACAGAATATACCAAGCAAGGGCAAGGAAAAGGTGGATTCACAAAGCAGCATGGTGCGGGCTGATCAGGCCCGTGTCACTTGTTGGAAAGGAGCGTGGTTCCATTGGCACACGCATCATTTTCTCTATCCGGTTTCAGCCGGAGGGCTGCACGGCGTTCCGCCTGACATCCTTCCCCATTACATAGTAAGGAGTTTCCAAATATGAAAACGACCATCACCGGCAAAAACATGGTAGTCAGCCCCGGCGTCAGCGAGCGCGTTTTGAAAAAAACCTCCAAAATGGAGCGTTATCTCAACCCCAACACCGAAATCTTCGTGCGTCTGACGCGTGAAAAGAATAACCGCCGCACCTGTGAAATCACCGTTCCCTTCGAGGGCGTGGTGCTTCGCGCCGAGGCGTCCAACGACGACAACCTCTACGTCAGCATCGACCAGGCCCTGGCCAAGCTGGAACGGCAGATTCACAAGCATCGTACCAAACTGGGCAAGCGCCTGCGCGAGGATGCCTTCAAGCCCGGCGAGCTGGAGTACGACGCGGCGAGCGCCGAAACCGTCAGCGAGGACGAAGCGGCTCCCAAGGTGGTGCGCCACAAGACCTTCCCGGTGCGCCCGATGAGCGTGGAGGACGCCATTTTGCAAATGGAGCTGCTGGGGCACAGCTTCTTCGTGTTTGTCAACGTGGAGACCGACCGCACCAATGTGCTCTACCTGCGCAAGGACGGCGATCTGGGTTTGATGGAGCCGGAGGCCTAAAGAGGCTGAATGGGCGTTTCGATCAGGGTATGACGGGGGAGCGGCCTTTCCGGCTGCTCTCCCTTTTTCAGCCGTTGCCGCCGTTGTCCCCGGCATGATATACGGCGCCATCCTCCGCCATCACCTGCGCGGAATAGCATAGCTCCCAGTTCCCGCTCGCAGGGTCGAGCCGGCGGAAATCTACGCACCACACCCGCTCCTTTTCCGCGCCCCTGAGGGAAAGCAGGCACAGCTCCATATCCAGCCGGTATTCCGCGTCAAGCGTTTCCGACGGCACGCCGCATTCCCGCTCTAGCGCCGCTTTGGCGATCGCCAGCGCCTCCTCGCGGGGCAGGTCGCCTTCCTGAGGCAAAACACTTACGCTCATGGACGTGGAAACATATAGCTGATCATAGAGCACACGGTCCTCCTGGCTCCAGAACCAGCGCGGTCCCCGCTCTGCTTCCCAGCGGGCCATCAGGGGGGCTTCCTCTCCCAGAACGGCTTCCAGCACCTCGCCTCCCGGCGAAGCAATGGTAACGGCTCCCGCGAACACCGGCAGGTCCTCCGGCGCAAAGCTCACAACCCATGCGCCGCCACCGTCCGCCAGCATGACGAAGGTTTCCCGGCAGCTGAGCCTGCGCGCCTCGATAGCATAGAGCGGGAAGTCGTACAGGTCCCCGCCCGCGGGTGCCGCCACGTCCGGGCGCTGCGCCAGCGCCTCCATGGCGATGGCCCGCGCCTCCTCCCGTGCAAGGTCCCCCGCCGCGGGGACAGCTTCAGCCACTACCCGCAAGGAGGATTCCTCCGCAGCCGCACAAAGGGTGGCCAGTATCAAAAGAAGCGCCGCCAGCAGCGCGCACGCTTTTTTTCCCGTCGTTTTTTTCATCGCTTTCTCCCCTTCTTTCCACTGCTTTTGGATGCGGTTCCCATCATCAAACGGATGCGCATTCCCGTTTCTTCCCACTGTGCTGTTTTTCGGAAGAAATTCATTACGTTGCTTGACTAAAGTATTAAAGCGTGCTATACTGTCCACCATCCCGGAAGGAGGGGGTTTCATGTCCGTTCCCGATGTGCTCGGCCCTCAGGAGCGCCTGGTTCTCAGCCTGCGCGGCCTGTACGAGAGCTATGGCTATACGCGCTTTCCCATGCGCCGCTTCGAGGAATATGCGCTCTACCTGGAAAACAAGAGCTTTCTCACCAGTGAAAGCGTGCTCAGCTTCACAAACGCGAGCGGCCAGCTCATGGCACTCAAGCCCGACGTAACGCTGTCCATCGTCAAGCGGGCACGGCCGGAGCGGGGGCAGGTGGAAAAGCTGTATTATCATGAAAGCGTATACCGTCTCTCCGCCACCGACCATGAATTTACCGAGATCGGCCAGCTGGGCGTGGAACTTCTGGGCGATGTGGACCTCTACGGCGCGTGCGAGGTACTGCGCCTGGCCATCGAAAGCCTGCGGCTGACCGGAGCGGACTTTGTGCTGGATGTGAGCCACATGGGCTTTGCGGGCGGACTGCTGGCCGACGCGGGGCTGGACGGCGCACAGCGCGAGCAGGCCAGCCGCCTCATCCGCCAGAAAAACGCGCACGAGCTGGCGCGCATGCTCTCACAGTGGCAGGTACCGCCCTTCTATGCCGGGCGCATATCCCAGCTGCCCACGCTCTGCGGCGATTTCACCCAAACGCTGCGCCGTGCGGCGGATATCGCCGTGGGGACGGACATGAAGCAGGCTGTGGGCGAGCTTTCCAGCCTGTACGCGGCGCTGGACGCGCTGGGCTTATGCGGGCATGTGCGGCTGGACTTTTCCATTCTCAACGACCTGGATTACTACAACGGGCTGGTGTTTCAGGGCTATGTGGAGGGCGCGCCGCGCGTGGCGCTCAGCGGAGGGCGCTATGACAAGCTGATGCGAAAATTCGGCAAGGCGGGCGACGGCCTGGGCTTCGCGGTATATCTGGACCAGCTGCAGCGCGTGCTGGCCCGGCCCGCGGGCGACGATGTGGACGTGCTGGTGCTCTACGGCGCGCAGGACGAAGCGCCCGGCATCTTTCGGGCGCTGGAGGAGCTTCGGGCGCAGGGGCTGCGCGTGCTGGCGGCAGGGACGCCGCCGCCCGGCCTGCGCGCGGGGCGCACGCTGCGCTGCCGAAACGGAGAGCTGGAGGAGGTGAGCGGCGCATGCTGAACGTGGCATTGCCCAAAGGGCGGCTGGGCGACAAGGTGTACCGCCTGTTCAAGGCCGCCGGCTACGACTGCGCCGCCATGGAGCAGGACGACCGCCGGCTGGTGCTGACCGATGAAAAAGGGGAAATGAGCTACCTGCTGGTCAAGCCCTCGGACGTGGCCATCTACGTGGAGCACGGCGCGGCGGACGTGGGCGTGGTGGGCAAGGACGTGCTTTTGGAGGGCGGAAGCGACGTGTACGAGCTTTTGGACCTGGGCTTTGGCAAATGCCGCATGGCGGAGGCCGCGCCCGTGGGCTTCCGGGAGGACCGTCAGCGCCCGCTGCGCGTGGCCACCAAGTATCCGGCCATCGCCCGGCGCTTCTACGCCGCGCAGAGCCGGGAAATCGAGATCATCAAGCTCAACGGCTCCATCGAACTGGCGCCGCTGCTGGGCCTGAGCGATGTGATCGTGGACATCGTGGAAACGGGAACGACCCTCCGGCAGAACAACCTGGAGGTCACCCGCGAGATTTTGCCCGTCAGCGCGCGCTTCATCGCCAACAAGGCCGCCATGAAGTTCAAGGAGCCGGCCATATCGGGGCTGCTGTCCAGCATTCAGGCCCAGCTGAACCAAAAGGAGGAACGTCCATGATCCGCATCGTATTCTATGAGGGGCAGCCCGCCGCCCAGCTTTTGGACCGTGCCTGCGAAGTCAAGCGCGATGTTTCGCAAGCGGTGGAAAGCATCGTGGAGGATGTGCGCCTGCGCGGCGACGAGGCCGTGCTGGACTATTGCGAAACCTTCGACGGCGCGCGGCCGGATGGCCTCCTGGTGCCCGAGGAGGAGCTGGACGCGGCATTTGCCCTGGTGGAACCGGAATTTCTGGACACGCTCAGGCTCGCCGCCCGCAACATCGAGCGCTTTCACCGCCTGCAAAAGCGCGCGGGCTTTGTGGACACTCCCGCGCCCGGCGTGGTGGTGGGCCAGCGCGTGTTGCCGCTGGCCAGCGCCGGACTGTATGTGCCCGGCGGTACGGCGCGCTATCCCTCCAGCGTGCTGATGGACGCCATTCCCGCCAAAATCGCCGGGGTGGAAACCATCGTCATGGCCACCCCGCCCGGCCCGGACGGCAAGGTGCCCGCCCCCATTCTGGCGGCGGCAAAGCTCGCGGGCGTGCGCACGGTGGTGCGCGCGGGCGGGGCGCAGGCCATCGCCGCGCTGGCCTTCGGCACGCAGACCGTGCCCAGGGTGGACAAGATCGTCGGCCCCGGCAACATCTACGTGGCCACCGCCAAGCAGCTGTGCTATGCCCGCGGCCTGTGCGACATCGACATGGTGGCCGGTCCCAGCGAAATCATGATCGTCTCCGACGCAAACACAAACCCCGTCCATCTGGCCGCAGACCTGCTTTCCCAGGCCGAGCACGACCGGCTTTCCTCGGCGTGGCTGGCCGTGACCGACGCTTCGCTGGCCGAGGCCGTGGCATCCGAGGTGGAACGGCAGCTCAAGCTGCTCCCGCGCGAGGAAATCGCCCGTGCCTCCATCGAGCAAAACGGCCGCATCCTCGTGGTGGACAGCCTGGAAACCGCCGCGCGCCTGGCGGACGAAATCGCCCCGGAGCACCTCGAACTGTGCGTGGACGATCCCTTCGGCCTGCTGCCCATGGTGCACAACGCCGGAAGCGTGTTTTTGGGCCGCAGCTGCCCCGAACCACTGGGCGACTACCTGGCCGGACCCAACCACACCCTTCCCACCAGCGGTACCGCTCGCTATTCCTCTCCCCTGGGCGTGGATGATTTCTGCCGTCGGTCCAGCTACCTCTACTATACCCCCGACGCGCTTGGGCAGGTATCCGAGGACGTGATGCGCTTTGCCCGCCGTGAAGGGCTCGACGCACACGCCAACGCCGTCGCTGTGCGCATGGAGGGCCGTTCATGAGCGATTTTCTCATTTCCGCGCTTGCCGGGCTTGACCCCTATGTGCCGGGCGAGCAGCCCCAGGACCGCCGGTATGTGAAGCTCAACACCAATGAAAGTCCCTTTCCTCCCTCCCCCCGCGTGCTGGACGCGCTCAGCCGCGAGGAGGTTTCCCGCCTCAACCTCTACTCCGACCCCACGGCTCTGCCGCTTCGCCGCGCCATCGCGGACACGTATGGGCTTTCGCCGGACAACGTGTTCTGCGGCAACGGCTCGGATGAGGTGCTGGGTTTCAGCTTCCTTGCCTTTGCGGACGCGGCGCATCCCGTCACCTTTCCCGCGGTGAGCTACGGTTTCTACCGGGTGTTTGCGGGCCTGTTCCGCGTGCCCGCCCGCACTGTGCCCCTAAACGACGATTTCACCGTGCCCGTGGAGCCGTTTTTGAACACGGGCGGCATGGTGGTGCTGGCCAACCCCAACGCGCCCACCGGCATCGCCCTCCCGCTTGCGGAAATCGAGCGCATCGTGCGCGCAAATCCTAACCATATCGTGCTGGTGGACGAGGCATACGTCGATTTTGGCGGCGAAAGCGCCCTGCCCCTGCTCAAAAGCTG
>CALVNG010000114.1 GCA_944349545.1 uncultured Eubacteriales bacterium
TCCTCGGCGTAGAGGGCGCGGGAGCGCAGCTCGCGGAAGTTCTCCGCGTCCGTGCGCGGCTGGCCGCCGCCGCTGACGCACCCGCCCGGACAGCCCATGACCTCGATGAAGTGATAGGGCGACTGCCCCTCGGCGATCTCGCGCATCAGCCGGTCCGCCCCGGCCAGGCCGGAGGTGACGGCCACCCGGACCTCCACTCCCTCCAGATGGCGGTAGGCGGGCAGGGTGTCCCGGAGGGTCATGGACGCGGTCTTGATCTGCTCCAGCCCCTCGATGGGGGTCACGTGCAGGTTTTCAAAGGGCAGCTCGCGGCCCGTCACCAGCTCGCAGACGGTGCGCAGGGCGGCCTCCATCACGCCGCCGGTGACGCCGAAGATGTCCGCCGCGCCCGTGGACAGGCCCAGCGGCGCGTCGAACGTTCCCTCCGGCAGAGCGCGAAAGTCGATGCCGGCGGATTTGATCATCCGCGCCAGCTCGCGCGTGGTCAGCACCGCGTCCACGTCCGGCACGCCGTCCAGGCTGGCAAGCTCCGGGCGCTGGATCTCGTACTTCTTGGCCGTGCAGGGCATGACCGATACCACGAAAAGGTCCCTGGGGTCCATGCCCAGCTTCTCGGCGTAGTAGCTTTTGACCAGCGCGCCCAGCATGGCGTGGGGAGATTTGCAGGTGGACAGGTGCGCAAGCTCGTCCGGGAAGGCGTGCTCGATGTGCTTGATCCACCCCGGCGAGCAGGAGGTGATCATGGGCAGCGTCGCCTCGCCTCCGCCGAGCGCGGCCTCCAGCCGGTGCAGCAGCTCCGTGCCCTCCTCCAGAATGGTCAGGTCGGCGGCGAAGTTGGTGTCGAACACGTCGTCAAAGCCCAGCTCGTGCAGGGCGGCGGCCATCTTGCCCGTGACGCAGGTGCCCACGGGATAGCCGAACGCCTCGCCCAGCGCCGCGCGCACGGCGGGCGCGGTCTGCACCACCACGCGCTTGCCGGGATCGGACAGCGCCTGCCAGACCCGCTCCAGTCCGTCGGTTTCCGAAAGCGCGCCCGTGGGGCACACCACCGTGCACTGGCCGCACATGGCGCAGGCCGTGGCGTTGAGCGGCAGGCCCATGGCCGGGCTGATGACGGTGTCAAAGCCGCGGTTCTGCGCGGCGATGGCGCCCACCTGCTGGATACCCCGGCATACGGTGACGCAGCGGCGGCACAGCACGCACTTGGAGGTATCGCGGGTGATGGCGGGCGACACGTCCACATGGCGCGGCGGCTGCTCGCCCGAAAGGCGGCAGGAGGTCACGCCCAGGCGCTCGCCCAGGGCCTGCAATTCGCAGCTCTGGTTGCGCCCGCAGGAGAGGCAGTCCTTGGAATGGCTGGAGAGCATCAGCTCGTAGAGCATCCTGCGGCGTTTGCGCACCCGCGCGCTGTTGGTGTGCACCACCATGCCCTCGCGCGCCCTGGCCACGCAGGAGGCCTGAAGGGTGCGCATGCCCTCGACCTCCACCACGCAGATGCGGCAGGAGCCGAACCGGTGGACGTTTCTGAGGTGGCACAGGGTCGGGATCTCGATGCCGGCGCTGCGCGCCGCTTCGAGGATGGTGGTCCCTTCGGGGACGGCCACGGGCTTTTGATTGATGGTCAGGTGGATCATATGCCCTTACCTCCTGTCGCAGTGCAGGCAGCGCAGCGATTCGGCCATGGCGTCCAGCCGGTGATAGCCGCAGACCACCTCGTCAAAGTTGTCGCAGCGCTTTTCGGGCGCGAGCGTATGGAACGGGAAGCGCGGGTGCTCCTCCACCACCTCGTCGGGGATGACGGGGATGTCGATGGGCGCGCCCTTGTGCAGTTCCCCCTTGCCGCCGAGGTAGCGGTCAATGTGGATTGCGGCGCGCTTGCCGTCCGCGATGGCCTCGATGACCACGTTGGCGCGGTGGGGGTTGGCGTCGCCGCCGGCGAATACGCCCTCGCGCCGGGTCTTGACGGTGAAGCGGTCCACGTCCAGATAGGTCTTGACGCGCTCCTCCACGGCATTGATGAAATAGTCGTCCATCTCCTGGTCGATCGCGGGCACCACGCCGTCGCAGGCCAGGACGAACTCGCCGTTTTCCACGGGATAGACCCAGCGGCGGCCGTCCTTGCCGAAGTTGCCGGGCTGCATGCGCTGGAGCCGGATGCCCGAAACCGCGCCGCCCTCGCCCAGAATTTCCAGGGGCGAGGCGAGCGTCTCCAGCCGGATGCCCTCCTCCTGCGCCTCCACGATCTCTTCCGCGCCCGCGGGCATTTCGGCCTCGGTGCGGCGGTAGACGATGGTGACCTCCTCCGCGCCCAGCCGCCTTGCGGTGCGGGCGCAGTCAAAGGCGGTCGAGCCGCCGCCCACGATCACCAGCCGCCGCGGCACGAAGCGGTCCTGATTCAGCCCGATGCGGCGCAGGAAGCTCAGCCCGCTTTCCACCTGCGGCAGGCTTTCGCCGGGGATGCCCAGCTTGCGCGCCTTCTGGTTGCCGCTGGCGATGTAGACGGCCTGATGGCTTTCCCGCAGCTCGTCCAGCGACAGGTCGCGGCCCACGGTCACGCCCAGGTGAATCTTCACGCCCGCCTTTTCGATGGCGTGAATCTCCTTGAGCAGCACGCTGTTGGGCAGGCGGTATTCAGGGATGCCCCAGTAGAGCACGCCGCCGGGCACCTGCTCGGCCTCGTAGACGTCCACCTGATGGCCCAGCTGGGTCAGGTAGTAGGCGCAGGTGAGGCCGGAAGGCCCCGCGCCGATCACGGCCACGCGCTTGCCCGTGGGCTTGAGCGGGACTTCGTCGGGCACCTCGAACGCGCCGCTGAGCGCGAAGTCGCCCACGAAGCGCTTGATGGAGCAAATGGCCAGCGATTCATCCACCTGGGAGCGGCGGCAGTGCCGCTCGCAGGGATGCGTGCAGATGCGGCCGCACACCGCGGGGAAGGGGTTCTCCTGCCGGATGAGGCGGTAGGCGTCCACCAGCCGCCCCGCGGCCACGAGGTTCATGTAGCCGGGCACGTCCACCGAGGCGGGGCAGGCGTTGCGGCAGGGCGAGATGTAGAGGTTGGAGCACACGCCCGCGTCGCAGTGGCGGTCGTAGATGTGGGTTTCGTACTCGTCGCGGAAGTACCGGAGGGTGGAGAGGATGGGGTTGGGCGCGGTCTGCCCCAGGCCGCACATGGCGGTATCCTGCAGCGTTTCGGCCAGCTCCTCGAGCATATCCAGGTCCTCGGGCACGCCCTCGCCCTGGGTGATGCGCTCCAGGATCTCCAGCATGCGCTTGGTGCCCACGCGGCAGGCCAGGCACTTGCCGCAGCTTTCGTCGCGGATGAAGTCCATGAAGTAGCGGGCGGTATCGACCATGCAGGTGTCCTCGTCCATGACGATGAGGCCGCCGGAACCCATGATCGCGCCGAGCCTGGCCAGGCTCTCGTAATCGACGGGGGTGTTGAGGTGCGCGCGGGTGAGGCACCCGCCGCTGGGGCCACCGGACTGGATGGCCTTGAAGCCCTTGCCGCCGGGGATGCCGCCGCCGATGGTATAGAGGATCTCGCCCAGGGGGATGCCCATGGGCACCTCGACCAGGCCGGTGTTGTTGATCTTGCCGGAGAGGGCAAAGACCTTGGTGCCGGGGCTCTTTTCCGTGCCGAAGCCGCGGAACCAGTCCGCGCCGCGGAAGAGGATGGCGGGGACGTTGGCGAGGGTCTCGACGTTGTTGATGATGGTGGGACAATGGAACAGGCCGGACTCAAACGGGAAGGGCGGCTTCTGGTCAGGCTCGCCGCGCCGGCCCTCCACGGAGTTCATCAGCGCGGTTTCCTCGCCGCAGACGAACGCGCCCGCGCCGATGCGGATCTCCAGATCGAAGTCGAAATCCGAGCCCAGAATGCCCTCGCCCAGCAGCCCCGCCTCGCGCGCCTGATGAATGGCGTTGCTCAGCCGCTCCACGGCCAGCGGGTACTCCGCGCGCACGTAGACATAGCCGTGGTTTGCGCCGATGGCGTAGCCGCCCAGCAGCATGCCCTCGATGAGGCTGTGGGGGTCGCCCTCGAGGATCGAGCGGTCCATGAAGGCGCCGGGGTCGCCCTCGTCGGCGTTGCAGACCATGTATTTCTGCCCCTCCGGCGCGTTCATGCCGGCCTCCCACTTGACGCCCGTGGGGAAGCCCGCGCCGCCGCGGCCGCGCAGGCCGCTGCGCTTGATCTCCCCCACCACGTCGGCGGGCGGACGGGTCAGCGCCCCCGCGAGCGCCGCGTAGCCGTCGCGGGCGATGTAGGCCTCCAGCGAGGCGTATTCCATCTGGCCGCAGTTGCGAAGCGCGATGCGCACCTGCTCGCGGAAAAAGCCCATGTCCCTCAGGTGCGGGACGCGGCGCTTCTGCTCGTGATCGTAGAAGGTGCATTCCTCCACGATTTCGCCTTCCAAAAGATGGCGGCGGGCGATGAGGGCCGCACGCTCCGCATCCAGGCTGGTATAGAGCACGCCGTCGGGCTCGACCACCATCACCGGCCCCGCCGCGCACAGGCCGATGCAGCCCGTGACCATGACCTTGACGCGCTGACGCAGGCCCAGCGTCTCCACGGCCTCCTCCAGCGCCTCCCGGACCGCCTGACAGTGGCAGCTGACGCAGCCCGCGCCGCCGCACACCAGCACCCGCCGCTCATAGGCGGCCTGCCCGCGCTCGTAGGCGGCCCTGATTTCGCGCAGCCTTTCGGGAGAGGTGATTTTCGTCATACGGCTTCTCCCTCCTTACCGGGGGTATACTGGGCCAGAATGTGCTCCAGGTTGTCGGGGCTTACGCGCTTATAGACCGTGTCGTCGATGGACATGGCCGGTGCGAGGCCGCACGCGCCGATGCAGCGCGCCACCTCCAGCGTGAACAGGCCGTCCGCCGTGGTCTCGCCCACGCTGACCCCCAGCAGCTCCCTGAGCCGCTCCACGATGCGCTTGCCCCCGCGCACGTAGCACGCCGTGCCCAGGCACACGCGGATGGTGTGCCTGCCCCGGCGCTGCGTGGAAAAGAAGGAATAGAAGCTCACCACGCCCGAAACCTCCGCCAGGGGAAGCTCCAGGCCGTCGGCGATCACCCGCTGCACCTCCAGCGGCAGATAGCCGTAAATGCCCTGCGCCAGATGCAGCACCTGAATCAGCGAGCCCTCGCGGCCGCGGTATTCGCGCGCCAGCGCGCCGATGCGCAAAAGAAGCGCCTTACGGTCCTCCCGGGAGCAATCGTCGCAAGGGAGGGATGAAACCCTGCTGTTTTCGTCCAAAGTAGCAACCTCCTGCTGATGTCGTTTTCGGGCTGTGCGGTTGTCGTGAGGAACGATGATCTTTGGTTACTATCATAATCGATTTAGGGAAAAAAAGCAAGGAATTTGTTTATTTTTTGTCAATGGCAAAATAAGGCCCCTGCACCCCCGTATGATTCAGAAAGCCATGCCGGATATCGCGTCGCGAGGCGCTCGGCCACATAGCAACATCGGGTCCTTCCGGATGATATGTTAAGGGAATGGCAGGGTTTGACGTCCGCTTTAGGCATGGCGTCGCTTGCGTTTTTTCAGGAAGCCTTGTAAAATACAGGTTGTGCAAGGGGGGCGCAGCGCGCCGTCTGTCCGCAAAGGAGGTTGACACCTGTGAAACGAATGCTGATTCTGCTGCTGGCATTGCTGTGCCTGTGCGCCTGCGCGGCCGCGGAGGGCGAAAAATACGAGGCCATGCCGGAGATCTTCGCCATCACCGTGGAGCAGAGCGAGCGCGAGATCGACGAGGGGAGCGCCTACGTCTGCAAGGAATATGTCACCACGGTGAACGCGGATGTCAACGCCGAGCTGCGCGCCATCGCGGACGCCTATGACCGCGAGCTCAGCCCCACTTTGCAGCCCGACCCCCGCAAGCGGGGCAAGCGCGGCAGCGCGCTGAACATCAGCACCGTCTACTACCGCACGGGCGAAAAATACCTGAGCACGCTCACCATCGCGCGCGTGAGCTACGAGGAGCAGCAGCT
>CALVNG010000115.1 GCA_944349545.1 uncultured Eubacteriales bacterium
ATCACCAGATCGGCGTTGGTGGGGTTGGCGCCGGTCAGAAAGCTCAGGGCGTCAAAGAGGTTCCAATGGGTCGCGGCGACCGCCGCGGTGGCGATGAGCAGCAGCGCCGCCAGCGCAAACGCCAGCGCGCGCCGCGTGGAAAGGGTGGTCCGGACTTTTACGGCCTCTTCCCCGGCAGAGGCCTGCGCCGCGATGGCCTCCAGCGTCCGGCTCATGGCCTGGTGAAAGGCTGGTGGCGTCTGGGGAATGCAGTGTTCCACCGCCTCGGCATACTCACGCTTTCTCATGACTGAGTCCTCCTTCTTCCAGCGGAGAATGAACCAGATTTTTTCGAATGTGTACCCGCGCCATCATCAGGCGGGTTTTGACCGTACCGGCGGGAATACCGAGCATTGCGGCGATCTCGCGCACCTTGTAACCCTCCACGTAATGGAGCACCACCACCGCCCGGTGTTCGGGGGACAGGCGGCCCAGCGTTTCATCCAGGTCAAAGGCGCCGTCCTGCGGGGCGTCCAGCACGGCCATGTCCTCCTCAAGCGGCACCCAGCGCTGATTGAGCCGTTTGCGAAGTATCGAATTGCAGGTGTTGACCATGATGCGGGTGATCCACGGCCTGAAACTGCGGATATTTCGGAGCGTGTCGCGGCTTTGCCAGGCGCGCATCAGCGTTTCCTGCACGGCGTCGGCACAGTCGTCCGTGTTGGACAGCATCGACCAGGCCACGCAGTACAAAAGCCTTTCCAGCTTTGCCGCCTCCTCAAGAAAGGTCTGGGTGTTCACGGTATCCCTCCTAAGCGGTTGTCTTGCGCAAGCCCCGTTTTTCTGTGGGCACTTATAAAGACAGCAAAAAGCATCAAAGGGTTCATCCGGGAAGAAAAAAAGCCGGAAGACATTCCACGCTTCCAGCTTTTGTCCGGCGCGCCGCCGGCAGGCATGCGGCACGGGTTCTTCAGCCCGCGTCCTCCGAAAAGTCCGGGTCAACCGGGGGCATGTCCTGGCAGACCATGAGATAGGCGTCCTCGCCGTTGTCCTCATAGTAGCGCTTGCGCAGGCCCAGCTTGAGAAACCCCAGCGACTGGTACATCTTCTGCGCCGCCAGGTTGCTCCTGCGCACCTCCAGCGTGAGATACTTCACGCCCAGGTTGGCGGCGTACTGCATCAGCGCGCGCGTCACCTCCGTGCCTATCCCTCTGCCCCGGTAGGGCTCGTCCACGGCGATGTTGGTGATGTGTCCCTCTTCAAAGATCAGCCACGCGCCCGCATAGGCGATTACGCGCCCGTCCTCCTCGGCCACGAGGTAGCGTGCGCATTTGTTGGTGGTCATCTCATCCACGAAGCTCTGGTAGGACCATGGGGTGGCAAAGGTCCGCTCCTCGATGGCGTGCACTTGGGGCACGTCGGTCAGCGTCATGCGGCGGCAGACGGCGCTCATGCCCGGCCTCCCAGCCGCCGGGCGCGCTCGCGTTCCGCCTGCGGCGCGCGCAGGTAAACCGGCAAAAGTTTCAGATAATCCACGCTCTTTTCCCGGTTGAGCCAGGCCAGTTGTCCCGCGCTGACCGGGCGCAGATAGCGCATGTGCGCAGGCGCAATCACGGCCCGTTCCCCCAGGCGCTCGACGATGGCGTTCCGATAGGTGTTTACGCCGTCGCCCACGAAGCACAGCCGCCGCTCGCCCGCCACGGCCAGCGCCTTCTCCAGATAAGCGGGCAGCGCCTCGGCCATGTCGGGAAGCACGCGCACGGGCGGCATGCCCGCCAGAAACGCCGCGCCATACACCTGTCCCGTGCGCGCGTCCTGAATGGGGCAGATCAGCGCGTCGCTGAGGCAAGCGCCCGCAGCCAGCGCTTCCAGCGCGTCCACGCCCACGCAGGGCTTGCCCGCGCCGTGGGCCATGCCCTTGACGGCGCTCACCCCGATGCGCACGCCCGTAAACGACCCCGGCCCCGTGACCGCGGCGTAGAGGTCAATCCCGCTCACGTCCAGCCCGGCCCGGCCCAGCGCTTCCTCAATCATGGGCATGAGGTTGACCGAGTGCGTCAGGCGGTTCACCGCCGCGCCCTCATAGGCCACCTCGCCGTCTTTGAGCACCGCCACGCCCGCAACGGGCCCTGACGTATCCACCGCCAGCAAATTCATCAAATCCATCCTTCCCAGTCCAGCTCCCGAAACCCGCCCACGGGAGTAAAGCAAAGCGCCCGGTCCGTGTCGCCAAGAGGCGTGATTTCCACCTCCAGACGGCACGCCGGGATCGCCTCCGGCGCACGCGAAGGCCACTCCACGACCGCCACGCCGCCGTTTTGCAGGTACTCGTCCATGGCCAGCTCGTAGAGCTCTTCCTCGCTTTCCAGACGGTACCAGTCAAAATGATACAGGGGCAGACGCCCCTCCTCGTGCACCTGCAAAATGGTAAAGGTAGGGCTGGTCACATAGCCCGTGACCCCCAGTCCACGCGCGATGCCGCGCGTCAGCTCGCTCTTGCCCGCACCCATATCGCCCAAAAGCAGCACAACGTCGTTGGCCCTTAGCTGCCGGGCCAACGACGCGCCGATGCGCCGGGTTTCCCCGGCGCTGTGGCTTTGCAGGATCAATTCGCTTTCGCCTCCGTCCTGGCGCGCTTACGCCCGTGCAGAATGGGCGAAAGCGGTTTGTACATCAGGCCCGTGAGCGCGCTGATGAGCACCCACTTGAGCAGGTTGAAGGGCGCGGTGATGAGCAGCACGAACTTGAACGCGCTGTCCACGGCCGGGATGACGGCCGCGCCCATGCCCACAATGGCCTCTACCGGCATGCCGTAGGCCGCGCCGTAAAAAGGAATCATGATGTAGAGATTGCTAAGGACCGCCACGATGGTGGCCACCACCGTACCCACGGCCATGCCGATGAGCGCGCCCTTACGGGTTTTGTTATGCTGATAGATCAGCCCCGCGGGGAGAAGCATGGCAAAGCCCATCAGGAAATCCGCCAGCTCGCCCACGCCCTGGGACGAGGAGTGCAGCAGGCCCAGCAGGCTCTTCACCAGCAGAATCAGCGTGCCCGGCACCGTGCCCATGGCGAAGGTGCCCAGGAGGACGGGCAGGTGGCTGAGGTCGAGCTTGTAGAAGAGCACGACCGGAATCTCGATCATGAACAGGACGGCGGAGATGGCGGCGAGGATGGCCACGGTAGCCAGCTCGCGGGTGGTGAGGAAGGGTTTGCGCTTTGCGTTGGTCATGGGAAATGCCTCCTTGATGTGAAATTGCCCCCGATGGCTTTTTCGCATCAGGGGCAACCGCACCAATAAGGCGGCAGGCTGCTCTTCTCGCATCCGGACTTTGGCCGAAAGGCCGTTCACCGTTGGTCCCGGAGTCGCACCGGGTCGGGGAGGCGCCAAGGCGCCTCCTTCGCGGACTGTACCGCCAGTAGGGAATTTCACCCTGCCCCGAAGAAGCCATCTATGTTGGGTTTACGGCTGCATGATAGCACGGCGCAGGTCCCGTGTCAAGAGGATTGTGAAATTTGCTTCAAAAACGTGCGTTTCGTGGTATAATAAGCATGCACCTTTCAAATGGGTGCGTCTTCCCGGCCGAAAGAGGCCTGCACGCAAGCGTTTTTAAGGAGGCTTTCCCATGGAGTGCATCGCCAGGATCACCCCTGATCTCACCTGGGTGGGCGGAAATGACCGCCGCCTGAATCTGTTTGAAAACATCTTCCCCATTCCCCGTGGCGTCAGCTACAACAGCTACCTGCTGCAGGACGAAAAGACCGTGCTTGTGGATACGGTGGACAAGGCCGTCTCCGGCGTGTTCTTTGAAAACCTGACCGCCGCGCTGGGCGGCCGACCGCTGGACTATATCGTGGTCAACCACATGGAGCCAGACCACGCCGCCACGCTGGCCGAGGCTTGCGGGCGCTACCCCGGCGCGCAGGTGATGCTCACCGCCAAGGCCGCGCAGATGGCCGCGCAGTTCTTCGGGGACAGCCTGCGGGACCGCCTGCACGCCATCGCCGAGGGCGACGAGCTGGTCACGGGCCGCCACCGCCTGCGCTTTTTCACGGCGCCCATGGTCCACTGGCCCGAGGTCATGGTCACCTGGGACGAAACCGACCGCGTGCTCTTTTCGGCGGATGCCTTCGGCACCTTCGGCGCGGTGAGCGGCTTCCTGTTCGCCGACGAGGTGGATTTCGCGCGCGACTGGCTGGACGATGCGCGGCGCTATTACACCAACATCGTCGGAAAATACGGCGCGCCCGTGCAGGCGCTGCTCAAAAAGGCCGCCGCGCTGGACATCGCCTTCCTCTGCCCGCTGCACGGACCGGTCTGGCGCAGGGACATCGCCTGGTTTGTAGAAAAATACCAGCGGTGGAGCACCTATCAGCCCGAGGAGGACGGCGTGCTGATCGCCTACGCCTCCATCTACGGCCACACCGAAAATGCCGCGGAGGTCTTTGCCATGGCCCTGCGCGACGCGGGGGTGAAGCACGTGGCGATGTACGACGTATCCGTCACCCATCCCTCCTATATCCTCAGCGACGCGTTCCGCTTCGGAAAGCTGGCGCTGCTTTCGGCCACCTACAACCTCGGCGTGTTCCCCGCCATGGAAACGCTGCTGCTGGATCTCAAGGCGCACGCCCTGCAGGACCGCACCGTGGCGTTGGTGGAAAACGGCACCTGGGCCCCGGCGGCGGGCAAGCAGATGCGCGAGATCCTTGGCTCCATGAAGAACATGCGCATCCTGGAGCCCGTGCCCACCATCCGCTCGGCGCTGGCGGGGGACACGCGCGAAAAGCTCACCGCCCTGGCCCGTCAGCTGGCGGAGGCGTAAGCGGCATGTGCGGGCGCTACTTTCTGGACGATACGGAAGAAGCGAACGAGCGGCTTTTGAACCTGCTCCGCGGCCTTCTGGAAAGCGGCGACCCGCTGGCCCAGCAGGTACATACGGGCGAAATCTTTCCCACGCAGCTGGCTCCCGTCATCGTGGCGGACGGGGGCCGGGTGGCCGTACGAGCCATGCGCTGGGGCTTTCCGCGCGGCGGGGGCCGCGGCGTGGTCATCAACAGCCGGTCCGAAAAGGCGGATACGACGCCCATGTTCCAGCGGGCGGTGCGGGAGCGGCGCTGCCTGGTGCCCGTATCCGGCTTTTACGAATGGCGGCGCACCCCTTCCGGCGGCAAGACCAAGGACAAGTTCGCCTTTCAGTCCCAGGGCGGCGTGGACAAGGGGCTGATGTACCTGGCGGGGGTGTACGGCGAGTTTCTGGGCGGCTTCCGCGCGGGCGGTTTCGACGGCTTCGCCATCCTCACGCGCGAGGCCGACGCGCAGATGCGCCCCTACCACGACCGCATGCCCGTGATTCTGGACGGCGAGCCGGCCAAAAAGCTGTGGCTGCTGGCTCCGCCACAAGTCCCCTATGCCGACCTGCGCCGCCAGTTTAACCCGCCTCGCCTGTATGTGCGTCCGGCGGAGCGATAGCGGGAAACGCAATGGTAAAATTTTCGCCACGGTCCATGCATAGCGGCCCGTTGCGCGGCCGCCAAGGCTGCAAAAGGAAAAAAGCTGTTGACAAGCGAGGGGAAAAACATTACAATAACCTATGTCTGGTATTGGGGCGGTGCATGCGGACATGCGGGTGTAGCTCAATGGTAGAGCTCCAGCTTCCCAAGCTGGCTACGTGGGTTCGATTCCCATCACCCGCTCCAACCGCATGATAACCTGCCGGATCATATCAAACGCGAAACAGGAGGTCGAATCCCATGGCCAAGGCGAAATTTGAACGCACCAAGCCGCACGTAAACATCGGCACGATCGGACACGTTGACCACGGCAAGACGACGCTGACGGCGGCGATCACGATGACGCTGGCGCAGCTGGGCGACGCGCAGGCGATGAAGTA
>CALVNG010000116.1 GCA_944349545.1 uncultured Eubacteriales bacterium
ATTTCCGGGCTGGTCCACGATAATTACCCGCCATGGCCATGGCGGCAACTTACCGCTTCATCCCTAAACAGACAGCTTCAGTAGTATAAAACAAATCGCCCTCAAATGCAAGGGTTTTGCTAAAATTTTTTGGATTTTTGGGCCGCAAAGCATGGTGGCGCGGTCCTGTTAGGCGCTTGAAATGAACACGTTTTCGTGCGTGTCCATTCATGCGTGAAATGGGACGCGGCGAGACGCCGCGCCCACAGCTTGTCGAAAAAGTCCGGCTGCGCCGGCCTGTTCCGCCAGATGCTTAAGAAATGTTTGCGCAAAGGGGCGCAAACGCCCCGCCCGCCCGGCAAAGCCGGGCGATACGAATGCACTTTGGAGGGCCTGCGGGCCCTCCAAGCCTCCCGAAAGGGTTTGTCAGCAGTCTGGGGGCGCGGCGAGACGCCGCGCCCCCAGCACCCTCTCAGTTGCAGAACACCGACACATACCGGGTTTCCAGCAGCGGAATGTAAAAGCCCGCCAGCTCGTCGCGCACGTCGAGCTGTTCCAGATTGCCTATGATGATCAGCGCATATTCCCCATCCTGCTCGAAGGCTTCCTTACCGCCCGGCAGGCACACCACGTCGCCGTAGAGCTCCGCCATGAACCGGTCCTCGTCGGCCCAGTCGGTCAGCGCGCTGCCATCCGCGTTTTTCTCATTATACTGAATATACATATGCGCGCCTGCGTAGCTCTCCCGGTCCAGCAGCTCCATCATCGCCACCTGGTAGTGGTGGGGATTGACCGCCGTTGTGACGGTATTGATGTTCTGCCAGGCGCCTGCGACGCACAGGACGGCCGTGATCGCCGTCAGCGCCGCGCCCGTCCGGCGGACGCCCCTGCGTCCGCCGCGCGCCAGCAGCGCTTGAAGCAGCACGCCAAGCAGTACCGCCAGCGCTGTGAAGCTGGAAAAGACATACCAGTATTTTTTGAAGTTGGAAAAGGAAAAGACCACCGGCGGCACCATCAGCCAAAGCAGGCAGCCGATGACGGCGGAACGGGCCGCCGGAGAAAGCCGCGTCCGCGTGAGAACGAGCGCCAGGGCAGCCGCAACACACAGCGCCAGAGCCGTCAAAAATCCGCGGTCACCCAAAAGATACTGGAAATACAGCAGCGGTCCGGAAGCGGTTCCGGAGGTCATCCGCTCCCCGATATCCACCGTGACGCCGGAGGTGAGAAACGCCCAGCCGTCGTGCAGATACCGCGCCACAGCCCATGGGAGCACCGGCACGACGCCTACGGCGAGCAGCAGTCCCGCGCGCTTCCAGGTAATTTCCTTGAGGCGCCCCTGGCAGGCCAGAAACAAAAAACAGATGGCCGGAATGCACAGCGCATGCCAGCTCTTGGTGAGAAAAGCCAGCGCGAAGCACAGGGCGCTCCCGTAAAACCAGCGAAAGCTGCGCCCGCTGTCGAGCATGCACAGCATGGCCAACGTGAAAAAGAGCTGATAGAGCGCGTCCGGGTCCCCGTTGCGGGCATAGTGCCCGGCGATCAGCACCTGAAACGCCGTCATTGCGCCCACGTAGACCAGCGACACAACGGCGCCCTGCCGCCGCCCCAGCCAGACCGCTCCCACCGCCAGCATTATAAAGGAAAAAAGTGCGCTGGGCAGACGTACGGCCGCCAGCGTAAAGCCCACGAGCCTGTAACTCAGCGCGATGGCCCACATGCTCAGCGGCGGCTTGAGGTTGAAATAATCCACTTCGCCAAAATAGGTGTTGACCAGATAGTCGTCGTTGACCACCATTTCATAGGCGTTTACGGCATGCCGCTGCTCGTCGTACAATTCCACCCACGCCGATTCCAGATTGGTAAAGAGCATGACCGCGGCGGCGGCATGAAGCGCCAGCAGCAGCACGACATAGCACGCACGCCCCGCCCAGGTCAGACGCCTGTTTTGCTTTTGGCCCATGATCTTTCCATCCTTTCCAGCCATCTAAGGCAGCGTGTTTTTTCCGGATGCGATTGTGCCCGTTTCCTGTATACAGGCGCAGTATACCATCTGAGTCCGTCCCTGTCAACGAGTTCCATTTTTGAGGACAAGGAAAAGCGCCCCCCATCTTGCGACCGGCTGGAAACTATGCTACAATGCAAAAGCGAACGTGTTTTCGTATTCTGTTGGAGGTGGCTATTCATGGAAAAGTCAAAGGTTTATTTTACCAATTTCCGCGCCAAGCCCGACCGGAATATTCTTCAAAAGCTGCGCCATCTCATCGAGGCGGCCGGCATGACCAGCATGCCGCTGGACGGCAAATTCACCGCCGTGAAAATTCACTTCGGCGAGCCGGGCAACCTGGCTTTCCTGCGTCCCAACTACGCCAAGGTCGTGGTGGATACGCTCAAGGACATGGGCGCCCGCCCCTTCCTGACCGACTGCAACACCCTGTATACCGGCATGCGCCGCAACGCGCTGGACCACTTGTCCGCCGCCTTTGAAAACGGCTTCAGCCCCCTGCAGACCGGCTGTCATGTGATCATCGCCGACGGATTGCTGGGCAACGACCATGTTGCCGTGCCCATCGACGGGGAATACTGCAAGGAGGCGCTCATCGGCCGCGCGGCCATGGACGCCGAAGCCATCATCAGCCTGACCCATTTCAAGTGCCACGAGGGCACAGGCATCGGCGGCGCGCTGAAAAACCTGGGCATGGGCCTTGGCTCCACGGCCGGCAAGCGTGCCATGCACTGCGACGGCAAGCCCGTAGTGGACCATGACAAATGCATCGGCTGCGGCCTGTGCGCCCGTCAGTGCGCGCATGGCGCCATCAGCTTCAGCGGCGAGAAGGGCCACCGCCGCGCGACCATCGACCATGACAAGTGCGTGGGCTGCGGCCGCTGCGTGGGCGCGTGCCGCGACCGGGGCGCCATTCAGGGGCCGGACAGCTCCAATGACGTGCTCAACTGCAAAATCGCCGAATACGCCTGGGCCGTCATCAAGGACCGCCCCAACTTCCATATTTCCCTGGTGATGGACGTATCCCCCTACTGCGACTGCCATGCCGAGAACGACACGCCCATCATCGCGGACGTGGGCATGTTCGCCAGCTTCGATCCCGTAGCGCTGGACGTGGCCTGCGCGGACGCGTGCAACCGTATGGAGCCGCTGCCCGGCACGTTCCTGACCGACCGCAACAACCGCACCGGCGACATCTTCAACGACACGCATCCCTACACCAACTGGCGTTCCGGCGTGGAGCACGCGGCCAAGCTGGGCGTGGGCTCGCTGGAGTACGAGCTGATCGAGGTGCGCTGACCCCAGCCCGCCATCACGGCAGAGAGGACGATTCATTCCTTGCAGGACAAGCTCATCGTTCGCGGCGCGCGCGAACACAATCTGAAGAACGTCACACTGGAAATTCCACGCAACAAGCTGGTGGTGTTTACGGGCCTGAGCGGCTCGGGCAAGACAAGCCTGGCCTTTGATACCATTTACGCCGAGGGGCAGCGCCGCTATGTGGAGAGCCTGTCCTCCTACGCGCGCATGTTTTTGGGGCAGATGGAAAAGCCGGATATCGACTCCATCGAGGGCCTGTCCCCCGCTATCTCCATCGACCAGAAAACCACGGCGCGCAACCCCCGTTCCACCGTGGGCACCGTGACCGAGATTTACGACTATCTGCGCCTGCTGTATGCGCGGGTGGGCGTGCCCCACTGCCCCAAGTGCGGCCGCGAGATCCGCCAGCAGACCATCGACCAGATGGCCGATCAGGTGATGGCCTATCCGGAGGGGCAGCGGCTGCAGCTGCTTGCGCCCGTGGTACGCGCGCGCAAGGGTGAGCACACCAAGCTCCTGGAGGACGCGCAGAAGCGCGGCTTCGTGCGCGTGCGCATCGACGGCGAGCTCTACGAGCTGGATGATACGCCGCAGCTGGACAAAAAGAAAAAGCACGACATCGAAATCGTGGTGGATCGCCTGATCGTGCGCCCCTCCGATGAGTTCCGCCAGCGCCTGGCCGACAGCATGGAGACCGCCGCCGAGGAAAGCGGCGGTCTGGTGCTGGTGGACCTGTTTGACAAGGGGACGCTGCTGTTTTCCCAGAACTACGCGTGCCCGGAGTGCGGCGTGTCCATCGAGGAGCTCTCGCCCCGCATGTTCAGCTTCAACAGCCCCTTCGGGGCCTGTCCCGAATGCGGCGGTCTGGGCACGGTGATGCGCATCTCCCCGGAAACCGTCATCCCCAACCCCGACCTGAGCCTCAGCCAGGGCGCGCTGCAGGCCATGGGCTGGAACACCACGGACAAGACCAGCATGGCCAGCAGCTATTTCCGGGCGCTGGCGGAGCTGTACGGCTTCAGCCTGGACACGCCCGTGCGCGACCTGCCGGCCAAGATCCTGGACATTTTGCTCTACGGGTCCAATGACAAAATCACCATTGAATATGAAAGCGCCCACGGCAAAGGTCAGTACCAGACCACGTTCGAGGGCGTGATCACCTCGCTCAACCGCCGCTACCGCGAAACCACCAGCGAGTCCATGAAGGCCGCCTATGAGGAATACATGGTTTCCGACAGCTGCCGCGCCTGCGGCGGACGCCGCCTGCGCCCCGAAGTGCTCGCCGTGACGGTGGGCGGCATGAACATCAGCGAGCTGTGCGACCTGAGCGTATCGGCGGCGCGGGCCTTCTTTAGGGGCCTGCGGCTGAGTGAAAAGGACAGCATGATCGCCTCGCAGATTCTGCGCGAGATTGACGCGCGTCTGGGCTTTCTGGACAGCGTGGGCCTGTCCTACCTCACGCTGTCGCGCGCGGCGGCCACCCTTTCCGGCGGCGAGGCGCAGCGCATCCGCCTGGCTACGCAGATCGGTTCCAGCCTGATGGGCGTGCTCTACATCCTCGACGAGCCCTCCATCGGCCTGCACCAGCGCGACAACGCCAAGCTCCTGGCCACGCTCAAGCGCCTGCGCGACCTGGGGAATACGCTCATCGTGGTGGAGCACGACGAGGACACCATGTATGCCGCCGACTACATCGTGGACGTCGGCCCCGGCGCGGGCATCCACGGCGGCGAGATCATCGCCGAGGGCACCATCGACGAAATTCTGGCCAATCCCCGTTCCCTCACGGGTCAGTATCTCAGCGGCAAGCTGTCTATCCCCGTGCCCGGGAAGCGGCGCAAGCCGTCCGGCTGGCTCACGGTGCGGGGCGCGAAGGAAAACAACCTGAAAAACATTGACGTAAAGCTCCCGCTGGGCGTGTTCTGCTGCGTGACGGGCGTGAGCGGGTCGGGTAAATCCAGCCTGATCAACGAGATCGTCTACAAGCATCTGGCCAAGGTGCTCAACCGTGCCAAGACGCGCGCGGGCAAGTTCGACCGCATGGAGGGCGTGGAGCAGCTGGACAAGATCATCGCCATCGACCAGAGCCCCATCGGCCGCACGCCGCGCTCCAACCCCGCCACCTACACCGGCCTTTTTGACCTGGTGCGCCGCGTCTTTGCCATGACGCCCGACGCCAAGGCCCGCGGCTACAAGGAAAACCGCTTCAGCTTCAACGTCAAGGGCGGCCGCTGCGAGGCCTGCGGTGGCGACGGCCTGCTCAAGATCGAGATGCACTTCCTGCCCGACATCTACGTGCCCTGCGACGTGTGCAAGGGCGCGCGCTACAACCGCGAAACCCTCGACGTGCGCTACAAGGGCAAGAACATCCATGAGGTGCTGGAGATGACCGTGGAGGAGGCGCTGGGCTTCTTTGAAAACCACGAGCCCATCGTCAAAAAGCTCCAGAC
>CALVNG010000117.1 GCA_944349545.1 uncultured Eubacteriales bacterium
TCGCCTACGCGGACCCCGGCCTGCAAACCACGGCCATCGGTCCGGGCATGCCGCTTCTGCTGGGCGGGCTGATCGCCTTGCTGGACGCCGACCCTGCCGGGCTGGTGGCTACGCATATCGCCTTTTCCAGCATCGGGCTTTTGACGGCCATCGCTGCCTATCTGCTGGGCACGCTGCTGTGCTCGCGCACCGCGGGGCTGATTGCGGCGGCGCTGTGCGTGCTGGAGCCGGCGCTGCTGTCCGTCAACATCGTTTTTCTGACCGAAACGCCATATATGTGCCTGAACCTGTTCGCCATGTATTTTCTCCTGGCCAGCGTGCGGGAGTGGCGGTGGAGCCGGTATTGGGCAGGGATCCTGTGCATGTGCGTCGCAGCCTTTTTCAAGGGGCTGGGCTTGCTGGTGCTCATAGCGCCCGCCGCCCTGCTCGCTCGCCGGGGAACAAACCTGCGCCCGTGGCTGCTTCGCGCGTGCGCCGCGCTGGCGGCCTTCGTGCTGCTGTTTATCCCCTGGTGGGTGCGAAACGGTTTGCTTACGGGCGAATTTGTCCCCTTTACCGCCAATCGGGGCGACATACAGCTCATGGGGTCCTACATAGGCTTTGGCTATCCGGAGGGAACCTATGAGGAAGCTGTGCTCCAGTCAGACCGCGAAGCCTGGGAGCAGGGGTATCAGGATGACATGGAGCGCCGCTTTGCCCGGCGGGGCGAGATGGGCAAGGAACGCCTGTGGCAGTGGTTTACGGAAAACCCGCTGGCCTTCGTGGCGAGCCATCTGATCTACAAGCCGCTGACACTGACGGTCTCTCACCTGCGCACGGTGGATCTGATGCCCGACAGGCTGATGTCCCTTGTGTGGTGGGGTTGTCTGGCCCTGGCGGCCTGGGGCCTCTCATGCGCCCGCTGGAGCGGATGCGCGCGGCGCGGCTACTACGCGCCGGCGGTCTATCTGCTCCTGGCCACGCTGGTCACCGCCGTCTACGCTCCCCTGCCGCGCTACGGTGTGTCGCATGTGCCCATCTGGCTGGTATACAGCGGCGCGGGCCTTCAGGACCTGGGCGGCCGGGCGCTGCGCTTCGTGCGCGGGAAAAGCAAAATCCGTTGATGGTTTCACCGCCTCCGGTACAAACTACCATGGAGGTGGACAGCTATGAACGCGAGGCTTTGGCGGCGCTGGCGCAGGGACGCGCCGTGCGCCGGCCCCCCGGACAGCGAGGACCGCGCGCAGCTGGAGGCGGAGCCTTGCGGCGATGCTGCCGGGACAGACCTGGAGAAAGCCAGCCTGGTGGTCCGGCAGATCGACCGGTGGATCGCTTCCATGGAGCGGCTTCGTCTGGCCGACTATGTGCGCTACGTGGACGATCGCAAGCGCCTGTTCTGGAGCAGCTTTTTCAGCGGCGTAGCGCGTGGGGTGGGCATGGCGGTGGGCTTTACCATTCTGGGCGCCATTCTGGTGATCATCCTGCAGGACCTGGCGCGGCATAACCTGCCGCTCATCGGGGATATGCTGGCGCAGATCGTCAGCGTGGTGCAGAAACAACTGGAGTAAGGGGTGCCGCATGAAACGGATGATCGGGGTGCTGCTGGCCACGCTGGCGCTGGACGCGGGAACCAAGCTGCTGGCCTCCAGGCTTCTGGCGGAGCGCACGGTGGCGCTGGGCTGGCTGGTGGAGCTGCGGCTGACGCACAACGACGGCATGGCGCTGGGTCTGTTTGCGGGCAATCGGGCGGCGGGTATGCTGCTGCCCCTGGCGGTGATCGTCCTGGGGTGGCTGCTGCTGAGGCGCTACCGGCTCACCCCCTTTACGCAGACGGCGTGCGGGCTGGTGCTGGGCGGATTCCTGGGCAATTTCCTGGAGCGGCTGTGGCGCGGCTGGGTGCTGGACATGATCTATTTTCCGTTTTTGCCCTGGTTCGTGTGCAACGTGGCGGATATCGCCATCTGCGCGGGCGTGGCGCTGCTGGCGACGAGCCTGCTGTTTCGGCCGCAGGACTGGAAGGAAGCGTAAGAATATGCGGAAGATTACGGCGGTGGCAAGGGAGGAAACGCGTCTGGACCTGCTGGTCGCGCAGGCCGGCGGAGCCAGCCGCTCGCAGGCGGCCCGGTGGATCGAGCAGGGACTGTGCCTGGTCAACGGCACGGCGCGCCGAAAGCCCGCCTTCAAGGTCGCCGCGGGGGATGCGCTGGAGCTGACCGTGCCCGACGCCGAAGAGACGCCCGTAGAAAAGCAAGATATTCCGCTCGAAATCCTCTATGAGGACGCGGACCTGGCCGTGGTGGTCAAGCCGTGCGGCATGGTGGTGCACCCCGCTGCGGGCAATGAGAGCGGCACGCTGGTCAACGCCCTGCTCTACCACATGGAGGACCTCAGCGGCATCGGCGGGGTGAAGCGGCCGGGCATTGTGCACCGGCTGGACAAAGATACCAGCGGCCTTATCATGGTGGCCAAAAACGATCTGGCGCATCAGGGCCTGAGCGACCAGCTTCGCGCGCGCACGATGGAAAAGCATTACCTGACCGTGGTGGACGGACGCATGCGCGAGCCGTCCGGGCGGGTGGAAAAGGCCATCGCCCGCAGCACAAAGGACCGCAAGCGCATGGCCGTGGACCCCGCCGGGCGCGAGGCGGTGACGGAGTGGACGCTGCTGGAAAACCTGAAAAACGCGGCGCTTTTGGACGTGCATATCCTGACCGGGCGCACGCATCAGATCCGCGTGCATATGCAGAGCCTGCATCATCCCGTGGTCGGGGACCCCATCTACGGACAAAAAAACGGCGTGAAGGCGCCCAGACTGATGCTGCACGCCTACACGCTGTCCTTTACCCATCCCCGCACGGGCGAACGCCTGACCTTTACCGCACCGCCGCCGGGGGAGTTTACCTCGGCCCTGCGAAAATGGCGGGAGGACCCTGCCGCGCCGCTGCCCTATCAGGCGTCTGCCTCCGGCTGATCGGACGCCAGTCTGCCTTCGGTCCAGTGACGGCGGCACAGGCTCACGTAGCATTCGCTGCCGCCCAGCACAATTTGTTCACCCTCCCGCACCATTCTGCCGTCTACCACGCGCGCATTGCAGACGGCTTTTTTACCGCACCAGCAGATGGTTTTGACCTCCTCGATGGTGTCGGCCCAGGCCAGCAGCCATTGGCTGCCCTCAAAAAGCTCGTTGCGGAAATCGCACCGCAGACCGTAGGCGATCACCGGCACGTTGTCCACATCCACCACCCGCACCAGACGCTCCACCTGCGCGCGGGTGAGAAACTGCGCCTCGTCCACGATCAGACAGTCGTAATCCCGCACGTTGAAGCGGTCCAGATCCTCGATAAAGTGGCACTCGCAGCGAAGGCCGCTGCGGCTGGCGATCATGGTTTCACCGTCCCGATTATCCACGCGGGGCTTGAGCATCAGTACGCGCTGCCCGCGCTCCAGGTAGTTGTGGCGCACCATGATGGCATTGGCGGTCTTGCTGGAGCCCATCGCGCCGTAGCGGAAGTAGAGCTTGGCCATGGAAGAATCAGCCTCCGGGAATTGGTATTTATTCGATGCCCAGCCGCACCGCAAGGTCCGCGGCGCGCTGCGCCGCATCGCGGTAGCTGGACAGGGAGGAAAAGAGCTCGTAAGCGCCCTGCAGGTCGCCGCTGTTCTCCAGGGCATCTGCCTGATTGTATTCGGCGTCGCGCAGGTAGGTTTTGCACTCTACGGCCTGATCGGCGCTGCTGAGGTAATCGCCCAGTAGCGTAAAGAGATCAATCGCGCTCTGGTAATCGCCCTCCTGCTTGAGAGCGATGGCGCGGTTGTAGATCTGGCCGCGCAGGTTGTAGAGGCGATCCTCGGCATCGTCGATGGTCAGGGCGGCTTCATAGGCGAAGAGCGCCTCGTCGTAGCGGGCGTCCGCCTCGGCGTCACGCCCCAGGCAGTACTGACAGCGCAGGGGCGCGTCCTCAAATTCTCCGATCGCTTCAAATGCTTCGGCGGCTTCGGTAAAGCGGCCCTCATCGGCTAGCGCGTGGGCATGGCAGTACTGGTAACGCTCCTCGCCGTAGAGAATGTCTCGCGACTGGGCGAAGTATTCCTCCGCCTGGGCGTATTGCCCCTGCTCATAGAGCACCAGCCCGTGGGAGTAGGCGGCGTAGGAGGCAGCCTGGGCATAGTCGCCCAGCCGCTCGAACGCTTGGGCGGCCTCGGCGTATTCGCCGGAGGCAAAGGTATCCAGGGCGCGGTTGTAGGAACGGCTGTAATCCGCCGAGCAGGCGGACAGGCATACGGCAACGGCCGCGAACAGCCCCAGCAACGCCCCGAAACGCGCACGGTTCATGCGTGCACCTCCCTTCGAGCGGCGTCAAACTCGTTTTTCAAAATGGCGTACAGCTCCACATCCGCAAAGCGTCCCTTGTTGTAGATGCGCTGGCGCAGGGTGCCCTCGTGCGTCATGCCGGCGTTTCGCATCACGTGGCCGCTGGCGGGGTTGTCGCACTCGTGCTGGGCCTCGATGCGGTTGAGGTTGAGGCGGGTGAAGCCGAATTCCAGCACGGCGGTGAGCGCCTCGGTCATGAAGCCGCGGTTCCAGTAGGCGCGGCTGAGGCTGTAGCCCACCTCGGCCGAGCGGTTTTCGGTCTGCACCCACATGAATCCGATGGTGCCGACCACCTTGCCCGTTTCGCGCAGGGCGATCACAAACGTGCCCGGCGCGCAGCTGCGGTACTGGCGCAGCAGATAGCGGATATAGGCGCGCGTCTGGTGAATGGAGCGGTGCGCATCCCACAGGACGTGGCGCGCCACCTCCGGATCTCGCGAATATTCGTACAGGTCCTGCGCGTCGCTCATGCGCACGGGGCGCAGAATGAGCCGCCGGGTGAGCATGGTGGGCAGGCGGCCAAAGACCTCCAGATATGTCTGCATGGCGGGGAAGCCCTTCTTTCAAAAAGCTGCGGTTGTCAGACGGCCCAGCCTCCCGGCCGGACAAAGGGCGGGCGGGTCAGCCCCAGAACGAGCAGGTACGCGCCCAGCGCCAGAAGCAGCAGCAGCGCCGCCATCAGCAGCCAGAAAACAGGGGAACGACGCGACCGGGACATGCAAATCCTCCTTTTCCATCCGTCGATTTTTGGAAAAGACTGAAAAAGGCGGGAACCTTTCCGGCGGATGAATCGTTACTTTTCATGAGGCGCAAAGCGCGCGTCAGCCGCCCAGCTTCTGCCACGCCATCAGAAGGCCCAGCGCGGTCTTGGCGTCGCGCAGCTCGCCGCTCATCACGCGGCTTACGGCCTCGGAAAGCGGCATCTTCACCACGCGCAGGAATTCGTCGGGATCGGGGTGGTCCTCATGCTGGCTCAGCTCCGTGGCCAGGTACAGGCCGATCTGCTCGGTGCAAAAGCCCGGGGTGGTCACCACATGCGTGAGCTTTTCCATTTTCCCGGCACGCAGGCCCGTTTCCTCCTCCAGCTCGCGGTGAGCGCAGGCGAGGGGGTCCTCCCCGACGTAGTCCAGCTTGCCGGCGGGAATCTCCAGCGTCATCAGGTCCACCACTACGCGGTGCTGGCGCACCAGGTATACGTTGCC
>CALVNG010000118.1 GCA_944349545.1 uncultured Eubacteriales bacterium
TCCGGGGTGGTGGTGTCCGTGGTATCCGGGGTGGTGGTGTCCGTGACAGTCGGGCTAGGCGTGGGCGTCGGTGTGGGCGTATAGGTGGGAACCGGCGTGGGCGTGGGCGTCGGCGTATAGGTGGGAACCGGCGTGGGCGTAGGCGCGGGCGCGGGCGGCGGATTCCAGTCGTCACCGTCGTCGGCGGGGGCGGGCCGCCTCGTCCGCCTCGGCGTGGGGGTGGGCTCCAGCGCGGCGCGGGCCGTCTCCTCGTCGGCGGCAAGCCGTTCGTCCGCCGTGGCTATAATCTGATCCACATCCAGGTCGGTGGCTTCCTCAATGCGGCGCTGCAGCTCCGGGCTGTTCTTGATCTCCTGCGCCACGAAGCCGGGAATATCCTCCCCTTCGAGGGATCGCACCTCCATGTTCCAGCCGTCCTCCGTGCGGGTAAAGGTGGCCGCCTCTCCGGCAATGACCTCTCCGGCCTCTGCCGCGCCCGACACGACAACCCCATCCGCAGGGCTTGCCGTGACCGCGCCATCCAGAAGCACCAGCTGCGCGGTCTGATCGTCGAACACGCACACGTAGCCGGAAGTGCCCCGGATGCCCGTGACCATGGTGGAGGTCTGAATCTCCATGGTCTCGTCGTCGGCCAGCGGCCGGGTGACGTTGAAGAACAGCTTGCCCGCCGTGAGGTGAATCTCCAGCGCCGTTCCCTCCTTGCTGATCTGCGCCTGGGAGCCGGCGTCCAGCTTGACGGCCTTGGTGCTGTCCAGGCTGACGTAGGCGTAGCTTTCCGCCTCGGTGGCCAGGGAATAGCCGCTGTAGAGCTTCATGCCGTTTCGCACGGAGAGCGTCTTGCCGCCGGCGTTGCTCAGCCGCACCGTGCCCTCCGCCGCCTCCAGCCGCATATCGGTCGCGGTGGCCGTTTCGGAGGAGAGCGCGTCCAGCGGCAGGGCAAACGCCAGCACCACCGTCAAAAGAAACGAGCAAATCCTTTTCATGTCAATCACCCCTGCAAATCTGTCCGCATAGGTTCGACCGTCAGTTCATCTCCCGCCCGGCCAAAACGGATGGCCGCCATCTTTTGTCTCAGCGCCTGGTCCCAGGCGAGCAGCTGCTCGTCGGTGCGCATGGGCGCGTGATGAACTAGCACCGTTTGGCGCGCGCCGCAGCGGCGCGCCACCTCTGCCGCCCAGTCGACCGGCATATGGCCAAAGCCCCTGGAGACGCGGTATTCCGCCTCGCTGTACTGGGCGTCGAGCAGGAGCAGGCCGCAGCCCCCGGCAAACCGGCAGAAGGCCGGCACATCCTCGCTGAGCAGCTCCGCGTCGGTCGCGTAAACCACGGAGGTTTCCCGCCAGCTGAGCCTGTAGGCGGTGGCGCCGCCGGGGTGGGGCACCTCCATGGTATCCACGCGGATGCCGCCGATGTCAAAGGACGGCGGTACGTCATGAAACGTCAGCGAAGCGCGCAGCGCGCCGGGGGGCACGGGCCACAGGGGCGGCGACATGAGCGTTTCCAGCTGCTCGCGGGCCGTGCGTCCGTCTCGGGTTTTCAGGTAGATATCGCAGCTGCAATCCGGTCTGAAAAATGGAGAAAACATGGGAAAGCCGATGATGTGGTCCACATGGGCATGGGTAATGAGCAAAGTAAACCGGGGCTGGGACAGCGCCTCGGGCAGACCCTCCCACAAAAGGCCCGTCCCGGCATCCAGAAGAACCGTCTCATCTCCCGCCTGATACAACACGCAGCTGGTCTCCCCGCCAAAGACGGCGCGGGAGGGGCCGTGCGCGGGCATCGACCCGCGCACGCCCAGCAGCCGGACGCGAACGCCGTTCATCCGCGCATTCTCCTTTCGGGCCGTCAGTTGGAGGATACGTTGGTGAGGTTCAGATGGTCGATGCGCCTGAGGGCGATGAGGTTGACCGCCAGGGAAAGCACCGCGCCCGTGACGCAGGAAACGGCGCAGGCCGTCCAGCTGGGGAAGCGCAGGTAGTGCAGCACGCCGATCTCCACCACGCGGATGACCACATACGCAAGCCCGATGCCGATCGCGCAGCCCAGCAGGAGGCCGATCACGGTCAGCAGCACATTGTCCTTGCCCACGAAGGATTTGGTTTCCCCGAGGGTGTAGCCGTTGATGCGCATGACCGTGAGCTCGCGGGCCTTGCGGGAAATCTGCAATACCGCCTGGTTGAGCAGCACCAGCACCGCCATCACCACCGACATGATGAGGCACACGATGATGACCGTGTTGAGGTCCACGGGGGATTTCATATAGTCGCCGTTGTCCTTGAGCGCCATGAAGCCGGGCATGGTTTCCACCTTGCCGGCAAGGCCGGAGATATCCCCCTTGAGCAGGAACACGCAGGGGTCGGCGTCCTCGCCCAGCACCGAGGCGTAATAGGCCTGCGAGGTCACAAAGAGGTGATAGGGCAGGTAGTGCTCGATCACGCCCGCCACCGTCGCGCTCACGCCGCGTCCGTCCTCGTCCATCAGCTCCACGGTGCTTCCGGCGGTCAGGCCGTAGATTTCCGCGCTCCGGCGGGAAACCAGCAGGCCCTCCTCAGGCGCCACCACCGGCTGCCCGGTGGCGGCGTCCTCCAGGCGCATAAAGGCATCCAGCGCCTCAGGGTCGTCCGGCGCGAGGACGTGGACGCTCTCCCACTCGCCGCCGTCCACGCGGAAGGCTCTGAGCTTATCCTGCACCAGCGTGTAGGATACGCCCTGCTGATCCAGCGCCTGCGCAAAGGCGTTCACATCGCCCTCGGCGCTGTCGACCACCAGTCGGTTTTCATAGAAGAAATAGTGCTCAAACTGATACGCGGGCGTATTGTCCATCGACAGCTTCATCGACAGGCAGATCATCAGAAGCGATATGCTGCCCACCACCCCCACGATGGTCGTCATCACGCGCCCCTTGTCGCTGAGCAGGTTTTTGATGATGGTGCGGGTGTAGAGGCTCAGCCTCTGGTAGCTGCGCCACTTTTCAAAGCGGTGCGCGCGGGTGGAGGCGGGCAGCTCCCCGCGCAGCAGCGTGGTCGCCGGGAGGCGGACCAGCCGCTTGCAGGCCGCGTAGCCGGAAAGCAGGAACACGACCAGACAGATCGCCGCGCTCAGAAGCCCGCTGGACCAGGAAAAGGCCAGCGGAATAGGCCCGATGAGGAAGGAGGGGATGAAGATATCCAGCACCAGGTTCTCCACCACCACCACGGCGACAGCCCAGCCCAGCACCGCGCCCAGCAGGGCGCACAGCGCGTTGTAACGCATGTAGTGCGTCAGGATCTCGCGGGTGGTAAAGCCCAGCGCCTTTTGCGCGCCGATGAGGGTGATCTGCTCGTTGATCATGCGGGTGATGGCCGCAAAGCATACCACGCAGGCCACCAGCAGGAACACCGCCGACATCGACAGGCTCAGGCCGTTGAGCGCGTCCACCACGTCCCCGATGCTGCGGACGTCGCCCACATCGCTTCGGCCGGAGAGAATCCAGTCCTGCTTTTCCAGCGCCGCGGCGTCCGCCTCGGCCTCGGAAAAGGCCGTTTTGGCGTCCGCCAGCTCCGCTTCCGCGTCGGACACCTCCGCCTGAGCCTCCTCAAGACGCGCCTTGCCGTCGGACAGCTCGGCGCGGGCGGCCTCCAGCTCCTGCCGGGAGGCGGCGAGCGACGTTTCGTTAGCCTGATACGCCTCGATGGCCGCGCGTAGCGGCGCGCCCGCCTGACCAAGCGCCTCCAGCTGCGAAAGGGCCGCGGAGAAATCCGCGTCCAGCCCCAGGGCGCTAAGCTGCCCGGCAATCTCCCCGCGCGCGTCCTCCAGGGCCGCCTGCCCGTCGGCAAGCGCCTGCTCGCCGTCGGCGATTTCCTGCTCGCTGTCGGCGATGGCGGCCTCGTTGTCGGCAATCTCGGCCTTCGCGTCCAGGATCTCCCCCTCCGCGGCGTCGATGTCGGCCTGCGCGTCCGAGAGCTTCGTTGCGGCCTCGTCGCTTAGCTGGGTGTAGCGAAGTTCCGCCCGTTCCTCGGCGAGAGGCTGAAAACGCTCCATCAGCCCGGCTTCCAGGCTTTCGTAGGCGTCGGAGAAGTAGAAAAGCCCGGCCAGCTCGTCGCTGATAAGGTATGCGGCGGTGAAGCAGTCCTCGTAATAGGAGGCGTCAAACGCCTCCAGGGGCAAAGAGAGATAGTACTCGTTGGACCCCGTGCCCGCCGTGCCGAAGCCGCGCGCGTCCTTGAACATGGCATAGCAGTAGGAGGGCTCGTTGATCACGGCGGTGATGCGGAAGGTGTCCGAGGTCAGGCAGCCGTCATGCGCGAGGGTGATCTCGTCGCCCACCGACAGGCCGAGGCCGGAGACCATGATTTCCTCGACGGCCACCTCGTCCGGCGCGGCGGGCAGCGTGCCCGCCACCAGCACAGGGGTGTTGATCCCCGCGAGCAGGGAGCGCGCCTGAACCAGCACCTTTTCTTCGCCCAGATCAACCGACACGGAGGCGGTGTAGCCGCCTTCCACGGCGTCGACGCCTTCCCAGGTGGAGATGGCTTCGATATCGCCGGGCGTGATGCCGTTGGCGCAGGCGATTTCGAGGGTTTCAAAACGGTTTTCCTTGAAATAGCGGTCCGCCCGATTCAAAATCGCCTCGGCCGTGGACTGAAAGCCCACGTAAATGGCGATGCTCACGCAGGCGATGATGGCCGTTGCGACAAAGGTAACGCCCGTCTTTCGGATGGTGCGCAGCAGATGCTTTGTGCGAGTTTTCTTCATCACCACACCAACTCCTTTGCGCTGGCGGGATGGCGGTTGACGATGACCTCCGCGACCACGCCGCCCTTCATGCGGATGACGCGGTTGGCCATCTTGGCGATTTCCTCGTTGTGCGTGATCATCAGAAGCGTGGTCCCGGCGCGGATGACATCCTCCAGAACGGTGAGCACCTCGATGCTCGTTTCATAATCCAGCGCGGCGGTCGGCTCGTCGGCGAGGATCACGCGCGGCTTCTTCACCAGCGCGCGGGCGATGGATACGCGCTGCTGCTGGCCGCCGGACATCTGGGTGGGATAGTTGTCCTTGCGCTGCAAAAGCCCTACGCTCTCCAGCGCCTTGGAGGCGTCCATGGCGTCGTCGCACAATTCCCCGATAAAATCCAGGTTTTCCGCCGCGGTCAGCGTGGGCATGAGGTTGTAGGCCTGGAAGATGAAGCCCACCGAATGCCGGCGGTACTGCGTGAGCTGCCCCTCGGTGGCGTGGGAGAAGTCCTGCCCGTCAAAGAGGAACTCGCCGCCGGTGAGCTGGTCCATGCCGCCGATGATGTTGAGCATGGTGGACTTGCCGCATCCGGACTCGCCCAGGATGACCAGGAACTCGCCCTCGCGCACGTCAAGGTTGACGCCCTTGAGGATCTGGACCTGGTTTTCGCCGGAGCCATAGGTCTTGGTCACGTTGCGCAGGGAAATGATGGCCTTTTTCTCCTCGGCAAAGCCCAGGTTGAGCCCCTTGCCGTCGATGGCGATGGCGGCGAGCATGGCGAGGTTTTCGCACAGGCT
>CALVNG010000119.1 GCA_944349545.1 uncultured Eubacteriales bacterium
CGGGCGATGATCTTTCGCTCGCGGTTCCACCCTGCTTGAAAGCCCCTGCGGGCCTCCACTCATTGGTCGGCGCTGTAACGCGCGCCTCGCGGTCCGTCGGCGGGTGGTGTCCATCGGCTTGTGGCATCCGCCGCTTGCAGCCGGGGCGGCGGTCTCTGATATGCCCCTATCGCCATGGCGCGTCCCGCGTCATCCGAAACACGCTCACTATAGCATTTGCCGCGCCGCCTGTCAAGCGGAAAATCTCAGCGCTTGGGCACGGCCACGCCGCCGGTCTTGTAGATGTGCCTTTCGGGCACCACGCCGCGCACGCTGGAGAGAGGGTAAATGTTGCTCTCCCGACCGATTACCGTGCCGGGGTTGAGCACGCTGTTGCAGCCCACCTCCACGAAGTCGCCCAGCATCGCGCCGAATTTCTTAAGGCCGGTCTCCACGTTTTCGCCCTGGCCGTGCACCACCACGAGGGACTTGTCGCTTTTGACGTTGGAGGTGATGGAGCCCGCGCCCATGTGGGAGCGGTATCCCAGAATGCTGTCTCCCACGTAGTTGTAATGAGGCGTCTGCACGTTGTCAAAAAGGATCACGTTCTTCAGCTCCACCGAGTTGCCCACCACGCAGTTCTCCCCCACCAGCGCCGAGCCGCGCACGAATGCGCCGTGCCGGACCTCCGTGCCCGCGCCGATGATGCACGGCGCGCCCAGATACGCCGTGGGCGCCACCGTGGCGGTGCGGTGCACCCACACCTGCGGCGCTACCTCGGCGTACTGCTCCGGGTCCAGCTTCGTCCCCAGAGCGAGGATCATGTTCTTGATGCCCCCAAGCGCCTCCCAGGGGTAGGTAAAGCCTCTGAGATAGTCTGCCGCCAGCGTATGGTCCAGGTCATAAAGGTCCTTGATGGTATACATGCGTTGTTCCGCCTCCTTACAAAACCTCTCGTTCAGGATTCCCGGCGTCAGGTTTTTTCTTTCGCCGTCCGGTGCGCGGGCTTGACGCTCCCGCGCTCTACGCCTTTTGGCGGCGGGCCAGCGTGGGAAACGCCTGCTGCCAGCTCACCTGACGGCCCAGCCGCACCACATAGCCCGAAAACAGGAAGAACAGGAAATTCAGAATGCTGTAGCTGTCCACAAACAGATAGTGCTCCAGCATGCCCTGCACGATGAGCGCTGCCGGAAGCAGCACCAGCAGCTTTTGCGCAGGGGTGATTCCGCCCCCGCGGACAACCAGCACCCGCACCAGAGCCGACACGATGCGCCACGTCAGCCACAGCGCTGCCAGCAGGCCGGGCACGCCGGTGAGCATCAACGTCTGCAAAAAGGAATTGTGCATGTGGTTGTAGTGCATTTCCACGTTATCATTTACCGCCGGCATCATTTCCAGCTCGTCAAAGCCCTTGAGCATGGCCAGCGGATGCTGGGCAAAGGTGGCCGGGACGGCCGCGTATACGTCCGTGCGCCCCGTGAGCGTGGCCAGATCCGCCAGCAGTGAGCGCTGGGAGATGACCTGCTCGCCGTCGCTGGTGGTGGAAACCACCTTGACCGCCGCGCCGAAGCCAGCCACCGCCACCACAGCCACAAGGACCACGACACATGCGATCCCCGCGATTCTGCGCCATTTGGCGGGAATGGGCAGGCGCTGAAAGCCGACCGCCGCCGCAATGACCACGCACAGCAGAAAGGCGATCATGCCCGTGCGCGAATCCGACAGCGGCAGCGCCATGAACATGCCCGCGCCCGCCGCTGCCGCCGGAATCAGCACCCAGAGCTTCCAGCGGCTTACCACCAGATAGATCAGCATGCACAGGCCGCACAGGCTAAAAGCCGCGGTGAAGTTGGGATGCTGGCTGAGGACGTAGAGCCGGCCATCCTCCATGATGCCGAACTGGCTGCCAAAAAACGGGACGGTAATGACCTCGCCCCGCAGCGCAGCAATCACGCCCAGCCAGCACACCGCCGCGATCACCGCTGTGAGCACCGCGGCGACGCGGTCCAGCGCGCGGCGCTTTTCCTCATCCCCAAGCATGGCCGCCAGCGGAAACGCCAGTCCATAGGTCGCCGCCATGCAGACGACGCGGTACTGGTTGTAGTCATACTGCAGATAATGATCCCCGTTCAAGACTCGCGTAAGCGCATACCAGGCCGCAAAGACGAGCCCCAGCGCATAAACCCGGTCCGAACGATAGGCCCTGCGACAGAGGCAGACGCCGATCAAGGCGAAAATCAGCGCCGCTCCATAGCTCTGCATCAGCGCGTGGCCCCGTTCATAGGTCATCAGGCCCACAATCATCGTCAGCGCAAAAAACAGGACCGTCAGCCAGCATATGTTCCACAGCCGGCGTTCTCCGCGCGTGCCCAGCGCTTCCATCATCATGCGATTTCCCTCCGTTTCCGCCCCGCAGGCTCCATGCCGGATGACCCGCAGCCGCCGGTTTTGCCGGAACGGCGGTACGCAATCGCCCCTCCATTTTCCCAGCTTTTTCATTATAGCACGGCAACGCATTCCGGGCAATCCATGTCCCCTACAGCCGCGCCGCCCGCAACACCAGCCCGCCAAACAGGCCGGCCACCCACAGCCCCGTCAGGCACCACTTGAGCGCCGTAGCCGCCGCAGCCCCGCGCGCCATCCCCGTCCGTCTCAGGCCGGGATAAGCGCGCGCGACGCCCGCAAGCAGCGCGTTTTCCAGCAGGTCCGCAAGGGTGCGCAGGCAGGCCGCCGCATCCATGCCCACGCGCAGGGGCGCAAAGGCGGCCACGCTGTTATGCGCTGCGGCCAGCAAAACGGCCAGCAGCGCGACACTGAGTCCCGCGTCGGCCCACCAGAAGCGCCCCAGCAGCGCGCGGCCCCCCGCGCCCAGACGCTCCAGCCCGTCAAACAGCTCCTGCGGCGTATAGCGAAAGCGCATGTCCGGGCACTGGAAGCCCGCGTCCAGCGCGCGCAGCGCCGGCATCTGTCGCCTGTGCATATGCCAGCCGAGCAACGCCGCGACCGCCGCGCCCACAGCGCCCGCCGCCGTCCACATAGCCGGGCTCATGCCTGCTTCTCCACGTTCACACCCAGACGCGTGCAGGGCACCCGCCCGGCCAGCAGGTCCGTGATATGGTAGCGCGCATGGCCGATGATCACGTTGGTGCCGTGCTCCACCGCGCGCAGCGCAAAGGCCAGCTTGGCGCGTGCGCCGTTGGCTCCGGTGCGGCTGGCCCCGCTGCAATGGCCCATCAGCTCGGTCACGCGGGCGCGCACCTCGGCAAGGTCCCGTCCGCTGACCAGCTTCACCAGCGTAGCGGGATCGTTGCGGTCCAGGTAGATTCCGTCGGTGCTGGTGAGCAAAATCAGGTTCTTTGCGCCCACAAGCTGCGCCACCACCTCGGCGGTTTCGTCGTTATCCACGCATTCCACCACCTCCATGCCCTCGGCGCGGCGGCTGGCAAGCTCCATTTTGCGTACCTCCTCGTCGCTGACGGGGTCGTTGTAGTTGATGATGGGGATGACCTCCTGCGCGGCGGCGCGCAGGAGCATCCGGTGAATATGCTCGCGGCGCAACGGGTCGTTGAAATGCGTATGCTCCACCAGCACCTGCCGGATGCCGTATTCGGGGCGGATGAACTGCCGGTAGGTGTTCATCAGAATGGTCTGGCCCTGGGCGGAATAGTCCACCTTGTCCTGCTCGGTTACGCCGGTCAGCTCGTGCCCCGTGCGTTTGAGATAGTCCAGGCGGCCGATCTCGGTCGCGCCGCTGGTGACCAGAATCATGCCCGGCCGCAAATCGCCGCCCAGGCGCTGAAAAATGTTGTAGTCAATGGCGTTTTCATCCTTCTGAATCAGCGCCATGCTTCCGATTTTGACCACCAGGTCCAGCTTTTCCATGCTGCTTCCTTCCCTTCCGTCAGCCCTGAGGCTGCTCCGTCAGCACATTCATCCATTGTTTCTTCTTGAAATGCGGGATGCCCACCGCCATTTTGACCGCTTCCTCCAGAAAGGTGCACGCATATACCCATTCCAGCGGCCAGTGAAACACCAGCGCGGCCAGGCCTGTGCTACTCACGCCCACCAGCCACAGCGTCCCCACGTCCAGGCACAGGCTGAACAGCGTATCGCCGCCCGAGCGCAGCACACCCACGATGTTGATGGTGTTGAACGCGCGAAACCAGATGGTCACAGCGCCCAGCGCCAGGATGAACTGCGCCTTGTCTCGCACCTGGTACGATAGGCCCGAAAAGATGTTCACCAGCGGCCAGCGCACCGCGATGACCACGACGCCCAGCGCGACGCCGGCCGCCATCGCACCCGCCATCATGCGTTTGGCGTAGAGGTAGGCCCGTTCGCGTTCGCCCGCGCCCAGCGCCTTGCCTACAATGATGGCGGTGGCGTTCATCAGAGCAAAAATGGCGACCCACACCAGGTCGTTGATGGTGGTGCACACGCCCATGGCGGCCACGGCGGCATCTCCCATGCGGCCATAAAAGACATTGTACATGGTCGTGCCGACGGCCCACAGCCCCTCGTTGAAGATGACGGGAACAACCGTCCTGCAGAAACGGCCTGCAAAGCCTTTTTCCTGCCGCAGCCACTCGGAGGGCCTGGCCCCGGCGGGCAGATGCATACCATAGGAAAAGGCCATGTTCATACCCATGGATACGGCCGCGGAAATCACCGTAGCCAGGGCCGCGCCCCTGACCCCCATGGCCGGGCAGCCCAGTTTGCCGAAGATGAAAGCATAGTTGAGCACCATGTTGGTCAGGATGCTCGCAAAGCCGGACAGCATGGGCAGGTAGGTCTTTTCCGCCGCCTTGAGTGTGGCGGCGTAAACGTTGTCCACCGCGGTAAACAGGTAGCCCAGCGCCACCACCGACAGGTATTCCACCGCCCGGTCAAAGCTCTCGCCCCGCGGCAGGAACAGCGAAATAATCTGCCGGGGCATGAGAAGCGACGCGCTCATAAACACCACCGCGACGATGAGCACGAACATCATCGTCAGGCCCATGGCCTGGCGCATGCGGCGAATGTCCCGCCCGCCCCAGTACTGGCTTAAAAAGATCGCCCCGCCCGTACAGGTGCCAAAGCTGAACAGGTTGAACATGAAGGTGACGCGGTTGGCCTGCGTGACGGCGGAGTAGGCCGCATCGCCCAGGCCGCTGACCATCAGCCCGTCCACGATATGCAGCGATGCGGTCACCAGCTGCTGAATCACCATGGGCAGCGCCACCGCAAGCACGTTTCGCATAAACGGTCTGTCCCAGCGCAGGCTGTCCGACAGAAGCCGGAGCGCGCGGGCGGGCAGGAAAGCGGCATTACGAAGCATGGGACAATCCTTTCATGGCCGCCATTGCGGCAAAACTGCGCGACGGGCGCGTGCGGACCAAGCCGCCCGCGCCGCCTCGCCGCGTTTGTCTATGATACCATGACGCAGCAAACAAAGGCAAGCAAAATACAGCACGATCTGCAAAGAAAGCGCAGCTTTTTTGCTTGCCAACTCATGTTTGCCATGATATAATGTTTTTTGGTCACCCG
>CALVNG010000120.1 GCA_944349545.1 uncultured Eubacteriales bacterium
AGCCCGGACGGGAAACCGTCCGGGCTATCTTCATGCCAGAACGCGGTCGCAGGCGCCCTCCACCATCAGGCGCAGGGCCTCCTCGAATCCCGCGCCCACATCCTGGCGGAAGGAGATGGACAACATGAGCATGCGCACCGTGATGCAGGCGGTTTCCATGCTGGTGGTCAGCCGGGCCCCGGCCTTGAGAATCAGGCGCTTGATGCGCTCGTCATCCGTGACGTAATGCGCGTTGACCACTTCGTCCGGCAGGCGTCGCAAAAGCAGGGGCACCTCCTCGCGGATGAAGGGAATCAGGTTGTAGGTTTCCGCCACGCGGAACACCTCCAGAATGGCCCGCATGGTGCGTTCGCGCAGGGGAAGGTCGGTCCGCTCGGCCAGGACCCTCTCCGCGCTGCCGTACATCTCCTCATGGGTGCGTTCCAGCATGCTCAAAAACAGGTGCTCCTTGCTTGGATAGAAGCGGTAGAACGCGCCCTTGCTGATGCCCGCCTCACGCGCCAGTTCATCCACCGTGGCATGGCGCATGCCCAGGGACGCCGCGCTTTTGAGCGCCGCATCCAGCAGGCTGTCGCGGATGCGCTCGCGCTCCTGCGGGGAAAAAGCCGTTGCCATCGCCGCGCCTCCGTCACTGGCCGGCAGGCAGGCGCACCGTGGCGTTCATGCCGGGCAGCACCTGCCAGCTCGTGCTGATGGAAATGGTCACATCATAGTAGGTGGCGTTTTGCTTGGCGTTGCCGATGAGGGAAATGCTCTTGACCGTGCCGGAAACCTCCTCCTGCGGGTAGCAGTCGAACACCACGGTGAGCGTATCGCCCACATGCACGCGTTCCAGGTCGATCTCGTCCACCTCGGCCACCACGTTCATGGCGCTCAGGTCATGGATGCTGGCCAGAAGCTGTCCCTTATAGACCTGCTGGCCGGAGGACGCGCCCGCCGCCAGCTCCACCGCTCCGGCATGGGAAGCCGTCACCGCCGCTTCCGTCACATTCGCCTCCGCATCCTGGCCGGACAGCTCAAAGAGCAGCTGACCCTTGCGCACGCTCTGGCCCGGCTGCACCGCGCAGCTGAGCACCCGTCCTGTGCCGTTTACGGCCACATCCGCAGCCCGCTCGATGGTGCCGGAGCCGATGCAGCTCTTGGTGCCCATCTTTTCGTCACGGTAGATCTTGATGCTGTCGCCATTTTCAAAGTCGCCTGCGGTCAGCTCCACGGTGTAGTCCGAGCCGTTGACAGCAGTCACGCGGCCCTCGCCCTCGTTGTCCTTGTCGCTGGTCTGGTAGAAATAGACCGTTTCGCCCACGTGGATGAGGCGGTTCTCCTCGTCGTTGTAGGCGCCGGAGGTGCTCGCGTCGGCCACCTGCGGAAGCGTACGCTCGATGCAGGCGATCATCCCGTAGAGCGCGGTCACGTCCTCGCACAGGTCGCCGGGATCGGCAAACACCGCCTGCACGGTGCCGTCCACCGGGGCGTAGACCTTGACCGTGTCCAGCGAAAACAGCGTATCGCCGGCGGCCACCTGGTCTCCGCTTTCCAGGTCAAAGGGCAGCAGCACGCCGGAATAGGGCGCGGTGATCTTGTAGACGTTTTCGCTTTCCGCCACCGCGTTGGCGGTGACGTTGCTCACGGCCGCCGTCTGAGCGTCCTCCGCCAGAGCGCACAGGGGGGTGAGCAAAAGGACGGTCAGCAGCAAAGCGACGGTTTTTTTCATGGTTGATTCCCTCCCGAAGATTATTCGACGCTCTTGAGCGCCTCCACCATGTCGATGGACCGGACCTTGCGCGTCAAAAGGCCGGCGATGAGGCAGGAAAAGGCAAAGGTGACCGCGCAGGCCAGAAGAACCGAAGGCGGCTGGACCGTGGAGATGAACACCATCGTGTCCGTTTCGCAGGAGCGGAACACCACGCCGGTGAGCCACCAGCCCGGCAGGATGCCCAGAAGCACCCCCAGGCCGCTGACCAGCGCGCTTTCGCTTAGAATCAGGCGGCGGATCTCCCGCTGGTGGTAGCCCAGCACCTTGAGCGTGGCGTATTCGCGGCAGCGCTCCACAAAGTTGAGGATGCCCATGTTGTACAGCACCACGAAGGCCAGCCCCAGCGCCGCGCCCGCCATCAGCCGGAACACGCCCTGCAGGCTTTCCAGGACCTTGAGGGTGTCGGCCATTTCACTGACAGGGTACTGAAATTCCTCGAACTCCTCCAGGCCGCTCAGGTACGTCAGCCCGGTCTGCGTGGGCGAAAGCACGTTGAGCGCCGTGGGCACGAAAGCGCCCTTTTTGCACGCATCCCACACGGCGCGGCCCATAAACACGGTCTGTCCGATGGTGATCTCAGCCACGCCGCCGACCTTGACCGTGATGGGGTCCGGGTCGCCGGACAACCAGATCTGCACCTGGTCGCCCGCCTGCGCATCCAGCGCCTCCGCCAGCTTGCGCGACAGCAGCACCCCGTCCGTGGGCAGCGGAATCCACGTTTCGTCCGGGCCCAGATTCAGCAGGCGCTGTCCGTCCTCCAGCACGGTCAGCGTGGTGGCGCGGAATGCATCGTCCAGGCGGATGCTCACGCTTTTGTCCATCACACCCTCCACAAGCGCCGCGTCCACGCGCTTGCGGTAGCCCTCCACGGCCCCCGCACCGGCATCCAGCTTCGCGCGGACGCTGTAGCGAATCGTGCCCTCATAGTACTTGCCCACGAAGTACCTGACGCTGTCGCCCAAGCTAATCGAGGTGATGATGAGCATGGTGCAGCACAGGGCCCCGATCAGCGACATCAGCGTGCGCGCCTTGTTGCGCAGCATGTTGCGGCACACCATTTTCGCATTGAAGCCAAAGCGGCTCCACAGGCTGCCCACCCGCTCCAGAAACAGCTTCTTTCCCGCGCGGGGCGGACGGGGCCGAAGCAGCGCGGCGGTGACCTCCCTGGCGCCGCGGCGGTAGGTGCGCAGGCAGATCAGGCAGCTGAGCAGCACACCCAGCCCGCCCACCAGCCACTGCTCCCAGGAGATGGGCGCCTGCAGGCAGCGGGGAAAGGTATAGCGCGCGCTTTCCATGTTCCACAGGATGTAGGGAAGCGTCTGACGCCCCACGACCAGCCCCAGCGCCGACCCCGCCAGGGACGGGTAGAATGCATAGCACAGGTAATGCCGCTCGATCTGCCCGTCGCGGTAGCCCAGAGCCTTGAGGCAGCCCATCTGCGTGCGCTGGTTTTCCAGCATGCGCGTGATGGTGGTCAGCACGATCATCGCCGCCACGGCGTAGGCCAAAAGCGGAAAGACATAGCTCAGGCTGCGGTACATGCCCGCGTCCGATGCGATGCCGTGCACGCTGCTCTGGGTGCGGTTGTCCAGCATCAGGGCATCGGGATAGTACGCGCTGACAGCGTCCTCCACCCCGGCGGCGTCCGTCCCGTCCGCCAAGGTGACCACCAGGCTGTTGAGCGAAAGCGCGCCGATCGCCCCGTTGTTGATGAGGATAAAGCCGTAGTTGAGCGGATCGCGCACGCTGTTTTTGGTCAGGGAGACGAATTCCGGGCTCAGGCAGGTGCCGCGGATGGTGAAGTCGTACACCTGTCCGCCCACCTTCAGGCCGATGCGGTCGCCCACGGCCAGCCCGTTTTCCCGGGCGAAGAGCTCATCCAGCAGGCAGCCGCGCAGATCGCTGCTTTCCAGGCTGCTCCCCTCCCGCACCAGCGGGCGGTTGATGCGGGCCGCTCCGTCGTAGGCCTCCACCACCAGGCTGGGCTCGTGGGGCAGGTCCACGGTCAGCTCTGCCGTGGCGCGGGCCTGCACGTCCTCAACGCCCGCGATGCCGCGCACCCGTTCCACGGCCTCCCGATCGGCGCTGGAGAGGGTGATCCATATATCCGCCACATTCTGCTCGTCAAAATAGGTCTGGGACGACAGGTCCAGCATGCGCCAGGCCGCGTCCAGCCCGCTGAACACCCACGTGCCCAGCGCGCAGAGCAGAATCACCGCCAGAAACTGCATGCGGCTGTGCCACATATCGCGCAGCAGCTTGCGGCGCAGCATGTTTTTTACCATGCGATCTCCTCCACAGAGGCCGGATGGTCGTTTATTTCCACGCTCTCGATCTGACCGTTGCGCACGCGGATGACCCTGCGCGCCAGCGGCGCGATGGCCGCGTTGTGCGTGATGATGGCCACGGTGGTCTGGTATTTTTCGCTCACGTCCTTGAGCAGCGCCAGCACCTGCAGACCGGTCTTGGAATCCAGCGCGCCGGTGGGCTCGTCGCACAGGAGCAGCGCGGGATTTTTGCACAGCGCGCGGGCGATGGACACGCGCTGCTGTTCGCCGCCGGAGAGCTGGGCCGGGAAGTTGTTCATCCGCTCGCTCAGGCCCACCTGTTTGAGCACCTCCACCGGGTCCAGCGCCCTGGGGCAGACCTGGCGGGCCAGCTCCACGTTTTCCAGTGCGGTCAGGTTGGGCATGAGGTTGTAAAATTGGAACACGAAGCCCACGTCCAGCCGGCGGTACTCGGTCAGCTCGCGCCCGGAGAGGCTGGTGATTTCCTTGCCGTCCACGGTGATCTTTCCGGAGGTGACCCGGTCCATGCCGCCCAGAAGGTTGAGGATGGTGGTCTTGCCGGCGCCGCTTGGGCCCAGCACCACGCTCAGTTCGCCCTTTTCCATCTCAAAGCAGACGTTGTTGGCGGCGAGCACCGTTTCGCCGCCGGTATGGTATTCCTTGGTCACATTTTCAAAGGTGATGTAACTCACGGCGTTTCCTTTCCGAACGGCCGGTCTGGAAAATGATGCAAAACGCTGGGACCAAATCCGTTCTTTTGGTCATAGAGTAGCATTCCACGGGAAGGTTGTCAAGGGATTGCGGGCGCGTGCGAAGAAGGTTTACAGAAGGTTCACAATCCGACGGCGAAAAAAAATGCGGAGGGAATATCCCTCCGGTAAAAATCAGATGATCGCTCCAGGGCCAAGCGGAAGCGCCATTTTCGTTCCCGCCTCTTCCGCCCGGCGGGGTTCAGGCTCAGGCAGCGGGTCCTGCCGCGGTTCGACGGGCCGGCTGTCCTGCCACCCCGGGCGCTCGTCCGCAAACGGGCAGCCCGCGCAATGGGGCCGGCTCCGCTCCGGCTCGCACCGGCGGCAGTGCGGAGCCGCATGCCGCGGCCGCTCATTCTCACGGGGACCGCGCGGCGTCCTTTCATCCGGACGGGCCTGCGGCCCTTTTTCCCCGTGATGCCGATGCGCCGTGCCGGGGCGTCCATGGCGGTGCGGGGGTTCGGGCGCTTCAAAGGCGTCGGGTTTTTCCGTCGCTTTGGGCGCTGCGGGTTCCGCATCGGGCGCCGATTCGTCGGGCTTTTCCGCCTTCCTGGGCTCCAGCGTCGCTTTGGGCGCTGCGG
>CALVNG010000121.1 GCA_944349545.1 uncultured Eubacteriales bacterium
CCCACGATGGCCAGCCCGTGCACCACGCCCACACGGTTGCGCGTGTCGGCGTGCTGGTCGGGCCGGGCGGCGTAGTGGCCGGAGTAGACCACCCATTCCACATCCTCCGTGCGGATATCGGTGCGGTCCTCCATTTGCGCAAGCCCTGCGCACATCTGCACGATGTTCACCGCGTCGCGTCCGCAGGAGGCGAAGCGGCCCACCATGCGCGCGTCCTCTCGCGTCATGGTGAAGCCCGCGCGCTCGGCGGAATGGAAGGCGATGTCCGCGATTTCCTCCGGCTCCAGCGCGCGGAAGAAAACCTCCATGCAGCGGCTGCGAAGCGCGGGGGAGATGTCCTGTGGGCTGCGCGTGGTCGCGCCTACCAGGCGAAAGTCCGCCGGAAGCCCGTTTTTGAAGATGTCGTGGATATAGCGGGGGACGCCTGTGTCATCGGCGTTGTAGTAGGCCGACTCCAGCATCACCTTGCGGTCCTCCAGGACTTTGAGCAGCTTGTTCATCTGGATGGGGTGCAATTCGCCGATTTCGTCCAGGAACAAAACCCCGCCGTGCGCCTTGCTCACGGCGCCGGGCTTGGGCTGGGGGATGCCCTGCACGCCCAAAGGCCCCGCACCCTGATAGATGGGATCGTGCACGCTGCCGATCAGCGGGTCCGCGATGGCGCGTTCATCGAAGCGCACGCAGGTCGCGTCCATTTCAATAAAGGGGGCGTTGGCCAGAAAGGGCGTGCCATTGCTCTTTTTGGCAGCCTCCAGCACCAGGCGCGCGGCGCAGGTCTTGCCCACGCCCGGAGGTCCGTAGATGAGCACATGCTGAGGGTTTTTTCCGCACAGAATGGCCTTGAGCGACTTGATGCCGTCCTCCTGGCCCACGATATCGGAAAATTTCGTCGGCCGCACACGTTCGGCCAGAGGCTCGCTGAGCTTGAGGGCGCGCATCTTCTGCAACCGTTCGTACTCCCGGCCGCTTTCGCGGCGGTTCGAGGGCTGTGCCCTGCGCTGCTGACGCAGCTGGGTATAAAAGTAAATGCCCACCACAACGGTGACCAAGAGCTGAATGCCAAACAATACGGCGCTGACCAACGCAAGAAACCTCCATTCGCGGGACGCTTCCGCCTCCCCATGTTCCCCGGTAGCTTGTGAGAAACGCCCCTGTTCCATGTATGGGGGTTGCTGGCAGCGCCGTAGGTTTGTGACAATCCTGCGCGACGGCTTGCATTTGCCCGCCAATGCCGCTATAATCGTTCTGCGCCGCTTTGCGCGCTAGTATGCCCGCCTTTTTCGCGGGCCATGGAGGATAACGATGCAGGAATCAAACCGCAAAAGCCTGCTGCTGCGCCTGCCCGTGCTGCCGCTGAGAGGAATGATGGTCTTTCCCCATATGGTTTTGCACTTTGACGTGGGCCGGCCAAAGAGCGTAGCCGCGCTGGAGAAGGCCATGATGGGCGATCAGCGCATTTTTCTGGTGGCCCAGATGGACGCAGAAATCGATGAGCCGGAGCTGAGCGATCTGTGCCGGGTCGGTACCATCGCTCAGATCAAGCAGGTGCTGAACCTGCCTGGCGACAGCATCCGCGTGCTGGTGGAGGGCGTCCGCCGCGGCGTGCTCGGGTCCGTCCTGGAGGAAGAGCCGTGCATGATGGCTACCGTGCGACTCGTGCGCGAGGACGCCGCACCCGACACCGCGGAGATGAAGGCGCTGGTGCGAACCACGCATACCTTTTTCGAGGAGTATTGCAACGCCAGCATGCGCGTATCGCAGGAGACGCTGCGCTCGGTCATGGACGTGGACAAGCCTGACCAGCTGGCCGATATCATCGCCGCCAACGTGCTGACCCGCCTGGAGGACCGGCAGGCCATTCTGGAAAAGCTGAAGGTCAAGGACCGGCTGGAGGCCCTCTGCGGCATACTGGTGCGCGAAACCGAGCTGGCCGACGTGGAGAAGCAGGTGCAGGCGCGCATCAAAAAGCAGATCGAGAAAAACCAGAAGGATTATTACCTGCGCGAGCAGATCAAGGCCATCCAGACCGAACTTGGCGACAAGGACGGAACCGATGTGGAGGATCTGCGTGAGCGTCTGGAAAAGACCCCGCTCAACGACGAGGCGCGCGAGAAGGCCGAAAAGGAGCTGGAACGCCTCAGCCGCATGGCGCCCGGTACCCCGGAGATCGGCGTGAGCCGCACGTACGTGGAGTGGATTCTGGATCTGCCCTGGGGCAAGACCACGCCGGACAACCTGGACTTAAAGCGCGCGCGCCGCGTGCTGGAGGAAAACCATTACGGGCTGGAGAAGGTCAAGGAGCGCATCATCGAGTACCTGGCGGTGCTTCGCATGAAAAACGACATGAAAGGCCCGATCCTGTGTTTTGCGGGCCCTCCGGGCGTGGGTAAAACATCCATCGTGCGGGCCATCGCCAAAGCGGTGGGGCGTCAGTTCGTGCAGATGTCGCTGGGCGGCGTGCGCGACGAAGCCGAGATCCGCGGCCACCGGCGCACCTATGTGGGCGCGATTCCGGGCCGCATCATCGCGGGCATCAAGCAGGCGGGTACGATGAACCCCGTGTTCCTGTTTGACGAGATCGACAAGATGAGCAGCGACTTCCGCGGCGACCCCGCGGCGGCCATGCTTGAGGTGCTGGACGCCGAGCAAAACAGCGCCTTCCGCGACCATTACATGGAGCTGCCCTTCGACCTGAGCCGCGTGATGTTCATTACCACGGCCAATAATATGGAAGCCATTCCGCCTGCGCTGCTGGACCGCCTGGAGATCATTGAGGTGCCCAGCTATACCGAGGAGGAAAAGCTCAAGATCGGCCGCAAGCACCTTTTGCCCAAGCAGCTGGAGGCGCATGGCCTCAGGCCCCGGAGCGTGCGGATGAATGACCGCGTGCTGCGCGCCGTGATCGAGGGGTATACCCGTGAGGCGGGCGTGCGCGAGCTGGAGCGCGCGCTGGCGCGCGTGGCGCGCAAGGCCGCGGTGGAGATGCTCGAGCAGAAAACCGGGGAGATTGCCGTCAACCAGGAGAAGCTGACCGCCTATCTGGGCCAGCCGCGTTACACGCGCGAGGCGCTGGAGAAGGAAAACCGCGTGGGCGTGGTCAACGGGCTGGCATACACCAGCGTGGGCGGCGAGATGCTCAGCGTGGAATGCGCCGTTCTCAAGGGAACCGGAGCGCTGCAGCTGACGGGCAAGCTGGGCGACGTGATGCAGGAGAGCGCCAGGGCAGCCCTGTCCTGGGTGCGCGCCCACTGCGATCCATGGGGCATTCCGGCCGAATTCTTCAAGCAGAACGACATCCATATCCACGTGCCGGAGGGCGCGGTGCCCAAGGACGGGCCGAGCGCGGGTGTGACGCTGGTGACGGCGCTGGTCAGCGCGCTGACTTCCATCCCCGTGCGCCAGAGCGTGGCCATGACGGGTGAAATCACGCTGCGTGGACGGGTGCTGCCCATCGGCGGACTGAAGGAAAAGCTGATGGCGGCGTACCGCGCGGGCGTGCGCACGGTGCTCATCCCTCGCGAAAACCTCAAGGACCTGGAGGACGTGTCCCCCGCCGTGCGTGAGCGCATCGACATCCGTCCCGTGGACGACGTGGCGGAGGTAATTCGCACCGCGTTGGTGTGCCAGCCCCCGGTCATTGCCGACGCGCCGCTGGAACTGCCCCTGCCCGCTGCGCAGACGGCAAAGACCGGCGTGTACAAAGGAGTATAATAATATGGAAATCAAAACCGCGAGCTTCGTCACCAGCCTGGCCCAGTACCGCGAGGAACCTCCGGTCACGCTTCCCCAGCTTGCGGTGGTGGGCAAAAGCAACGTGGGCAAAAGCTCGCTTATCAACGCCCTGTGCGCCCGCAAAAAGCTGTGCAAGACCAGCGCCACCCCCGGCAAAACGCGGCTGATCAACATCTTTCTCATCAACGGAGCTTTCCATCTGGTGGACCTGCCCGGCTATGGCTTTGCCAGGGTGAACCAGGCGGAAAAACAGCGCTGGGGCGAGATGATGGACGGCTATTTTCGGGACAGTACGCTGCTGAGGCATGTGCTGCTGCTGGCGGATATCCGCCACGAGCCCACGCGCGACGATGTAGCCATGGCGCAGTATTTCCGTCAGACGGGCATTCCCTTTACCGTGGTGGCCACCAAGGCAGACAAGATCAGCCGGGGCGCCCGCATGAAGCACATCGCGCCCATCTGCCGCGCGCTGCTGGTGCAGCCCTGGGAGATCATCGCCTTTTCCAGCGAGGATTTCACCGGGCGCGACGCGCTGCTCGCGCGCGTGGAGGAGCTGATGGACGAGAACGCTGCGGCAGGGGAGTAATCGCCCCGCGCACCCGCATCCCGCTGCGCGCATACCATGCAATAGCCAACCCATGGCAGTTGGAAAGGAGTGGTATGATGCAGAGCTATCTATGGATGCGTCCGGCACTGCAAATCAGCGAGGCCGTGCTGCTGCCGGCCCTGCCCAGACGCAGCGTTCTGACCGAGGCGCGCGTTTCAGACCGGCTTGTCAGCCCGTCCGTTGAGCCCTTCCGGCCCGTGCCGGAGGAGGGAATCGCCGGTCAGCCCATGGCGCTGAGTACGTATGTGCGTCCACGGGGCAGCATGGCAGGCCGTGGCGTGCTCAGGGCGGCGGGCGTGAGCATGAACCCTTACAGGCAATGGGCGCGGCCGGCCTATGCCGGCCCGGGAAGGAGCATTCCCATGTCCCGCAGATGCCGCGTGCGCTGATTCGCGCAAAAAAGCCGCTGCCCCGGCGAATGGGACAGCGGCTTTTCGTTTGTTTCGCGGATCAGCGCACGAACAGCTGGGTCACATAAACAAAGCCCTGGCTGTCCTCCCAGACGCCAATCCCCACCTTCGTCCACTGGGAACCCAGGATGTTCTGCCGGTGGCCGGAGCTGCTCATAAAAGCGGCCTGGGCCTTTTCCACCGTGGCATGGTGAGCGATGTTTTCGCCTACCGAGGTGAAGGCATACCCGTAGGCGGACAGCATCTGCGCGGCGCTTCCGTAGGTAGGGGAGGTATGCGAGAAGTAGTTGTTGAGGAACATGTCGCGGCTCTTGAGCCGGGCAAGATCGCACAGCGCCGGATCCAGCTCAAGCGCTGAACGGCCATTGGCGGCCCGGTCCTGATTGAGCAAAAGAAATGCATTTTCCTCTTGCGCCGTTATGGAACCCGTAGTATAATCTTCGTCTGTAAAGGCAGGAACTTCCGTCGGGGACGGCGTCGCGGTGGGCCTGGGCGTTGACGTCGCGGTGGGCCTGGGCGTTGGCGTCGCGGTGGGCCTGGGCGTTGGTGTCGCGGTGGGCCTGGGCGTTGGCGTCGCGGTGGGCCTGGGCGTTGACGTCGCGGTGGG
>CALVNG010000122.1 GCA_944349545.1 uncultured Eubacteriales bacterium
TGTTGCCCTCAGAGGTGTTGCCCTCAGAGGTGTTGCCCTCAGAGGTGTTGCCCTCAGAGGTGTTGCCCTCAGAGGTGCATATCCATTAAGAATATTGCCACATTCTACCTTTCATGTCAAGCCTTTTTTTGTGGATTTAAGGCACTTTTTGGATTGCCCGCATGTTTCCAGGCTTCTCAAAGCGACGCGGCGGCGGGCCAGATGGCCCGCCGCCGCTTGCGTTTTTCGATTCAATCCGCCCTACATCCCCGAAACCGCCCTGGCCGCCGCCGCGACCTCCGCCACGGGGGCGGGCGCGTCGGTGATGACGCCCATGGCCTGCAAAATGATCACCAGAATGCCCAGCGCCGCCACGTAGATCGCAAAGCCGTTGAGCGAGACGCGGCTGATGAGCCTGAGGAAGAAGCGGATGGCCAGGTAGCCGCTCACGCCGGCCACCACCATGCCCACCACAATGGCGGGCAGGTCCGGCCCGATGCTCACGCCCCCCTTGAGCACGTCCATGCCCTCGCTGACCAGGCCGCCCACGATGGCCGGGGCGCTCATCATGAAGCTGAACTTGCCGGCCGTCTCACGGTCCAGCCGGGCGGCCACGCCGCCGAAGATGGTGCTGCCGCTGCGGCTGACGCCCGGCAGCATGCCCACGGCCTGCAGGCAGCCCATGGCCAGCGCCTCACCCACGCCCACGCGGTGCTTTTCCACGCCGCGCCGGGTGTTTCGCTGGGAGAGCCACTGGGTCAGCACCAGCAGAAGCGCCGTGATCAGGAAGCACACGCCCAGGAGGCTGTTGTGCGTCTCCACGTAGTCGAGGGGCTTGTCGAAAATGATCTTCCCCGCCAGCGCGGGCAGCGAGGCGATGAAGAGCAGAAGCAGCGTTTTGTTTTGGATGGGATGGGCGATCATCGCCACCCAGTCCTTCCAGAACACGATGGCCACCGCCACCAGCGTGCCCACGTGCAGCAGGATGTTGAACAGGAGCTGATGCTCCACATCCACGCCGAAAAGCGCCTGCAGGAGATTGAGATGGCCGCTGGAGGAGATGGGCAGAAACTCCGCCAGGCCCTGGATCAGGCCCAGAAGGGCCGCGGTCAGCACGTTCATGCGAAAATCGTTCCTTTCTCTAGCCGGTTCAGAGGCAGTATACACCATTTCCCGGCGGATGTCACGCTTTTTACAGGCGCGCCTCTTTCAAAAGTATGGCCCGGCAGGGTATAATAGACGCGGGAGGTGACTGGAAATGAGACGTTATCATCGCCTTTTGGGGCTTTTGCTGGCGGCCGTGCTGCTGCTCGCGGGCGCGTGCGCGCGGGCGGAGGAGCCGGTGCAGGCGCTGTTCATCAACGTGGGCAAGGCGGACGCGGCGCTGTTTCTGCTGGGGGATCAGCGCTTTCTGGTGGACACCGGCACCAAGGACAGCTACGACCAGCTGGAGCGCGTGCTCACGGCCTACGGCGTGACGCAGCTCAGCGGCGTTGTCATCACCCACACGGACAAGGACCATGTGGGCGGCCTCAAAAAGCTGCTCAAGAGCGACATCGCCGTGGACCGGGTCTACGCCGGCACGCTCCACTCCGAAAAGAGCCTGGAGGACCACCCCGTCTACGAGGCGGCGGAAAAGTACGGCGCGCCGCTCACCTGGCTTTCGGCCGGGGAGACGGTGGAGGCGGCGGACGGCTGCGCCTTTCATGTGCTGGGGCCGCTGAGCCGGGATGAGGAGGAGGAAAACAACAACTCCCTGGTGCTGCGCTTGACCACCCCGCAGGGCGACATGCTGCTCACCGGCGACATGGAGCTTGCGGAGGAAAGCGAGCTGATCGAGGCGGGGCTCATCCATCAGGCGGCGGTGCTCAAGGTGGCGCACCACGGCAACGAGGACGCCACCGGCTGGCAGTTCGTGCTGCTGGCCCGGCCCCAGTGGGCGGTGATCTCCACCAGCTCGGTCGAAAAGCCCGAGACGCCCTCCAGCAAGGTGCTCTCGCGCCTGAAAGACGTGAAGGCCAGCGTGGCCGTCACGCAGGACGCGGAGGTGGGCATTCTGGTGACGCTCCGGGACGGGCAGGCCTCCGCGGAGGCCGTCAACTGGCGCTAGCGCACCGGGCGCTCTCCAAACGCATAGGATGGCTTGGCGAAAACCGCTTCGGAAAGCGAATCGCCAAGCCATCCTTTTTGCTTTATAGGAGGGGACCCGTTATGCATCATCCGCCCTGCACCTGCCGCGCCTGCGGCGAAAAGCCCTGTCCGCCGCCGTGCCCGCCGCCCTGTCCGCCGCCCTGTCCGCCGCCCGCGCCGGACTGCGGCTGCCGCCCGCAACGGCCCTGCAAGCCCCGAAAGCCCGGCAGGCCCGAAGGCGTGCTTTTGCAAAAGATCATCGGCTGCGACCGCTGCACCATCTCCTGCCTGTGCGCGGACCTGGCCCTGAGCGGTCTGGACTGCGCCCGGCCGCCGCTTACCCTGCTGAGCGTACATGAAAGCGGCGCCCAGCCTTCCTGGACGCCGCTGAGCGAGCCCGACTGCGCCGGGCGCGTCATGGTCCGTGTGACATTGCCCGTCTGCGCCCAGGTATCGGACGCGTGCGGGCAGCGCTTCGCCGCCTCGGGACAGGTGGACGCGGAGGTGTGCCTGCGCCTGCCCGGCGGCGGGTATGCCAGCCTGTTCATCCTGCCCTGCGTGCGCCTTTTGTGCGCGGACGGCTGCGCGGAGGGGCCGGTGTTCCACGCCCGGCTCAGCGTGGTGATGGACGTGTACGCCGTCCGGCCCGAGCCGTGCATGCTGCGCCCGCCGGAGCCCGCCTGCCCCGACCTGCCGCTCTATCCGCCGCCCGTCACGCCGGGTCCGCCCTGTTGGCCACAATGCCCAAAAGCCCCGGACCCGTGTGGATGGCCAGCACGGGGCTGACGGACATGATGTGCGTTTCGCCCGTCACCTCCAGCTCGCCCCTGAGGCGCTCCATGAGCTTCTCGGCCTCCTCGCGGGCCTTGCCGTTGACCACGGACAGCTCCGCTTTGGCCCCGCCGAGGAAGCGCTTAACCTCACTGACCATGGTGTCCACCGCGGACCTGTAGCCGCGCGCCTTGGCCAGCGTGGCGTAGATGCCCTCGTCGTTGACGTAGATGATGGGCTTGATCTGCAAAAGGCTGCCCACCACGCCCTCGACCTTGCCGATGCGCCCGCCCTTGCGCAGAAACTCCAGCGTGCGGATGACGAACATGCCCAGCTGGTTTCTGCGCACGGCCTGCGCGCGCTCGATGGCCTCCTCGGGCGTGGCGCCCTCCTCCAGCGCGCGCGCCGCGGCCAGCACCATCATGCCCAGCCCCATCGACAGCGTGCGCGAGTCCACCATATGCACGCGCATGCGGCCCTCAAAATCCTGGGTGATCATGCGCACCATGTTGAACGTGCCGCTCAGGCCCGACGAAATGGACATGTGGATCACGTCCGTCACGCCCTCCCGCGCCAGCGACCCGTACAGCGCGGTCACGTCCTCCGGGAGCGGCAGGCTGGTCTTGGGCAGCTCGCGGGTGAGCAGCTCGTAAAGCTCATCCTCCTGAATGTCGATGCGGTCGCGGTACTCCGCGTTCTGGCACACGATGCGCAGCGAAATCATGCGGATGCCGTAGCGAGAGAGCTGCTCGTCGCTCAAATCACAGGAGGAATCCGTCACGATCACGGTTTTGCGTGCGTCGTCCATTCCCGCTCACCTCTTCCTCGCCGCGGAAGGCCGCGGCTTTTCTTGCCTTGTCTATCAAAACATACCTATTATAGCATGCCCGCCCGCGCTGTCAACGCCGCCGGGCGGCGAAGCGGATGTTTTTTTACATTTGCGCCGCCCGGCGCGGGGCCGTCCGCCGTTGACAAACGCCGGGTCATGCCTTACTATGGAAGATGGTATTATGTGCGGCTACGCATACGAATGTTGGAGGCAACGCCGATGAAATCGCTGAACCTACGTTGGCTTCTGACCGCCTGCGCCCTGGCGGCGGTCTGCGCGCTGATCTGCCTTGTGCCCCAGGCCCGCGCCGAGGGCGGGACCGTGTCGGGCTGCGCCTATGTGGACGCGAACGAAAACCTCGTCCGCGACGAGAGCGAGCAGCTCATCACGGGCGTGCCCGTCACGCTGGAGCGGCGCGAGGGCGGCGCGTGGACGGAGGCGGCGCGCACCGAAAGCGACCTGTACGGCAAATATGATTTCTCCGGCCTGGAGGCGGGCGAATACCGCGTGACCTGCGCGCTCAGCGGGCAGGAGTTCTATGCCGTGAGCGTGGGCGCTTCCATGGCGTCGGAGGACGGCGCTGTCCTGGGCGACGCGGTCGTGCTGGAGAGCGGGAAAACCGTGTCCGGCGGCGACGTGGGGCTGGCGCCCTCGGCGCGCCTCAAGCTGACCATCTTCCAGGACAGCAACGGCGACGGCAAGCGCGGCGACTACGACCGCGGCGTGCCGGGCATCGAGGTGGCGCTGCTGGAGGGCGAAACCCCGCTTGGGTCCGCCGTCACCGACAGCGAGGGAAAGGCGGCGCTCTATGCGCGCGGCGGCCTCTACACCGTGCGCGTGACGCTGCCCGCGGGCTACAGCCTGTCCGACGGCAGCGTGCAGAGCCGCGTCATCGACCTGGACGTTTCCTTCCAGACCGGTCAGGAGGAGGACCTCACGCTGGCCGTGGCCCCCGTGGGCGCGCTGGGCGGCAAGGTGTTTGAGGACCTGAACAACGACGGCGTCATGGACGGGGACGAGCCCGGCGTGGCCGGCGTGACGGTGCGCATCGAGGGCAGCCGCACGGGCACGGTGCGCGAAATCACCACCGACGAAACCGGCGTGTATCTCTTTGACTTTTTGCCCGACGACACCTACACCATCTCCGCAACGCTCCCGGAGGGCATGCTCTACGCCCGCTATTCGCAGACGGGCGGGGACCTGCGCTCTATCTTCACCGGCTCCAACGTCACCCGCGAGTTCCCCCTGCGCGACGCCGCCCGCCTGGCGGACAAGAACATCGGCGTGATCGAAAACGGCGTGATCAGCGGCGTGGCGTTTCTGGACCTGAACTACAACGGCCGCCGGGACGAGGGCGAGCCGGGCTACGCCGGGGTGACGGTGGAGGCCCTGCGCGGGAGCGGCGCCGAATCCCAGGGCAAGGTCGTCACCGGCGAGGACGGCGCCTTCCGCCTGGAGGGCCTGCGCAGCGGCGACTACCAGCTGCGCGCCATTTTGCCAAACGACGGCTCCATCTTCTCCGTGACCGTCGAGGGCAGCGCGGCCGAGGTCAACCGCTTCGAGCAGCGCTCCACGCGGCGGGAGTTCACCATCGGCGGCCTCACGCTCAGCAGCGGCGGCGAAACCACGGCGCTGGTGGGCGTGGC
>CALVNG010000123.1 GCA_944349545.1 uncultured Eubacteriales bacterium
TGCGGGGACGGCGCAAGCCGTCCCCGGCGTTTTGTCTTTCCGCAGTCTCTCAATAGACAAGCTGACAAAAAAATGCTATACTTTTTGAAAAGATATTTGCGCGCTGCCGGGAGCTGATCGCCATGAAACGCATGAAAGCCGTGTTGACCGTGTGCCTTCTGGGGGCGCTGCTTTGCGCATGCGGTCCCACGGACGGCGCGCCCGAGGCCGCCGCGCCCACCGCCGCGCCCGTGCTGCTGGGCTTTTCCCAGCTGGGGTCGGAAAGCGCCTGGCGCGTGGGCAGCACGCGCAGCATCGAGGAGGCCGCCGAGCGCCACGGCGTCAGCCTGATGATGCTCAACGCCTACCAGAAGCAGGAAAAGCAGATCGACGCCATCCGCTCCTTCATCTCCTACCGGGTGGACGTGATTTCCTTCGCGCCCATCGTGGAGGACGGCTGGGACACCGTGCTCACCGAGGCCAAGGCCGCCGGCATCCCCGTCATTCTGGTGGACCGGCTCATCACCACGGAGGACGAATCGCTCTACGCCTGCTTCGTGGGCGCGGACTTCATCAAGGAGGGCCGCAGCGCGGGCGAATTTCTCATCAGAAAGGCCGACGCCATGGGCGCCAGCCACCTCAACATCGTCGAGATCACCGGCACGGAGGACTCCACGCCCCAGCGCCAGCGCCATCAGGGCTTTCATGAGACCATCGAGGGCGACGAGCGCTTCACGGTGCTGGAGAGCATCTCCGGCGATTTCCTCGTGTCCAAGGGCGAGGAGTGCATGCGCTACCTCCTGGACAAGTACGGCGAGGACATCGACGTGCTCTACTCCCACAACGACGGCATGACGCTGGGCGCCATCGACGCCATCCGCGAATACGGGCTTGCGCCGGGCAGCGACATCATCATCATCACCGTGGACGGCGAGCAGGCCGCCATCGACCTGCTCAAGGCCGGGGAAATCAACTGCGTGGTCGAGTGCACCCCCAACCTGGGCGACGCGGTCATGGAGCTGGCCAAGAAGCTCGCCGCGGGCGAAAGCGTGCCCAAAACGAGCCATCCCGACGAAGAGGTATTCACCGAGTTCGACGACCTGAGCGACCTGGCGCCGCGGGGGTACTGACCGTGAAGCGCCTCAGAAGCGGACAGAGCATCACCGGCCAGGTCAACATGGCCTCCCGCACGCTCACGGCGATTCTGGTGCTGCCGGCGGTCATCAGCCTGGCGCTGATGCTGGTCAACGCGGCGTGGTACCAGGCATCGGTTTCGCGCATGGAGGAGGTGGCCGCGCTCAAGCCCATCGTCTCCACGGATATCCCGGAAATGGTCTGGGTCACCGTTTCGGGCCGCGCCACGTTTGAAACCTGCGGCGTCTACGAGGCCATCGAGCAGGTCAACCAGGCCCTGGACGCCATGACCGCCAAGGACGGGGCCGGCGCGCGCCTGGAATTGACCGTGGCCCGCCGCACCATGGAAACCCTGACCCAGTACGTGCGCCAGATCGAGGAAAACCTGAGCGGCAACGTGCCCGTGGTGGAGAGCGAGCGCGTGCTGGAGGAGGTGCGCGACGTGGCCGCGCTGGTGGATTCGATGCTGGAGGACTACATCTCCGCCCAGATCAGCCTCTCGGCCCAGAGCAACCGCCAGATGACCCGCGTGGTGCTCTTCTCCGCCGCGCTGGAGGCGCTGATTCTGCTGGGCGCGCTCCTCCTCTCCGCGCGCATGGGCCGGCGCATGGCGCGCCTCATCCGCAGCCCCATCGAGCGCCTGGAGCACTTCGCCGGCATGATGGCCGGCGGCAACCTCTCCGCCCGCGTGCCGCCCACGGACCTGAGCGAGCTGAAGAACCTCACCGAGGGCATCAACGTCATGGCCGACCGGCTCGAATCGCTCATGGAGCAGAGCCTCAGGGAGCAGGAAAACCTGCGAAAATCCGAGCTGCGCACCTTGCAGGCCCAGATCAACCCGCACTTTCTCTACAACACGCTCGACGCCATCGTCTGGCAGGCCGAGGCCGGGCACAGCGCCGAGGTCATCCATATCACCCGGGCGCTGAGCGACTTCTTCCGCATCTCCCTGTCCTCCGGCGCGGACTGGATTCCCCTGGCCCAGGAGCTGAGGCACCTCTCCGGCTACCTCTCCATCCAGAAGGCCCGCTACCGCGACATCCTGAGTTACCGCATCGACGTGCCTCAGGAACTGGGCGAGGTGTATGTGCTCAAGCTCCTGTTGCAGCCGCTGGTGGAAAACGCCATCTATCACGGCATCAAGGACAGGCGCGGCGGCGGCCTCATCACCGTGACGGGCCGCGAGGAAAACGGCTTTCTGTGCTTCTGCGTTCAGGATACGGGCCGGGGCATGACCCCCGAGCAGCTGCGCGACGTGTGCGCCCGCATGCGCGGCGAGCTGCCCCCCGCCTACGCGCCCTACGCCAACGCGGGCACGGGCTTTGGCCTGAACAACGTGGACCGGCGCATCCGCCTCTACTACGACCAGGACGAGGGCCTCACCATCGAAAGCGGCCCGGAGGGCACGCGGGTGAGCTTCCGCGTGCCGCGAAAAACAAGAGAGGAGATCGTGGATGGTTAAGGTCTTTCTGGTGGACGACGAAATCGTGATCCGAGAGGGCATCCGCAACTCCTTCCCCTGGGAGGAGAGCGGCTACACGCTCGTGGGCGAGGCCCCCGACGGCGAAATCGCCCTGCCCATGATCCGCGACGCCAACCCCGACATCCTCATCACCGACATCCGCATGCCCTTCATGGACGGCATGCAGCTGTGCCGCGAGGTCAAGCGCCAGATGCCGTGGCTGGGCGTGGTCATCCTCTCCGGCTACGACGACTTCGACTACGCCCGCCAGGCCATCTCCCTGGGCGTAAAGGAGTACCTGCTCAAGCCCATCACCGCCCAGGAGCTCAAGGACGTGCTCGACCGCATCTCCGCCCGCCTCGCCGAGGAGCGCCGCGCCCGCGAGGACATGGCCCTCATGCGCCGCCGCCTGCACTCCGGCAGCCAGTTCGTCCGGGAAAAGCTGCTGTCCTCCCTCTTTACCGACGAGCCCATGGAGGAGGGCGAGGCCGCCGCCATGATCGAGCAGATGCGAACGCTGGGCATCAACCTGGCCGCCAAGTGCTACGCGGTCATCGACATGGCGTTTTCCAGCCCCGGCGGCTCCCTCTCGGTGCCGCGCGCCGCGCTCTACGCCCTGGCCGAAAGCAGCGGCGGCATCGTGCAGGTGTGCGCCGCCAGGCTGGGCGCGCGCGCCCTGGTGCTGGGCGACAGCGAGGACGACACCGAGGAGCGCGCCTATTCCTTCGCCAGCTCCGCCCTCAACGAGCTGGAGCGCTCCGGCTGCACCGGCATTTTGCTGGCCATCGGCGAAATCGTCAGCCGCTTTGCCGATATCCGCCTCTCCATGCGCTCGGCCCGCCACACCCGGCACCTGATGGCCGCGCGCCCGGACGCGGCCATGCGCATCGTGGGCGTGCGCGAGGCCGCCGACACCCCCGACGCCCTCAAGGACCTGGACCTGCGCCCCCTCAACGAGCGGCTGCAGTACGCCGCCGCCGACGAGCTGGACCAGGTCTTTGGCGAATACGTGGCCTCTTTGGGCGCGGCGGACCTGCACAGCGCCGTGGCCGCCGACTACCTGCATGTGGAGGCGCTGATGACCGCCAGCCGCATCATCCGCGAGGCGGGCGGCGACCCCGCCCAGGAGCTCAAGGCCGAATGGTCCGACGGCGCGGGCGAGGACGCCGCCTACGAAATGCTGCGCACCGCCCTGTGCTACCGCGACCAGCACAGCCCCAGAAGCGGGTCCTCCGTGGCCAAGGCCCGCGCCTACCTCTCCCAGCACTTCGCCGAGCCCAACCTCATGCTTCAGGACGTGGCCCGCGCCGCCTGCATGTCCAACAGCCGCCTTTCGACCGTCTTTGCCCAGGAGACGGGCTACACCTTCACCGAGTACCTCACCGCCCTTCGCATCGGCAAGGCCAAGGAGCTTCTGCGCCTGGGCGGCATGCGCTCCTCCCAGGTGGCCTTCGCCGTGGGGTACAACGACCCCCATTATTTCAGCTATCTGTTCAAAAAAACCGTCGGCATGACCCCCAGCGAGTACCGCAGGGAAAACGAAAATCAACCGAAGTAAAACGATATTCAACCTTTTGGCGGATTTTGGATAGCAGAAAAGAACGATTTCCAACCAAATCGGAAATTCGCTTTATTCTCATCCTGTGCAAAATGGTGTAATTTTAACCACAGAGGCGAGAGCCCAATCGAATAAATGGAGGTTATATCATGAAGAAGCTCCTTGCGATCTCCCTTGCTCTGATCCTTGCGCTGGGCATGGTTTCCATCGCCGCCGCCGAGGACGTCATCACCATCGGTTTCGCCCAGGTGGGCCACGAGAGCGACTGGCGCGCCGCCAACACCCTCGACTACCAGAACACCTTCACCGCCGAGAACGGCTACGAGCTGCTCTTCGTGGACGCCGACAACGACCACACCGCCCAGATGGAGGCCGTGCGCAACTTCATCCAGCAGGAAGTGGACTACATCGTGATCTGCCCCGTGCAGGAAGCCGGCTGGGACGTGGTGCTGCAGGAGGCCCAGGACGCGGGCATCCCCGTCATCATCGCTGACCGCACCGTGAGCGCCGATCCTTCCCTGTACTCCTGCTTCATCGGCACCGACAGCAAGGCTGAGGGCGTGCAGGCCGGCGAGTGGCTGGCTGAGCAGCTCGACGGCGCCGAGGCCAACATCCTGGTGATCGAAGGCTCCGTGGGCGCCTCCGCCGCCATCGGCCGCACCGAGGGCTTCAACCAGGTTGCCGCCGAGCATCCCGAGTGGAAGATCCTCGACAGCCAGTCCGGCGACTTCACCCAGGCCGGCGGCCAGCAGGTCATGGAGAGCTACCTCAAGTCCTACCCCGACCAGTTCAACGTGGTCGTGTGCCAGAACGATAACGAAGCCTACGGCGCCATCGACGCCATGAAGGCTGCCGGCGTCACCTACGGCGTGGGCGGCGACGTGATCCTGATCTCCTTCGACGCCACCAAGCAGGGCCTGACCCTCACCCTCGAGGGCGAGATCAACTGCAACGTCGAGTGCAACCCCCTGCAGGCTGCCGGCGTGGCCGACCTGATCGCCAAGCTGGAGGCCGGCGAGGAAGTCCCCGCCATCACCTACGTGCCTGACTCCGTGTTCGTCGCGGGCGGCACCGAGTCCGAGCTGGGCATCACCATGACCCAGGAAGTGCTGGACGGCCGCGCCTACTAAGAAGCGCCCGCAGCAAGGCATCAGGGGTCTGACCTGAAAAAACGGGG
>CALVNG010000124.1 GCA_944349545.1 uncultured Eubacteriales bacterium
CCGCCAAGTTGCGCTACAATACCGATATGCACGTCTCAGGCGAAGGCTTTGCGCCGCGTGCGCCAAATCAACCGAGAAGGAGGAACCATCCTCATGGGAATCATGACCGTTTTCAAAGCGCGCAGCGCCGCCGCGAAGCTCTCCAAGGGCGATACGGAAGGCGCGATGCGCCTGTACAAGGAAGCCATTGACGAGGGGCTTCAGGACGTGCGCTATATTTTGACCTATTCCGTGCTGCTCATCCGGGCCGGACGATATCAGGAGGCGCGCGACCTGCTGGTGAAGATCCAGAAATATCCCATGGCTGACGCAAGCCGTTGCCAGCTGTTTGTCAACTACGCCTCCTGCGTCTACAAGATGGGCGAAATGCAAAAGGGGATTGAACTTCTGGAGCGTCAGCACGCCAAGCAGCCCAGCGGCCTGATCTATGAAACCCTGGGCTATCTCTACGTGGAGGCGGGCGACTACGAAAAGGCCCTGGCCTTCAACACCGAGGCCTACGAGTACGACGATGAGGACAGCATCACGCTGGACAACTTGGCCCAGACCTATTACCGGCTTGGCAACGACAAGGCCAAGGCCCGCAAATTCTTCCAAAAGGCCATTGAGCTCAAGCCCACGCAGATTGACACGCTCTATTTCCTGGCCCAGTACGACATTGAGGAGGGCAACAAGGACGCGGCGCGCGAAAAGCTGGAGAAGGCCCTGAAGGGCCGCTTCTCGCCCCTCAACTACGCCACGCGCGAAATGGTGCAGGCCTCGCTGGACAGCCTGTGAGGCTGGGATATGCAAAACCGGCCGGTTTCCCATCGGGAGACCGGCCGGTCAGCGTGTCGAAAAAGCTCGCCTGCGGCGATCTTTTCCGCCAGGACACGTTTCCCCTGCGCCTGCGGCGCGGCCGGGGAAACGTGCAAGGAAACCTTGCTGCGCAAGGCTTCCGAATCCACCGCACATGTCGCTGGATTCGGATTCCATTCGGAGGGCTGCGGCCCTCCGAGCCTCCCAAAAGGGTTTTTTGACAGCCTGACCGGCCGGTTTCCCATCAGGAGACCGGCCGGTTTTTTGGCTCGCAGCTTTGCGGGGTTCTTCGGCCCTTTCCCCTATTCAAACTGCGCGGCATACAGGCGGTAATATGTTCCCCGCCGGGCCATCAGTTCCTCGTGGGTACCCTGCTCCACCACGTCCCCGTGCTCCATCACCAGAATCCGGTCGGCATGCTGGATGGTGGACAGCCGGTGCGCGATCACGAAGGACGTCTTTCCCCGCATCAGATCCTGCATGGCCCGTTGTACCTTCTGCTCGGTATTGGTATCGACGTTGCTGGTGGCTTCGTCCAGAATGAGCATCTGCGTATCGTAGAGCATGGCGCGCGCGATGGTGAGCAGCTGCTTCTGCCCCTTGCTGATGTTGCCGCCGTCCTCGCCGATGACGGTGTCGTAGCCCTGGGGCAGGCGCATGATGTAGCTGTGGATGCGGGCGGCCTTGGCGGCGGCCACCACCTCCTCCATGGTGGCGCCCTCCTTGCCGTAGGCGATATTCTCAAAAACGGTGCCGCCAAAGACCCAGGTGTCCTGCAGGACCATGGCGTAGGCCCGCCGCAGGGAATCCCGGGTCACCTTGCGCACCTCATGGCCGTCCACCAGAATCTGCCCGCGGTCCACGTCGTAAAAGCGCATGAGGAGGTTTATGAGGGTGGTCTTGCCCGCGCCCGTATGGCCCACGATGGCGATGGTCTGCCCCGGCTCGGCCTTGAGGTTCAAATCGTGCAGCACTGGCTTGCCCGGTGTGTAGCCGAAGCTGATGTGCCGCGTCTCCACGGCCCCCTCCACCTGCGTGAGCACCTCCGCGTCCGGCGCGTCCGCCAGCTCCTCCGCCTCGTCCAGCAGCGTGAACACCCGCTCTGCCGCGGCCAGCGCGGAATAGATTTCATTGATGATGTTGGCGATTTCATTGATCGGTCCGCAGAACTTGCGGGAATAGAGCACGAAGGAGGAAATCTGCTCCATGCCCACGCCGCCCAGCAGGTACAGCGCGGCGCCCACCATGCCGATGAGGGACAGTCCCAGGTTGTTGATCATGTTGATGGTGGGGCCGGTGGTCATGCCCAGGGCGTCCGCGTCGCGGTAGGCATTGGCGGCTTCGTGGTTGATGTCGCTGAAATCCCGGCAGACATCGTCCTCATAGGCGTAGGCGAGGATGGTTTTCTGCCCGGAGAACATCTCCTCCACATAGCCGTTCATCCTGCCGTAGGCCGCGCTGCGCCGGGCGTAGAGCGGCCGGGTTTTTTGACCCATGTAGCGGGTGAAGAACACGGCCAGCGGCAGCGTTACGCACAGACACAGCACCATGGGCGGCGAGATGAAGCACATCATCAAAAACGACCCCGCCACCGTGACCACGCTGGTCAGAACCTGAATCAGATCGGCGGACAGGCTGGTGGTGACCACGTCGATGTCATAGGATACGCGGCTGATGATATCACCCGCCTGATTGCGATCGAAATAGCTGACCGGCAGACCCATGAGCTTGTCAAACACATCCTGACGCATTTTCCGGGCAACCCGCCGGCCCATGCGCATCATGCCCTGCGTGGCCAGGAAGGACATGATGTTTCCCAGCAGATAGGCGGCCAGCATGCAGCCCGCGTAAAAGGCGACGGTGTCAAAGTCCACCTGCCCTTCCCCCACGGCCGCGCCGATGGCCTTGCCGGCAAAGGTGGGGCCCAGCAGGTTGCCCACGTTGCTCAGCAGCGTCAGCACAAGCAGCGCCAGCACCACGTAGCGGTAGCTCATCACGTATTTCAGGATGCGAAGCGTCGTGCCCTTCGCGTTCTTGGGCCGTTCCTTTTTGGCCCCCAGGCCTCTGGGCGGCATTGCGTCTCCCCCTTCCGCGTTACGCCAGCGCGCCCATCTGCGTCTGATAGATCTCCAGATAGGCAGGGCAGGTCCTTAGAAGCTCCCGATGAGTTCCATAGCCGATGCACCGGCCATTGTCCATTACCAGGATGTGTGTCATGGACTGGATGGAGCTGACGCGCTGGGCCACCATGATGGTGGTGGAATCGCGGTGATGCTCAAAAATCGCCTTGCGAAGCGCCGCGTCGGTCTTGTAGTCCAGCGCGGAGGAGGAATCGTCCAGAATCAGGATCTCCGGATTGCCCGCCAGGGCACGGGAGATCAGCAGCCGCTGCCGCTGCCCGCCCGACAGGTTTGCACCCCGGATATCGGCCTGATATTCCAGCCCTTCCTCCAGCGAGTCGATATACTCGGCGGCCACCGCGTCCTCCACCGCGCGGGCCAGCGCGGATTCGTCCAGCTCCCGGCCGAAGCGGATATTTTCCCGCAGGGTGTTGTAAAACACCATGTCGTTTTGGAACACCACGCCGAATTTCCGGTGCAGCTCGTCCTTTTCATAGGTGCGCACGTCCCGTCCATCCACGAACACGCCGCCGTCCTCCACATCGTAAAAGCGCATGAGCAGGTTGACGACGGTGCTCTTGCCGCAGCCGGTGGGGCCGATGATGCCCAGGCTTTCGCCGCGTTTGAGCGAAAAGCTGATGTCATAGAGGCACTTGTCGCGCTCCCCTGCGGCCGGGGAGTGCTCCGTGGCTTCGCCGTAGCTGAAACTGACGTGTTCAAAGCGGATGAATCCGTCGCCGGAGGGCGTTTTGGCTTCCTCCGGAGGCAGAACGCGCTGGTCCGGCTTGATGTCCAGCACCCGGGCGATGCGGTTGGCAGAAGCGCTGGCCTTGCTGACCATGATGAAAATGCGGTTGACGCCCATCACGCCCTGCAGCACCATGTTGAAATACGTCAGAAACGCCAAAATCACGCCGGGCTTGATCTGCCCGCTGTTCACCCTTGCCGCGCCCAGCCATACCACCAGCGCAAGCCCGATGTTCAGGCACATCTGCATCAGCGGGGCGGGGATGGCCATGATGGTGCTGGCCTTGATGTCCGCGCGGGTCATGGCCTCGTTGCTCTGGCCGAAACGCCGCTTTTCGTATTCGGTTTTGGACAGCGCCTTCACCACGCGGATGCCGGAGATATCCTCGCGCATCACCCGCACCACGTCGTCCAGGCGCTCCTGCACCCTGCGGTAGAGCGGAATGCCATAGCGGGAAACGCCCAGGATAACCGCGATCAAAACCGGCACCAGCACGCACAGAATGGCCGAGAGCGCCGCGTCCATCATCATGGTGACGGCGATGCCGCCCAGCAGCATCATCGGCACGCGCACGCACAGGGTTTGCAGCGTTTGCGCACAGGACTGAACGTTATAGCTGTCGCTGGTCATGCGGCTGATGAGACTGGGCAGGCCGAAGGCGTCAAACTGTGCGCCGGAGAGGTTGGCTGTTTTGGTAAACAGGTCCTGCCGGATATCATACGATACGTTGTGCGCGTTGTCGATGGCCATGCGGTTGGCCCATACGTTGAGCTGACGGGTGATGAGCGCTGTTGCGACCATCAGCAGGCCCCAGAGGATCACCTGCCGCATCTGCCCCAGGGGCACCACCTCGTCGATCAGGTGCTCCAGGATATAGGGTATCATCAGTTCCGTCACCGCGCCCAGGAGCTTGACCGTCATGGAAGAGGCGATTCTTCGCGCATAGGCCTTCATGTAGCGGAAAATCATCCTCACGCCGGATCACCTCCCCGCCTCTGCGCCTCATCCGCGGCAATCCTCTCTCTCACGTTGGGAAAGCCGGATCGTCATTCCTCCCGGCAGCGCGGCTCCAACACTTCAAGCAATCGTGCCAGCTCCTCCCGTTCCTCCGGGCTCAGGGGGGCCAGCAGCCATTCGTAGAACACCTCCTCCAGATGCGCTCTGGAGTTTTTCAGCTCGTCGGCCTTTTCGGTGGCGTAGAGCAGACGGCTTCGCCTGTCGGCGGGGTTGGTTTCCCGACGCAGATAGCCCTTGGCTTCCAGCCGCGCAAGCTGGCGTGCTGCGGCGCCCTTGTCAATCTCCAGCCGCTGGCACACCTCCGCCTGGGTCACGCCCGGATGCCGGCGCACCATCTGGATAAGATCAAATTCCGAGGCTCCGATGCCCTCACGGCGCATGACGCGCGTCGCAAAGCTGGCCACTCCGCGCGCGATGATGGAAATTCTCCGCTGTGTAATATCCATTCGGATTTCCCTCCGAAATAGATGATATATCAACTAACTAGAGGATATCACAACTTTTTGTTCTGTCAACCCAAAGTTTTCAACGGACAGGGCCAACCGTCACGGCGGCGCTTCCCCCGCGGA
>CALVNG010000125.1 GCA_944349545.1 uncultured Eubacteriales bacterium
TCCATTCAGGTCACCTCAACGATTTCTTCGGTTGTAATCCCAGATGATGACGAGCATGCCGATGATGCCCACGGTCATTTCACCCAAATTGGCATAGGAAATCCCTCGCTGTCCGTGCATCACCAGCCCGCAGAAAAACAGGAACAGGATCACACGCACTGCCGTGAGAATGCGCTGTTTCGTGTATTCCATCGTTCACTCATCCTTTCAGGCCGCCCAGGGTCATGCCCTGCGTCAGCTTTTTCTGCACGCAGATGTAGAGGATCAGCGTGGGCAGCATCACCAGCACCAGGCCGGCGTACATCTGTCCGTACTGGGCGGCGGCGTTCTGCGCCTTCATCAGGTTCATCAGGCCTACCGGCAGCGTCTTGGGCCCCTTGGGGTCGGTCAGCAGCGTCATGGCGATGATGTACTCGTTCCAGAAGGACAGGAAGTTAAAGAGGATCACGGTCACGATGCTGGGTTTGGCCATGGGGAAGATGACCTTCACCATGGTGCGCGTATAGGAAGCGCCGTCGATGTAGGCCGCTTCCTCGTAAGCCTTGGGCAGCGTGGCGAAGTAGCCCGAGAGCAGGTAGATGGTGAAGGGCAGCGCCGTGGCCGCGTACACCACCGCCAGCATCACGATGTTGTTGAGGAACAGGCCGTCGATGCCGATGCCGCGCAGCGCCTTGTCCGCGTCCACGAACATCAGGAAGATGGGCACGACGATGTAGTTGACGTTGATGAACAGTCCGCCCATGAACAGAGTGTTGAGCAGCTTGACGCCGCGGAAGCGGAAGCGGCTGAGCACATAGGCGGCGGGCAGGGCCACCACCAGCAAAAGCGCTAGGGCGATGGCCGTGGTCAGCACGGAGTTGAGCATGAACTCACCCATGCGGGCCGTTGTCCAGGCATCCACGAAGTTCTGCCAGTACACGCCCATGGGGAGCGCCCAGGGGCTGCCATAGAACTCGACATTCTGCTTGATGGAGGCCATGAAGACCCAGGCCACAGGGATGAGGATGGAGATGGCCAGAATGGCCAGAACCACATAGATGAAGATGTGGTAGAGCTGTTCGCCGGTGAAGCGAGGCTTGCGCTTTTCTTTCATGTTGCCGCCTCCTTAGTATTCCAGCACATCGCGCTTGGTGATGGCGTTGATGATGGCGCTGAGCGCGAAGGAGAACGCGAACACCACCACGCCGATGGCCATGCCGTAGCCATAGGAGGAGTTGGTGTAAGCCTGCTTGTACATGTAGCTGAGGAATACCTCGGTGCTGCCGTCCGGGCCGCCGGAGGTCATGGCCTTGACGAACATGAAGCTCATGTTGATGGTGGAGATGATGAAGAAGGTCAGTGTGGTGCGCAGGTTGGTCCAGATCAGCGGCAAAGTGATGTGGAAGAACTGGTGGATGCGGCTGGCGCCCTCCAGGTTGGCCGACTCGTAGAGCGACTCCGGAATGGAGGCCATGGAAGCCATGTACATGACCATGTAGTAGCCGATGGCCTGCCAGATCATGGCGCCGGCCAGGCTGTAGATCACGATGCTCTGATCGCCCAGCCAGTAGACGGGCTCCGCATCCGCGCCCTTGAACAGCGCCAGGATGGAGTTGAGCATGCCGTTGTTGGCGTCATAGATGGCCGAGAAGATGGCGGAAATGATCACGATGGACAGGATGTTGGGGATATAGAACACCACGCGGAAGAAGTTCTGCCCCTTGATCTTTTCGCGGGACAGGATGGCCGCAAAGATAATGGCCAGCGACATGGTGATCACGCTGACCACCACGATGAGCAGCAGGGTATTTTCCACGGACTGCAGGAATTTCATATCCCTGAAGAGCTTGGTGAAGTTTTCAAACCCCACGAACGTGCGGTTGGACGAAAAGCCGCCCCATTTGTACAGGGACATGCGAAAGATGTTGAAGGTGGGCAAAATCATGAAGACAAAAAACAGGAGCACTGCCGGCAGAACGCACATTGCAATGAACCCGCCTCTCCCCTTTTGCTTATCCAAGGCGTTTTCCTCCTCTCACGAAAGCCGGACCGATGATAAAGGCCGCGGCGAGCAGCTTCCTGCTTGCCGCGGCCGGCGGATGGCGGACCTTATTTCAGCGCCTGACGGAGCAGGTCGCTGTCGGTCTTGATCTGCTCAATCCACTGCTCCTGGGTCTTGTCGCCGCTGACCAGAGAGTTGATCGTGCCGAACACCGTGTCGGCGAAGTTCACACCCTCGACGGGATCGGTGGCGGCGAAGCTGCCCAGAGCGGCCTTCGCGCCGTTGTCATAGATGGAGTAGTAGATCTTGTTGTCGCCTTCCAGCTTATCGGCGAAGCCGACGATGGGCTGGATCGCGCCGCCCTTGGCGAAGATCTCGGCGGCCACATCGGAGTACATGAAGGCCACGAACTGCTTGGCGGCATCCTTGTTGGCAGCCTCGGAGGGAATCCAGAGCTGCTCGAACCAGGTGTAGCTGTAGCGGTCTCCGCCTTCGGTCACGGCCGGCAGAGCGGTGAAGCCCCACTTGAAGCCCTCAGCGCGGGGAGCGTCGGCCATTTCGCCGATCACCCAGTTGCCGTTGGGCATGAAGAGCGCCTTGTTGTCCAGGATCAGCTGCTGGTTCTTGGTGAAGTTGTCGTTGTTGGCGTTGGAGGGAACGGACTTTTCGGTGTAGGTGGCCAGCTTGGCGACGATGTCAAAGGCGAGCTGCGCTTCCTCGGTGTCCCAGATGCCCTCGGCGTAGTTGGTCGCCTGGGTGAAGAACTCGGGGCCGCCGCACTCGTAGAGCAGCGCGTAGAAGAACGCGTCGAAGTAGCCGGCGGTCGGATAGGCGAACAGCGCGATGCCCTCGGCAGCGGCGGTGTCGCCCAGCGCCCACATCTCATCCCAGGTCTCGGGCACTTCCCAGCCCTTTTCCTCAAACAGGCCGGCGTTGTAGAACAGGCCGCAGGGGCTGTAGAACATGGGAGCCATGTAGGTCTTGCCGTCGCCGTAGGGATTGGTCAGGGAGCTCTCGGTGAAGCCGCCGGCGATCTTCTCGCTCACCAGCTTGTCTTCGCCGGGCACGGTCATGCTCAGCACGTCGGTGATGTCCTCAAGCAGGTTTTCCTTGATGAGGGTCTCGGTCAGAGCGGCGGGACGGCCGGTGGCCAGGTGCACCACGTCGGGGAAGTCGCCGGCCTTCATGGGCGCGGAGATGACATCCTCCAGGTTTTTGTCGGTCACCAGGTCCACCTGGATGCCGGTGAGCTCGGTGAACGCGGCGGTGACTTCCTGCCAGATCTCAGAGCCGTAAGCGGTCTCGATCGCGGCAACGCTCAGGGTGGTGCCTTCGGCCATCGCGGGGATGCTCAGACCGAGCGCCAGGATCAGCGCCAGGAACAGGCTGACAAGTTTCTTCATAGACAAACGCCTCCTTCGTTGCATAGAACGGTCAAGTTGCACAAGGGCATGCACCCTTTTCATGGTGATATTGTAACATGCCGTACAAAAGCGCGCCATTCAATTCATTGCTGTAAATTTTATGTTTCTTGCTTTTCACAAAGCAAGGGCGCGCATCGCCAAAAGCGCGCAAAGCGCCCCTCCCCAGATTTCTGGGAGGGGCCTGCCAATAATCAATGGCGCCTGTTTTTTTCGCTCTCTCCGTAACGCAGGGAAGGCGCCGCGATCTCTCACTCCACGGCGGTCACGATCTGCGCCTCCCTGAAGCGCCGGCGAAAACCGTATGCCTCCAGCTGCGCATCCGTATAAAACGCGCCGGCGGCATGCCAGCCAAAGCCGAAGGAATCGCAGCCCAGAGCCTTAAGCTTTTCCAGCACGGCCTGCACCTCGTCCCGGTTCTGCGCCAGGGCGCTGCTCGCAGGCAAAAACAGCTGAAGCTGGAGCTGCTCCCCGTCGATGGCCACGGCGCGCCGTCCCTCGATCATGGCCAGCGTGGCAATCTGCGTCTCGCGCGCGGTCAAAAGGCCGCTCACCCGTCCCTCGCTCACGGCGGCGCTGCCCAGGTATTCGACGGGGTTGACGCTGGTCTGCGGCAGCAGGCCCGCCAGAATGTCCTCCGGCAGCAGGTCGCCGGCCCAAGGTTCGCCGCCTGCGAAGGCGGCGGCGTCCGCCCCCGAACCGCCCCCGCCGCTTTGACCTGATCCGCTCGGCGGATCGCCGGAAGCGCCTCCGCCGCTGTTGTCCTGGTCCGGCACGAGGCTCCGGTTCACGGCGCAGATGCAAAGAAGCGGGTCCGCCTTGCCGTCGCCAAGCTCCTGCACACACGCTGAAAGGCTGCTGTAGGGCAGCATGCTCTCCTGGCGAAGCTGCTCAAACAGCAGGTTGAGATGCGTGCTCAGGCGCATGCCCAGGTCCGGCTTTTGGGCGGCCATCACCTCGGCCGCGTTGCCCAGCGCCACCATCACATAGGCGTCGGGCCGCATGCTGGGCATCTCAAAGAGCGTGCGCAGCAGCGGGCGGAGGTGCGTGGTGGACGCCAGATCGTAACTTAGCAGACAAAGGCGCACCTGCGAAAAGTTGAACGGGTAGGGCGTTGAGGCGGATAGCACGCGCATCGCGTCGGAAAAGCTGTCCCCCGTGGCAGTCAGCAGATCATAGGCCGCCGCCCCGCTCTCGGTGCTGCTCTGGGGCGCCTGCACGCCTACCTGATACCGTCCCTTTTCGTCCAGGTCCACGCTCAGGCAGATGGGGTACACCTGCCGCTCCAGAGACGCGTAGCTGCACGCGCCCAGCAGCGGACCCACCGCCAGCAGCGCGCACAGCAGCCATGCGCGTTTCATCCGGCATGCGCCTCCCTTCCTTTCCGGGCTGACAGCGCCCAGAGCGCACCACCCGCCGCGGCGCTGATAAGCGCGCGCCAGGGCAGCGCCCAACCCAGCGCGCCCAGCAGATCGTCCGGCCAGATCAGCGCCGCCGCCGCACCCGGCAGCAAAGGGAGCAGCGCCGCGACCGAGCGGGGCACACGGGGCAGGGTGGAACGCAGCAGCTTTTCGCCGCTTACGGCGCAGCCGGTCAGCGCCAGGGGCAACAGCAGCATCCACATAAGGCCGCCGCACTCGTAGAGCAGCGGGCTGCGCGAATGCCGGGCCAGCCCCATGAGTCGTTCCCCCACATCCAGCGCGTCGCCGCTGCGCCAGGGGCGGGCCATGGCATACCACAGCGCCCAGATCACGCACATCACCCATGGAAGCGCCGTCCAGAGCGCGGCGCGTCCGGCCGTTCGCTCCCCGGCGGACTGGACGCGCTCTTTTCGCTGGGAATGCAGCG
>CALVNG010000126.1 GCA_944349545.1 uncultured Eubacteriales bacterium
CTGGCCCGGCTGCTGCGGACGCGGACCCCGAGTGGGCGCAGGGCGTCTGCCCGGCTGCGCGGGGCGCGGACCGGGCCGGCGCGGCGCGGAAGCGGCCTCGTCCTCAGGCCGCTGAGCCGCCTCGTGGGCGCGCAACGCGGCGGAGCGGGAGCGCGGGCCGCCTTCCGGCATCGCCGTGCGCGCGCCGGTATAGCGTCCGCCGGGCATGGCGGCGCGCCTCTCCGCGCGCGGCGCTTCGGGGGCCTCGCTGTCCCCCGCCTCAAAGGGATCGTATTCCTGCGGCACGGGCTGCGGCGGCTCGACGGCCGCCTCCTGGGCGCGCTCGGCCACACGGCTGCGGCGGCGGCGCGGCGCGGGCGCTTGCGTGCGCTCCGGTTCGCCCGCAGGCGCGGGCGCGGCGTCCGCCGGCTGCGCCACGGGCGCGGCGGGCCGCTCGAAGGGGCTCGGCCCGCGGCCCACGCTGGTGCGCTTATTCACCAGCTGCTGGGCAAGCGGCTTTGCGACGCGGGTGGGCGCATCGTCCCCCTGGGTGCGAAAATCCATGGCGTCCTGAAACAGGGGCACGCCGCTCTGCTGCATTTCCGCGCCGAAAGGCGCGGGGTCCTCCTCCAGGAAACCGCCGCCCATCACGCCGGGCTGCTGCCATGCAGGCATCCCCTGCGCCATCTCCGGGGCGTCCATGGGCATGTCCCAGGGAGCCGCATCCTCTGCCGCTCCGTTGCGCGGCGGCTGGAAGGGGTCGCTGGACTGATTGTGATTGCGGTAGTAGTCGCTCAAAATGTCGCACTCCTTATCCTTGGTTCGGTTGGGTGGATTCGGCCCCCTCCGGAACCGTTGGCTCCCAAAGGGCCTCCATGAGCAGCCGGGCCGCGCGCGGCGCGGACGGCATACGTGCCGACTGTATACCATCGTCTATTATACCAATATTCCCGCAACTCTACAACCCCTTGTTTTCCCTGATGCGCGCTCCCCTTCCCCCTTCGGGGGCGCCGGATTGTAAATCTTTGGTCTCAAAGAACATGCAAACGCAATCGCCGTCTGGTCCGGAAGGGTTTTGGGACCCGAACGGAGAATGTATAGCACCGATCTTGTCTTTCGGCGGCGGTCTGTTTTTCCCGCCGCCCGCAGAGGAGGACCGCTCATGGATACCATTCTGGTTTTATGTCAAAGCCGCAGGCAATCGGCGCTGATTGCCCGCACGCTTCGCTACCGCCAGGTATACAGCCTTCCCCTCGCCCTGGACAGCCCGGCGGAAACGGTGCTGTCCTACGCGCCAAAGGGAATCGTCCTGTCCGCCAACGACGGCGCGGAGGACGCGCTGGCGCGCCTGGACCCCGCGCTGCTGGAGGCCGGCGTGCCTGTGCTGGCGCTGGGCGGCATGGCGCCTGCACTGTGCCGCTTTTACGGCGGGGACGCCTCCCCCGCGGCCTGCCCAAGGGGCGCGGTAACGCTGGGCCTGGAGCCCGATCCGCTGTTCACCAACATATCGGGCGGCGAGCGCGTGCTGCGCTCCCTGTCGGACCTGAGTCTGCCCGAATGCCTCTCGCCCCTGGCCACCGCCACGGAGCGGCCCATCGGCTTCCGTCACCGGACGCTGCCCATCTGCGCGGTGCAGTACCCCATCGAGCGCAATGACCCGGACGGCGCGCAGCTGCTGTACAACTTCGCCACCTGCGTCTGCGGCGCAGCCGCCTCCTGGGAGGAGGACGCCATAATCCGGCTGGCGGTCGAGCGCATCCGTCAGGCCGCGCCGGAAGGGCGCGTGCTGTGCGCGGTATCGGGCGGGGTGGACAGCGCGGTTTGCGCGCGTCTGGCCAGCATGGCCGTAGGGGACCGGCTGATGTGCGTGTTTGTGGATACGGGCCTGTTTCGCCAGGGCGAGCCGGAGAATGTCATTTCCACCTTTATGGATTCCCTGGGGCTTGTGGTGGCGCATGTGGATGCCAGCGAGGCCTTCCTGCACGCCCTCTCCGGCGTGCGCAGCCGGGATGACAAGGAGCGCATCGCCGCGCAGCTGATGACGCAGGTGCTCATCAAGCAGCTGAGCTATGATCCCGGCATCCGCACCATCGTGATGGGCGCGAATCTCAACGACACGCTGTTTGGCTTTTCCGCCGGCGCCGAGATGGAGCATCTCAGGGGCGGCTACGACCTGCACGTCTGCGAACCCGTGCGCGATCTGTTCAAGGAGGAGGTCCGCCGCCTGGCCACGGCGCTGTCCCTGCCTGACAGCATCGCGCTCCGGCAGCCCTTCCCGGCCAGCGGGCTGGCCCTGCGCATCTTCGGTCAGGTCACGCCGGAGCGGCTGGCCGTGCTGCGCGCCGCCGACGCCTGCTTCAGCGAGGAGATTTGCGAGGGCGGGTACGCCAGGCGCCTGTGGCAGTACTACACCAACCTGGTGGACAGCCCGGATCAGCCGGGCGCCTACGCGATCAGCCTGCGCGCGCTGCAGGCGTCGCAGGGCGGGGCCACGGCGGCCCGTCTGGCCTTCGACGTGCTGGAGCGCGCCTCCGAGCGCATCCGCAGCGAGGTAAAGGGCATCGTCCGCGTGGTATACGACCTCACGCCAAGCAATCATTACGGCGAGATGGAATAGACAGGACCGCAAGAAAGGAGCGCTCCGCATGCTGATTTGCGACACGCATGCCGATACCCTCTACAAGCTGGCTGTGCCGGACCGCGCCGCCGGCGCGCCGCTGGATGTGACGAAGGAGCTGCTGACCGCCGCGGGCGGCGTGCGGGTGCAATGCCTGGCGCTGTACGTATGCACGGGCGGCATGCAGATGCGCCCCACCATCGTGGAGCGGGAGCTGCGGGCCTTTGAGGACCTGAAGGCGCTGGGCTTTCGGCAGATCACCGAGCTTTCCGAGGCGCGGGAGGACGTCCCCAACGCGATGCTCACCATCGAGGGAGGCGAGGCCTTCGGCGGCGACGCGGGGCAGGTGGAGCGCTTCGCGGATATGGGCGTGCGGATGGCCGCGCTGGTGTGGAACAATGAAAACGGCGTGGCGCACCCCGCGCTCACCGGAAGCCGCGAGGGCCTGACCCCGCTGGGATGGGACATCGTGCGCCGCATGCGCAGCCGGCGCATGGCGGTGGACGTATCCCATCTGAACGAGCGCGGCTTTTACGACCTGCTGGACGGGCAGGCGCCGCCCCTGGCCTCACACAGCTGCGCCCGCGCGCTGTGCGATCATCCGCGGAACCTGACGGACCATCAGCTGCGCTGCCTCTTTGAGGCGGGCGGCTATGTGGGCGTCAACTTCTATCCCCTGTTTTTGAGCAACGACAACCGGGCAGACCTCGACCGGGTGATCGACCACATCGCCCATATCTGCGATCTGGGCGGCGAAGCGCATGTGGGCCTTGGCAGCGATTTCGACGGCATCGAAACCCATCCGGAAGGCCTGCGAAACGCAGGCGACATCCCCGCGCTGCTGGACGGCATGCGCCGCCGGGGCTTTGACGAGCCGCTGGTGGAGGCCGTGGCGGGCCTGAATTTCAAGCATTATTTGGAAAGGATCTGACAAAAGAGGCGGCCGCCGGGTTGTTCCGGCGGCCGCCTGCTCGCGCTTTTGCGCTTGTCTCAGTAGGTGTAGTTGTCCACCTCGATCTTGTCGGGGTCGGTGAAGGGGGCGAGCGTGGAGATCATCTTCACGGGAGCGGTGGAGTTGTTGATCACATAATGGATTTCGCCGGGCTCGATATGAATCAGGTCGCCCTGCCTGAGGTGATGCACCGTGCCGTCCACCACGATGTCCACCTCGCCCTCCAGGATGAAGAAGTTCTCCTCCATGACGTTGTGGTAGTGCGCCTTGAAGTCCTGACCGGCCTGGAACTGAACCACAGCGAAGTTGCTGCGCGGACCTTTCATGAGATACTTGGGGCCGCTGTCGCCGAAGCGGTATTCGCGGTCGTTTTCATTGAGCGTAAACATGACTGCCTCTCTCCTTCTCCTCTTGTATGGATATATGTCAACGGCTTACAGGCCGGGCGCGGCCCACATGAAGCGGGTCACCCGGTCGTCGGCCAGCTTGAGCTGCGCCCTGTACATCTCGCGCCACGGGCCGTACATGCGCTCGTAGACCTGATGGTTTTCCGCGTTGGGCGTGAAGGTCTTGTCCCACTTGACCAGGCGGCGCGCGGTGGCGCTGATGTCGGTGAACACGCCCACGCCGTAGCCCGCCAGAATGGCCGCGCCCAGCGCCGTAGCCTCCTTGACCACCGGCACCTTGACCGGCAGTCCCAGCACGTCGGCCAGGATCTGGCACCAGATGTCGCCCTTGCTGGCGCCGCCCGCAAAGACGATCTCCTGCGGGGCGTTGCCGGTGGCCTCGCGTACCAGCTCAAGGTGGCCGCGGGTCACCATGGCGGTGTTTTCCATGATGGCGCGGTAGAAGGTGTACTTGTTGAACTTCTCCGGATCGAAGTCAAAGTTGGTGAACGTCGGGGACGCGTGCCGCCAGGCGATGTAGTTCATCACGTCGCTGAAGGCGCACATCATGCCGTAGCTGCCCGCGGGCACTTTGGCGGCCTGCTCGTTCATCAGCTGATAGGGGTCGGTGCCCAGCTCTTTGGCGCGCCGGACCTCCTCCTGGCAGAAGGCGTCGCGGTACCAGCGCATCACCAGCCCGGGCTTGAAGGCCAGGGCCTCGTACTGCCACAGGCCGGGCACGGCATGGCAGTTGACGCGCACGCGGCAGTCCGCGTCGGTCTTGCCGCTGTCGGTGTTGAACTCGTACTGCCAGAAGCTGCCGCCAAAGACCGCGGCCTGACCGTTGTCCACCACGCCCACGCCGATGCAGCCCAGCTGCGCGTCGCCGCCGCCGGCCACGACCGTGGTGCCTTCCTTCAGGCCCGTGTCCGCCGCGCCCCTGGCATTGACCCGGCTGACCACCTCGCCGCACTCGGCCACGGGCGGGAAGATATCGTCCTTGAGGCCTACCTTGCGCATGATGGCGGCGTCCCAACGGCGCTTTTGCAGATCGAAGATGCCGGTGGTGCAGCCGTTGCTGGGCTCGGTCTTGAGCACGCCGGTGAGCTTGTAGATGAGCCAGTCGTTGAACATGCTGACGGTTTTCACGCGCGCGTAAAGCTCGGGCAGCTTGTTTTTGACCCACAGGATGCGCGGCAGGGCGCCCAGGGCGTAGGTCTGGCCGGACTCGCGGTAGATTTCCTTCTCCAGCTC
>CALVNG010000127.1 GCA_944349545.1 uncultured Eubacteriales bacterium
ACCGTGAAGGTGGCGCCGTTGCCCTCCTCGCTGTCCACGGTCACGGTGCCGCCGTGCATCAGCACCATCTGATGAACGATGCTCAGCCCCAGACCCGTGCCGCCGGTGTCGCGGCTGCGGGCTTTGTCCACGCGGTAGAAGCGGTCAAAGATATGGGACTGATCCTCCTTGGGAATGCCGGGACCGTTATCCGATACGCTTAAGATGGCATCCCGGCCGGAGCGGATCAGCCGCACGCGGATCACGCCGCCCTCCTGGGTGTATTTGCTGGCGTTCTCCATCAGGTTGTACACAACCTGCGTCAATTTGGCGCAGTCGGCGTACATGTCGCAGCGGTCGTTGAGCTGGAGCTTAAGCTCCTGATGACGCTTCTCCATCACCAGCGCGAGGCGGTGCGCCGTGTCGGTGACCACCTGGGCCAGGCTGAAGGTGGTGCGGTTTAAGCGCATGGTCTTGGAATCCATGCTTACCAAGGTCAGCAGGTCGCCGATGATCAGGTTCAGGCGGTCGATTTCCTTGTTGATATCGGTCAGGAACTCGGTGCGCATGCCCGCGTCCATGTCGGGCTGATAGATGATGCTTTCCAAAAGAATCTTCATGGTGGCCAGCGGGGTTTTGAGCTCATGGCTGGCGTTGGACACAAATTGGTTGCGGCTCTTGTCGAGCATCTCCAACTTTTCGGACATCGTGTTGAAGGTTTCCGACAGGCGGCGGAGCTCGCCGCTGCCCTTGACGGGCACACGCACGGACAGGTCGCCTCGCCCCATGCGCTGGATGCTGCGCGTGAGCGATACGATGGGCCGCGTGATCACGCGCGAAAACACCAGCGCGATCACCATGGCCGCCCCGGCAGCAATAAGGAAATAAAGAATCATTTTATCCTGCAGGGTGAACAGCCGCTCCATCGTGCCCTGCATGGGCGAGGTCAGCAGCAGCACCCCGATGGTCTGCCCGTTCTGGATAAGCCCCGCCGTGGAATAGGCCACCCACTCCACCCCCTGATCGAAGGGACGGAAAAAACCCAGGACGTCCAGCGCTGCGTTTTTGCTCTCCGTCTGGTGGACGCCGTAATCCTCCGTCTTTCCCTCGGACAGGATGCTGGCCACCTCCGGCAGTTCCATGCGGGAGCCGTTGAGCTCGCTCTTGCTGTCGGCTTGCACCTTGCCGCTCATGTCCAGTACCATCAGGCGCGCGCCCAGCTCGGCCGCGGCGGCCTCCAGCCGCTCCTGCAGCGCCTGCGTCTGGGCCGACAGGTACAGCGGCGCAAGTTCCTCGGCAAGCTGATTGGTGCTGGCGCGGTCCTGCTGCTTGCGGTCGTCGAACAAATAATCGCCCACCAGCCCGATGAGCGAGGTGGCTACCACATAGTAGCTCACCCCCACAATGAGCAGGAAGGCGAAAAGGATTTTCCAGCGGATGGAGGTAAACGGCGTGTTAATCCTTATCGGTGAAATAGTAGCCCACTCCCCACTTGGTGAAGATGAATTCCGGCTGGGCGGGGTTGCGCTCGATTTTTTCACGCAGCCTGCGGATATGCACGTCCACCGTGCGCGCGTCGCCGGTGTAGTCGTACTTCCAAACGGTTTCCAGCAGGGCCTCGCGGCTGAACACCTTGCCGCGGTTGTTTACAAAAACCTGCAGAAGATCGAACTCCTTGGCCGTCAGCCGTACCTCCTTGCCACCCAGAGTTACGGAGCGGTTGATGGCGTTGATCTCCATGTCGTGCACGCGCACCACCTTGCGGGCCTCGCTCTGCACGTTGCCGGAGGCGCGGCGCATGATGGTCTTGATGCGGGCCTTGACCTCCAGAATGTTGAAGGGCTTGGTCATATAATCGTCCGCGCCGTATTCCAGACCCAGAATCTTATCGATCTGCTCGCCCTTGGCGGTCAGCATGATGATGGGCACGTTGCTGTGCTCACGGATGCGCTGGCATACCGTGATGCCGTCGATTTTGGGCAGCATCACGTCCAGAAGGATGAAATCGAAATGACCCGAAAAAAACTTGGTCAGCGCCTCCTCGCCGTCGGCGGCGGAGTCGGTTTCAAAGCCCTCTTGTTCAAGCGTATATTTCAAACCTTTTACGATCAGAGGCTCGTCGTCTACCAAAAGAATCCGTTTGGCCATGGGCTTCTTCCTTTCCATTCCAGTGCTATCCGCAAGCCAAAAAGGCAGTAAATATCAAAGGATGTTTACATTGTATAGCCAGCTATGAAAAAAATCAAGAGGAAATGAAACAAAATCTTCACATTTTGCCGCAAAAAACGGATATTATTGTCCGGATGATAAATCTCCGCATGCGCGCGCTTGCCAGCCGGCGATACGGCGGATATAATGGACCCAGCGGGAGGGATGTTCTATGCGTGTGCTGGTTGCCGAGGATGACCGTCGGGTGGCCGTGTTGCTCAAAAACCGGCTCAAGAGCGATCATATTTCCGCCGACGTGTGCCACGACGGGCAGGAGGCGCTGGAGCTGAGCGGCGTGGTGCGCTATGACGTGATCGTGCTGGATATCATGATGCCCAGAATGGACGGGCTGGAGGCCGTGCGGCGCATGCGGGAGCGGGGCACGGATACGCCCGTGCTGTTTCTGACCGCGCGAGACGCCATTGAGGATCGGGTGGGGGGCTTGAACGCCGGCGCGGACGATTACCTGGTCAAGCCTTTCGCCTATGAGGAGCTGCTGGCGCGCATCCATGTGCTGGCCCGGCGGCAGAAGGCCACGGGCAACCGTTTTTCCCTGGGGGATCTCACGCTGGACGCCAGCCGCCACCAGGCTGCGCGCGCGGGAGTTGAGCTGCGCCTGACCAGCCGGGAATACGCCATTCTGGAGTATCTCATCCGCAACGCCGGCATGGTGCTTTCGCGCGACCGCATTTTGGAAAACGTGTGGAGTATGGATTATGAGGGCGCCTCCAACATGGTGGACGTCTACATCCGCAGCCTGCGCAAGAAGGTGGACGACCCCTTTGAAAAGAAACTGATTCATACCGTGCGAGGCGTGGGCTATGTGCTGCGAGAGGAGGAGTGAGGGAGGCCGCCATGGGCATCAAGCTGAAAATGACGCTCTGGTACACGCTGCTAGCCGTGCTCACGGCGGGGCTGATGGGCGGGCTGCTCTTTGTCGCGGCCCAGGGAAGCGCCTTTGAATACTACAGCGATACACTGAACGCCGCATCCGTGCTGGCGCAGTCGCAGCTGGAATACGAAAGCGGCAACCTGGAAATCGACGACGATCTGGATGACATCCCGGACGTGCACATCGCGCTTTACACGGGCGGCGGCACGCTCATCTACGGCCGCACGCGCGTGGAGCTGCCCTTTGAAGCGGGAATCGTCCGCCGCACGGCTTCCGGGGGCCTGGAATGGTATGTGCTGGATACGCAGCTCACCTTTGACAGCCGCAGCTCAGTATGGATGCGCTGCGTCAAGGCGGCGGATTCGGAGGCGGCTGCCTATGTCCTGGTGTTGCGGGTCGCGCTGATCCTGCTTCCGCTGATGATCGGCCTTACCGCGCTGGGCGGCTTCCTGATCGCGCGGGGCGCGTTCCGGCCGGTGGATCGCATGGCTGCTACGGCGGAAGCCATCCTGAGCGGCGGCGATCTTGGCCGCCGCGTGGGGCTTCATGGCGGGAGGGATGAGCTTACCCGCCTGTCGCGCACGCTGGACGGCATGCTGGAGCGCCTGGACGAAGCTTTCCGGCGAGAGCGGCAGTTCACCTCGGACGCAGCGCATGAGCTGCGCACGCCGCTCAACGCCGTGCGTTTGCTCTGCCAGGAGGCCATGGATGAGCCGGACCCCGGCCGCCGCGAGGCGCTGATTGCGGAGATTATGGAGCGCACCGACGGGTTGAGTCGGCTGGTGGCGCAGCTGCTGGCGCTGTCGCGCATGGACGCGGGGCGCGTGCCGGTGGAGATGCAGGAGGTGGATGTCTCCCGACTGGCGCTGGAGGTGGCGCGCGAGCTGGAGCCGGTGGCGGAGGAGGCCGGCATCGCGCTGGAGACGCGGGTCGAGCCGGGTGTATGGCTCAAGGCGGATCCCGCGCTGCTGACGCGGCTGGCGGTAAATTTGCTGGGCAACGCCATCCGCTATGGACGGCCTGGCGGGCATGCGTGGCTGACGCTGGCAGGCGAGGCGGATGGCGTATGCCTGACCGTGCGCGACGACGGCGTGGGCATGACGCCTGAGGAGCAGGACCGCATGTGGGACCGTTTCTGGCGTGCGGACAGTTCAAGGCATTCGGAGGGAACGGGCCTGGGCCTGGCCATCGCGCGGTGGATCATCGAGCGGCATGGCGCGCATGCGCAGGTGCGGAGCGCGCCCGGAGAAGGGACCGAGATCCGCGTGATATTTTCCCGAAAATAAATTTTGATTTTTCATTTTTCTTTCATCTTGTCTTGCTATACTCTGACCGTGCTCAAGAGAGCACAGAGAAAGGAGCAAATAAAGATGAAAAAGATGACCATGATTCTGGCGTTTCTGGCCGCTTTGATGATCGCCGGCGGCGCCCTGGCCCTGACCGATACCGAGGCGGAAACCGCCGCCCGCGCCTATGTACCCGCCGAAGCTACACTGACCCGCACCGAGATGGATGACGGCATGCACGAGCTGACCTTCCGCGTGGAGGCCACGGGGGAGAAGTACGAAATCAAGGTCGATCCCACCACCGGCGCGGTGGTCAAGATTGAAAGCGAGCTCAAGAGCGCTTCCAACGCCCGCTCCACCACGCTGACCGACGAGGCTGTGGCGGCCGCGGTGGAGGCAGCGTACCCCGGCGCGGAGATCGTGCGCAAGGATGAGGAAATCGACGACGGCAACCACGAGATCGAGGTGTTCCTCGTGACCGACGGCCTCTACGGCACGCTGGATCTGAACGCCGAGAACGGCACGATTTTGGAGCGCGAGCTCTACGTCGGCGAATACGCTGCGGACGGCATGATGACCGAGGAAGCGGCGCGCGCGCAGATCGCCACCCTCAAGCCCGGCGCGGAAATTGTCAAGATCAAGCTGGACGAGGATGACGGCCGCTACTTCTGGGAGGGCGACGCCACTCTCAACGGCACCCGCTACGAATTTGCCATCAACGCGACCACCGGCGATATGGTCGAGTGGGAACGCGACTGAGACGCAGACGGTTCAAAGCCGTATCCGATGATTTTCGGATACGGCT
>CALVNG010000128.1 GCA_944349545.1 uncultured Eubacteriales bacterium
TCCGGCGGAATTGACAACCGCTTTGCCCCATGCTAGACTAACGGCGTTTCCTTCAATCAAAATCAGGGGAGGCGGCGGCATGGACGGCGAGGCCCTGGAGGCCCTGCGCTACTTTTCCGACGAAACCCATCCGCAGTCGTTTGTGACGCTCGCCGGGCGCGGGCCTGTGCTCTTGAGCGCGCCGCATGCGGTGCTGCAGACGCGTTCGGGCCGCCTCAAGGCTGCCGAGCGCTATACCGGCATGCTCTGCCTGCTGCTTAACCGCCGCTATGATGTGCCGTGCCTCTATAAATCGCGTCATCTGACGGACGACGCCAACCACGATCCCACCAGCCCCTACCGGGATGAGGTGTGCCGGCTGATCCGGGAGGAGGGCGTTCGCTTCGTGCTGGATTTGCACCAGCTCAGGCCGGACCGCCCCATGGCCCTGTGCATCGGCACAGGATGGGGGCGGCATCTGCGCGGCCTTTCAGTCGCGCCGGTCCTGGTGCGGAAGGCATTCGCGTGCAGGGGGCTTTTGCCCGTCACGCTGGACGACCCCTTTTCCGCGGCGGCGGCCCATACCGTATCGGCCACGGCGGCTCGGACGGGGGCTGCGGCGATGCAGCTGGAAATCAACAGCGCGCTTTTGATGGAGGACAGCCCTCAAGAGCGTTTCGGCGACGTGCTTGCCGCCCTAGCCGAAGCTGTGGAAGGCCTTGGCGCAATGCTTCGCGCCCTTGGGAAGTGAAGGAGGAAAACCGGCTATGCTGCACGGGCTGATGGTGGTCAACGCTTTTCTGCGCACCACCAAGTTTGACGATATCTACCACACCCTGCTTTCCGCCGCGCATGGCGAGGGCATGGAGCTGGATGTGCGCACCAATGCCGAGCTGTGCTGCGAGGTGGCCACGGGCGCCTTCGCGGCAGAGGCGTTTGACTTTGTGCTCTTCTGGGACAAGGACGTGCAGCTGGCCCTGCAGCTGGAGCAGCTGGGCATGCGCGTATTCAACAGCGCCGCGGCCATCCTGGCCTGCGATGACAAGGCCCTGACCTGGCTCAGGCTCAGGGGTGCGGGCATCCCCATGCCGCGCACCATCCTTGCGCCCAAAACCTTTGCCAACGTCGGCTATCCGCAGGCGGGCTTCGCCGTGGAAGCGGCCCGCGCGCTGGGCTTTCCCGTGGTGCTCAAGGAATGCTTCGGCTCCTTCGGGCAGCAGGTGTACCTGTTCCATGACGTGGACGCGCTGTGCCAGAAGGTGCAGTCGCTGGCAGGCACGCCGCTTTTGTTCCAGGAGCTGATCCACGAAAGCTACGGCCGTGACGCGCGCATCAACGTGGTGGGCGGCCGCGTGGTGGCCTGCATGCTGCGCCAGAGCACCGACGGCGATTTCCGCAGCAACCTCACCCGCGGCGGCGCGATGGCCCCCTATTCCCCCACCCGCGCGGAAGCGGAGCTGGCCGTTAGGGCCACGGAGCTGCTGGGGCTGGACTTTGCGGGGGTGGACGTGCTCTTTGGCCGGGACGGCCCGCTTTTGTGCGAGGTCAATTCCAACGCGCATTTCAAAACCACGCTGGAATGCACGGGCGTGAACATGGCCGTGGAGATCATGCGGCACATCGCCCGCAGGTTGGAGGGCTGAATGAACGCGCTTTGGCTGCTGTATGACGAGGCTGACCTGGCCCTCAACCTGGGATTCGCGGATCTGATGCGCGACCGGGGACGCGCGCGCGGACTGGAGATCGTGCCCGTGACCACACGGGAGCTGACCTTGAGCATGGATGCTTCCGGTGCGCCCATCTGCCTGCGCGCAGGCTCGCCCGCCCGACCCCGCGCAGTCCTCTCGCGCCAGCGCGACAGTCTGATCAGCTTCCACTTTGAACGAATGGGCGTTCCGGTCTTTAACTGCTCACGCGTCTGTGCCATCTGCAACGACAAGCGCGTCACGCATCAGTTTCTTAGCGGCCTGCCCATGCCGGAGACCGTCTTTTTGCCCGCTGCGGCCGCCGCGCCGCCGCCGGGCACGCGCTTTCCCGTCATTCTCAAACCCGCCTGCAGCCATGGCGGCGACCGCGTAACCCTCGTACGCGACGAGCGGGAATGGCGCAAGGCCGCCGCCGCCATTCTGCCCCAGCCGGCCCTGCAGCAGGCCGTGGCGGACGGCGCCGGTCAGGACCTCAGGGTGTACGTTGTCCATGGGCGCATCGTGGCCGGAGTGATGCGCACGGCGGCGCAGGGCGTGGTGAGCAACTTCAAGCGCGGCGGCGGCGTCGCCCTGCATACGCTCACCCCGCAGGAACGCGCCCTGGCGCAGGCGGTCATCGACCGCTTCGCGCGCGCGGGCGCGCCGCTCGCTTTGGCGGGCGTGGACCTGATGAACGACCGCGGCCGTCCCGTGGTCAATGAGGTTGAGGACGTGGTGGGCAGCCGCATGCTGTACCGGACCAGCGATATCGACATCGTTTCGCTGTTTTTGGACGGTTTAAGCGATATTGCGGCAAATGCCCCATGACAGAACGGCCCGGCCGTGTTATAATCATGTTTGTGAACCGACAGATTCAGGGGAGGCGAAAACCGTTGTTGCCCTTCAACATTCCCCCGTACGTGCCGCAATGCTCCGATTACGTGGCACAGGTAATTCAAAGCCGCAAGATCTGCGGCGACGGTCCCTTTACGCGCCGCTGCAACGAGGCGCTGGAGGCCATGACCGGCGCGCCCAAGGCCCTTCTGACCACCTCCGGCACCTCGGCGCTGGAGATGGCGGCCATCCTGCTGGATATCAAGCCCGGAGACGAGGTGATCATGCCGTCGTTCACCTTTGTGAGCACGGCCAACGCCTTTGCCCTGCGCGGCGCGAAGATTGTCTTTGCGGATGTGCAGCCCGACACCATGAATCTGGACCCGGAATGCGTGCGCGCCGCGCTCACGCCCCGCACGCGCGCCATCGTGCCGGTGCACTACGCGGGCGTGTGCTGCGACATGGACGCACTGAACGCCATCGCGCGCGAGCACGGGCTGGCCGTGGTGGAGGATGCGGCGCAGGCCGTGGGATCCTTCTACAAGGGCCGCCCAGCCGGCTCCATGTGCGACGTGGGCTGCTTCAGCTTCCACGAGACCAAGAACTACTCCATGGGCGAGGGCGGCGCGGTCATCCTCAACGATCCTCATATGGTGGAGCGCGCCGAGATCATCCGGGAGAAAGGCACCGATCGCAGCCGCTTCTATCGGGGTCAGGTGGATAAATATACCTGGGTGGACATCGGCTCCTCCTTTTTACCCAGCGAACTCAACGCCGCCTACCTGCTGGCGCAGCTGGAGCAGCGCGCGGCCATCTCCGCCGCGCGCATGGCCCGTTGGGAACAGTATGACGGGGAGCTGGCGCCGCTGGAGCAGCGCGGCCTGATCGAGCGCATGAAGGTGCCCGCCGATTGCGTGCACAACGCGCACATGTACTACATCAAGCTGCGCAGCCTTGAGGAGCGCTCCGCGCTGATCGCTCACCTGGCCGAGCATGACATCTGTGCCGTGTTCCATTACATCCCGCTGCATTCCGCCACAGCCGGCCTCAAATATGGCCGCTTTGCCGGAGAGGACCGCTACACGACCGCCTTGAGCGAGCGCCTGCTGCGCCTGCCCATGTTCTACGAGCTGACCGAAGCGGACTGCGCCCGCGTGATCGAAACCATCTTCGCCTTCTTCGGCAAGTAAGGCAACCGACCTGTCCGTCTCAAGAAAAGGAGCGAATGAACCTCTATGTCGATCTTTACCCGTGACTTTAACCGCAATTCTTCCTATTGGACCGCCATCGCGTTTTACCTGATATGCGGCCTGCTTCTGCTCATTATGCCCAACCTTGCGCTGAGCATCGCCAACGTGGCGCTGGCGATTCTGCTGTTCGCGGTGGGCGTGCGCTCCATCGTATCCTACCTGCGGGGCAGCGTTCTGGACGGCGTGATGGGACTGCAGCTGGCCGCCGGATTGGTGGCACTGTGCTTTGCGCTGCTTTTGCTGTTTAATCCCCTCTTCTTGGCGGAGCTTCTTCCCTTTGTCTGGGGCGTGGCGCTGCTGGTGGGCGGCTTTGGAAAGGTGCAGATGGCGGCGGACCTCAAGCGCATCGGCGACCGGTTCTGGTGGTACGCGCTCATTGCCGCGCTGCTTTCCTTCATGCTTGGAGCGCTGGCCATCACCCGTCCCGTGTTCATCGCGGCGGTGCTCACGCAGTTCGTGGGCGCTTCCCTGCTGATTGAAGGCGTGCTGGACCTGGTTTCCTTCCTGACGCTGAACAAACGGATCAAAAAGTTCCGCAAGGAAATGGAAAACAACTCGCGCCCGTAATCCCGGCGCGACATGTCGCCTGTCCCGCGCCCCTGAGGCGCGGGATTTTTTCATTCCTTTCATAAGGATTTTTTCATTCCTTTCATAAGAAATGGATGCATATGCCACGGTTTTATGGTATAATGCTGTATTATGCGGCAAGACCGCAAATCCGCAAGGAGGTATTCTCTTGGACGACCCCATAGGCAGTCAGCTTCTGTTTCAGCTTCTGTTGATCCTGATTAACGCGTTCTTCGCCTCCACCGAAACGGCGGTGGTATCGCTCAATGAAAACCGGGTGCGCAAGCAGGCCGAGGAGGGCGATAAAAAAGCCATCCTCATGCTTCACATGATCGAATCGCCCACGCGCTTTCTGTCTACCATTCAGGTGTGTATCACGCTCAGCGGTTTCCTGGCCAGCGCCTTCGCAGCGGACAGCTTTGCCTCGGTGCTTGCGGGCGCGCTGACGCGCGCGGGCTTTTCGCTGCTGCCCCCCGCTGTTTTGCATACCGTGTGCGTGGTGCTCATCACGCTGATTCTGAGCTATTTCATGATCGTTCTGGGTGAGCTGGTGCCCAAGCGCATCGCGCTCAAGGACCCGGAACGCATCGCCCGCATCGCCTGCCCGGTCATCCGCGGCATGTCGAAATTCTTCATGCCGCTGGTGTGGCTGCTCACCGTCTCCACCAACGGCGTGCTGCGCCTTCTGCGCATCAACCCCAACGATGCCTCCGAGGAAGTCACCGAGGAGGAAATCCGCATGATGGTGGATATCGGCAGCGAAAACGGCGCCATCGAGCAGGACGAGCGCGCCATGATCGAAAACATCTTTGAATTCAACAACACCACCGC
>CALVNG010000129.1 GCA_944349545.1 uncultured Eubacteriales bacterium
GCGACGAGGTCGAGGTCAAGGTCAACGAGATCGACTCGCAGGGCCGCGTCAACCTCATCCGCAACGACATCACCTACGCCAGCCATGAGGGCGGCCAGCGCCCCTTCAGCGGCGAGCGCCGCCGTCCCCCGCGCCGCGACGGGCGGCCCTCCGGCGGCAGCGACCGCACCTGATCTCCCCTTCAAGCGACATGACCGCCGCCGCGCGCCCCGCCGGGGTGCGCGCGCGGCGGTTTTTCAAACCGAGGAAAGGAACGAAGCCGATGTTTGATTTCATAACCCTGCCCGGTGGCCTGCGCGTGGCGGGCGAGCGGCTGACGCATGTGCGCAGCTGCACGGTGGGCGTGTGGGTCCGTGTGGGCAGCATGAACGAGCGGCCGGAGGAAAACGGCCTGAGCCACTTCATCGAGCACATGGTATTCAAGGGCACGCAAAACCGCTCCGCGCGCGACATCGCCGAGGAGATGGACCTCGCCGGCGGCCAGCTCAACGCCTTCACCAGCAAGGAATGCACCTGCTTCTACGCCAAGGTGACCGACGACGAGCTGCCCCTGGCGGTGGACATCCTCGCCGACCTCGCGCTCCGTCCCGTGTTTGACGCGGGCGAGCTGGAGAAGGAGCGCGGCGTGGTGCTGGAGGAAATCGCCATGGTGGAGGACACCCCCGAGGACCTCGTGCACGACCTGCTCAGCGAGGCGCAGTACACCGGCTCGCTCCGCCGCCCCATCCTGGGCACGGCGGAGAAGATCCGCGGCTACGGGCGCGACGCGCTCCGGGGCTACTGGGCGCGCCACTACACCCCCGAAAACATGGTCGTGGCCATCGCCGGCAACTATGACTGGGAGGCGTTCGTATCGCTGGTTGAGCGGCATTTCGCGCCGTTTGCGGCCCCCTCCGGCGAGGCGCGGCCCCTCCCGGCGCAGGCCTTCGCGCCCGGCCGCCTCGCCCGCGAGAAGGACACCGAGCAGACCCACCTGTGCCTGGGCTTCCCCGGCGTGCCCTCCGACAGCGACGGCCTCTACGCCCTTTCCGTCCTCAGCAACGCGCTGGGCGGGGGCATGAGCAGCCGCCTGTTCCAGCGCATCCGCGAGGAACTGGGCCTGGCGTACAGCGTCTATACCTACGCCAGCTCCTATCAGGGGCTGGGGAGCTTCTGCGTCTACGCGGGCACCACGCCCGACAACGCGCCCACGGTGCTGGGCGAGCTGCAAGGCCAGCTGGACCTGCTGCTCCGCGACGGCCTGACCGACAAGGAGTTCAGAAGCGCCAAGGCGCAGCTGCGCGGCGGCTTCCTGCTGGGGCTGGAAAGCTCCGGCGGGCGTATGCAGGCGCTGGGCCGCGGCCACCTGTTGCTGGGCCGCGTGCGCACGCAGGAGGAAACCCTTTCGCGCATCGAAGCCGTCACCCCGGAGGCCGTGATGGACCTCGCCCGCCGCCTGCTGGGGCAAAAGCCCAGCGCCGCCATCGTGGGCCGGGGCGCGCAGGCGCTGCTTGCGCAGATCGGAGGCGACATCCATGGATAAGCTGGACCACATCTTTGAGCTGCAAAAGGGCTTTCAGGACAAGCTCAAGCGCGAGCGCGGCCTTTCGGGCATCCCCATGGAAACCTGGCTGCAAAAGCAGACCCTGGCCATGATCTCCGAGCTTGCGGAACTTCTGGAGGAGGTCAACTTCAAGTGGTGGAAGAACCCCCACGAGCTTCGGCCGGACTGCGTGCGCGAGGAGCTTTCCGACATCCTGCACTTTTTTGTGAGCATGTGCATCGAGGCGGGCATGACCGCCGACGACCTCTACCGCGTCTACGTGGGCAAGAACCGCGAAAACCACCAGCGTCAGGACGGCCTGAGCGAAAAGCCGGGCTACGAGGTGCATCCGTGACCGCAATTTGACAGGCTTTGCGCGGCCTCCTTCGGGGCATACTGCCCGCGAAGGAGGTCGTTTTGCATGAAGAAAACGGCAGGTCTGGCGCTGCTGCTGGCGGCGGCGCTGGCGCTGGGCGGCTGCGCGGTGAGCGCCGAGCCGGCCCCCGCCCCCGAGGGCGCGACGGCTCAGGTGGACTGGCCCCGCGAGCGGCTGGAGGCGAACGAGGACGGCGTGCCCGTCGTGGACGTGTACGTGGTGGCGGACGAGGCGGTGGAGCGCGTGGACATCGAAACCTACGTCGAGGGCGTGCTCGCGGGCGAGATGAAAAACGACTGGCCCATCGAGGCGCTCAAGGCGCAGGCGATCCTCGCGCGCACGTTCGTGCTCAAGTTCCTCTCCGACAAGGAGAGCCGCTACGAGGGCGCGGACATCTCCACCGACATCGAGGAGGCGCAGGCCTACGACGCGTCCGCCGTCAACGACCGCATCCGTCAGGCCGTCAGCGAAACCGAGGGCCTCGTGCTCAGCGCCGGGGGCGAGCTGCCCTACGCGTGGTTTCACGCGCACAGCGGCGGGCTGACCGCGCTCGCCCGCGAGGGCCTGGGCTGGGACGAGGACGAGCCGCCCTACACGCAGGTCGTGCCCGGCAACGAGCCGGAGAGCGCGGCGGGGGAGAAGGACGCCAGGATGCTCTCGGAGGCGCAGCACTGGCAGGCGGCCTTCCCGTATGAGGAGGTCGAGGCGGCCTGCGGGACGCTGGGCGTGGACGTGAGCCTTGCGGACGGTGCGAAGCTGACCATCGAGGAGCGGGGCGACAGCGGCCGCGCGGTGCGCCTGGGCCTCAGCGGGCAGACGGTGGACGCCGCCGACCTTCGCATCGCGCTGGGGTCCACGAAGATGCGCTCAACGCTCATCACCAGCCTGCGCGCGCAGGAGGGCAAGCTCGTGATGGCCGGCACGGGCTATGGCCATGGCGTGGGCATGAGCCAGTGGGGCGCCTATGGCATGGCGCAGGCGGGCAGCACGGCGGAGGAGATCGTCACGTATTATTTCCGGGATGTGAGCATCGAAAAGCTGTGGTGACGGCGAGGACGGACGCGCAGAACGCGCGGGCCGCGGGGGCATCTTTCCCCTGCGGCCCATCTTTTTGTCCCGCTCCGGCAGGGTTTCGCCCCCTGCGCGCCGAAACCAGCAGTCAAAACCCATCTGCAAAGGAGCGAATGCGCATGATCTGCCTGGAACATGAGGGCGCGCAGCTGCGCGTGGCCGAGCTGGGCGGCGAGCTGCGGGGCTACCGCGCCCCCGACGGCACCGAATACCTCTGGAGCGGCGACCCCGCCGTGTGGAAGGGCGTCTCGCCCGTGCTCTTCCCGGCCATCGGCGCGCTCAAGGGCGGCGGCGCGACCATCGCGGGCGCGTTCTACCCCGTGCCGCGCCACGGCTTCGCGCGCGAGCTGCCCATGCGTGTCACCGAGCAGGGCGAGGACTTCGTCACCCTCACCCTCACCGAAACCCCCGAAACCAAGCGCCTCTATCCCTTCGCCTTCGCCCTGAGCGTGACCCACCGCCTCTGCGGCGACGGCTTTGAAACCCGCTTCACCGTGGAAAACCACGCCGGCCGCCCCATGCCCTTCCTTATCGGCGGGCACCCGGCCTTCGCCTGCCCCGTGGGCGGGCAGGGCCGCTTTGAGGACTACGTGCTCCGCTTCGAGAAGCCGGAGGACGGCCGCGTCAGCCTGTGCGACCTCGCCACCCATCTCATCGACCGCACCGCGCCCGCCCCGCTGGAGGCGGACATGCGCACCTTGCCCCTCCGCCACGCCGACTACGACCGCATCGACACCTTCATCTTCGACGGCCTGAGCAGCCGCGCCGTGGACCTCGTCCACCGGGAAACGGGCCGCGGCGTCCGCCTCTCGTTTGACATGCCCGTGCTGGCCGTGTGGACCATGCCGGGCAAAAACGCCCCCTACGTCTGCCTGGAGCCGTGGCAGGGCATGCCCGCCCGCGCGGACGAAACCGGCCGCTTCGAGGACAAGCCCTACCACATTTCCCTCGGCGTGGGGCAGGCCTTCACCTGCGGCTACCGCATGCGCGTGCTCTGACCCCGAAAAAAAGCGCGGCCCCGGAGAGAAACCCGCTCTCCGGGGCCGCGCCTGTGTGCATCATTCCTTGTCCTCGTATCCCAAGGTCCGCAAATCCTCCGGCCGGTTGCGCCAGTCCTGACGCACCTTGACCCACAGCTGCAGATTCACCCGCGTGCCCAGCAGGCCCTCGATGTCCTGCCGCGCCTCCTGCCCGATGCGCCGCAGCATCGCGCCCTGCCTGCCGATGATGATGCCCTTGTGCGCCGCGCGCTCGCAGTAGATCGTGGCGTGAATCTCCATCAGGTCGCCGTGGCGCTTCATGGCCAGCATCTCAACGCCGACGCCGTGGGGCACCTCGTCGCGCAGGTGCAGCAGCGCCTTTTCGCGGATCAGCTCGCCGCAGATCAGCCGCTCGGGCTGGTCGGTCACCGCGTCGGGCGGGAAGTACTGCGGGCCCTCGGGCAGATAGCTCACCAGCAGCGCCCGAAGCTGCGCAAGCCCGTCCCCCGTGCGCGCGCTCACCGGCACGATGTCGTCATACCCCGCGCCGGAGAAGCTCTCCATCAGCGCAAGCAGGCTCTCGCGGGGCATGAGGTCGATCTTGTTGAGCACCAGCGCCTTTTTGACCTTCCGGCCGCTCATCTCCTCCGCGATGGCGCGGTCCTGCCTGCCCACGGCGGTCGCGTCCACCATGACCATCAGCGCGTCGATGCCGCTGAGCGCGTCGCGCGCCGCCTTGACCATGTACTCGCCCAGACGGCTGTGCGGGGTGTGCAGGCCCGGCGTGTCCAGAAACACGATCTGGCTGCTTTCGTCCGTGCTCACGCCCATGATGCGGTTGCGCGTGGTCTGGGGGCGATTGGACACAATGGCGATCTTCTCGCCGATCATGGCGTTCATCAGCGTGCTTTTGCCCACGTTGGGCCGGCCCACGATGGCCACGAATCCCGAATGAAAGGCTGGCATG
>CALVNG010000130.1 GCA_944349545.1 uncultured Eubacteriales bacterium
CGCGCGGGCGCGCAGGCGGCCAACTATCCCTTCTGCACCATCGAGCCCAACACCGGCGTGGTGCCCGTGCCGGACAGGCGGCTTGACGAGCTGGCCAGGATGTATCAGCCCAAGAAGGTGACGCCGGCGACGGTGGAGTTTGTGGATATCGCCGGTCTGGTCAAGGGCGCGAGCCGGGGTGAGGGGCTGGGGAACAAGTTTCTGTCCCATATCCGCGAGGTGGACGCCATCGTGCATGTGGTGCGCTGCTTTGAGGATGAGAACATCATCCATGTGGACGGCAGCATCGACCCCAGGCGCGACATCGAGGTGATCGACCTGGAACTGGTGCTGGCGGACCTGGAAACCGTGGAGCGCCGCACGGAGAAGGCGCGCCATCTGCTGAAAAACGGTGACAAGCTCAAAGCGCTGGAGGCGGACGTGGGCGAGCGCCTGCGCGCCCATCTGGAGGCGGGCAAGCCCGCGCGCACCTTTGCCATGAGCGAGGAGGAGCGCGAAATCATAAACGGGTGGTTCCTTTTGACGGATAAGCCCGTGATCTACGCGGCCAACATCGCCGACAGCGAGATCGGTCAGGAGGAATCCGCGCATGTGAAAGCCGTCCGGGAGATCGCGCAGGCCGAGGGTTCGCAGGTGTTTACCATCAGCGCGCAGATCGAGGAAGAGATCGCGCAGATGGAGCCGGAGGAAAAGGATGCCTTTTTGAACGAGCTGGGCCTGGGGCAGAGCGGCCTGGACCGGCTGATCGCCGCGTGCTATACGTTGCTGGGCCTGATTTCCTTTCTTACGGCGGGCGCGGACGAATGCCGGGCGTGGACCATCCGGCGGGGCACCAAGGCGCCGCAGGCCGCGGGCAAGATTCACACGGACTTTGAGCGCGGCTTCATCCGGGCCGAGGTGGTAGCCTATGAGGACCTCAAGGCTCAGGGCGGCATGGCCGCCTGCCGCGACAAGGGCCTAGTGCGCAGCGAGGGCAAGGACTACGTCATGCGTGACGGCGACGTAGTGCTGTTCCGCTTCAACGTATAAGGCGGGGGAGGCCGGGGTATGTCGAAATTTTCCTTCTTTGTAAAGCGCCTGGTGCGCATGGACTGGAAGGCCATGTGGAAAACGGCCGGCATGCTGCGCCACAAGAGCGGCAGGAGCCGCCTGTGGCTGCTGTGCGACATGCTGCGCTGCGCGCTGAAGTACAACGCCGGATACGTGGACTACAAAATCGCACAGATGTACCGCCTCAACGACGCGCAGCGCAAAACGCAGATCACGCGCGGCCTGAGCAACCAGATCGTCCGGCGAATGAACGACAAGGCATACTGGTACCTCTTTGATGACAAGGCCACCTTCAACGAGCTGTTCAAGGAGGAGGTGGGACGAGGCTGGATGAAACTGAGTCCGGACACGGACCCGGCGGCCTTCACCGCGTTTTTGGCGGCTCATCCGGACATCATCGCCAAGCCGCTGGAAGGCAGCAGCGGCGTGGGTATCGCCCGCTATACCGAAAGCGACTGGCAGGGCCGCGAGGATGATTTTCTCAAGCAGCTGCTGGCGGGGCAAATCGGCATCATCGAGGAGCGCGTCATTCAGCATCCGCGCCTGATGGCGCTGTGTCCCACCTCGGTTAACACCATCCGTATCGCCACGCTTCTGGGCGACAAGAAGCAGGGGATTGTCTATGCGTTTCTGCGCATTGGCAACGGCAAGGTCATGGACAACGTCGATCAGGGCGGCATGGCCGCGCGCGTGGATCTGGAAAGCGGCAAACTCCTGACCGTGGGCGCGGACAAGCAGGGCAATACCTACACTGAGCACCCCATGACGCATACGCCCATCATCGGCTTCGAGGTGCCTTTCTTCGAGGAGGCCAAGGCCATGTGCCTGCGGGCCGCGCAAAAGGTACCCCAGATGCGCTTCGTGGCATGGGACGTGGCCGTAACCGAAAAGGGTCCCGTCTTTATCGAGGGCAACAGCTTCCCCAGCCATGCCGTGCCGCAGTTCGCGGCGCACTATCCCGACGGCATCGGCATCATGCGGGAGTTCCGGGAGTTCATTGACATCTGAGAAAGAGGAACGCTGCATCTTGGCGCGATCGCGATGCAGCGTTCCTTTATGATCGGTGCCCTCCGCTTTGGTGGGCGGATTCCGTCCCGGATTGTAAAATCTTTGACAAACCGTGACGGCAGGCAGGAAAAGCCGTCTTGCAGAGGGAATGAATGTCATACGCGCAGCCCTGCGCATCATGCCGCCCGGCAAGCGGACAAAAACAACAAAGGAGCATTCCCATGAGCAAACATCTCTCCCCCGCCTATCAGCTGTACTCAGCGCGCGAGGACGCCAGCAACGACCTGGAGGGCGTTTTGGACCAGCTTTCCCGCATGGGCTACGAGGGCGTGGAATTTGCGGGATTTTTTGAAAAAACCGCCAAGGAGGTTCGCAAGCTGCTCAAGCATGCCGGACTCAAGGCCGTTAGCAGCCATGTGCCGCTCCAGCAAATTCGGGATGATATGCAATCCGTTTTGGACTACCACGAGGAGCTGGAGTGCGGCTGCATCGCCGTACCCTATCTGGCCGAGGAGGACCGGCCGGGCCAGCCCGGCTTTGCCCGCGTGCTGGAAACGCTCTATACCTTTGGCCGCCAGTGCAAAAAACGCGGGATTATGCTGCTCTACCACAACCATGACTTCGAGTTTGCGCAGGTCAGCGGTATGCCGGCGCTGGACTTCCTCTATGCGGCGGTGCCTGCGTCCGTGCTCAAATGCGAGCTGGATACCTGCTGGATTCGCTACGCGGGGGCCGACCCGGCGGCCTATATCCGCCGCTACGCGGAGCGTTGCCCCGTGGTGCACCTCAAGGACTACGTGGGCGAGATGCGTCAGTCCGCTCCCTACGCGCTTTTGGGACAGGATGCGCCCGAGCGCGAGGACGGCGGTCAGCCTTTCCTGTTCAAGCCCCTGGGCGGCGGGTGTCAGGACGTTCCCGCGCTGGTGGAAGCCGCGCGCGAAGCCGGCTCGCGTTGGCTGGTGGTGGAGCAGGACGAGAGTCCCGAGCGCTCGGCGCTTGAGGACGCGAAGCTCAGCGCCGAGCACCTGCTGCCGCTTTTGTGAGACCCTGCCGGGGCAGCGGACGCGAAGCCGCGGAACCTTTTCCGATGATACGCCGGAGGACGGCGGCGGTTTTTTTTCGCCGCCGCCCTTGCTTTTTGCGCAAAACAGGTCTATCCTGTTGGGTGGCTCCGGGAGGGGCCTATCCTTTTGAGTGAAGGCGATTGCATGCAGGTTTTGACGTTGGTTCTCAACCGCACGGAATGCCTGGAAGCGTTGCTGGAGGCGCTGCTGAAAAGCGGCATTCACGGCGGCACGGTGGTGGACAGCACCGGCATGATGCGCGTAATCGACCAGAGCGGGGACGATCTCCCCATGTTTTCGGCGCTTCGGCAGCTGTTCGACCCGGAGCGCAAAAGCAGCAAGACCCTGGTGATGGTGCTTGATGACGCGCAGGTGGCGGTGGCACGCGAGGTGATCAACCGGGTGACCGGCGGTCTGGACCGGCCCGATACCGGCATTTTGTTTGCCGTGCCGGCTTTGTTTGTGGAGGGGATGAAGCCATGAACACGCTGCTGGCGCTGTCCATCGCCATCGCTGCCGGGCTGGCGGTGAGCCGTCTGGCGCGGCTGGTGCGTCTGCCCAATGTGACGGCTTTTCTGGTGGGGGGCCTGATCATCGGCCCGTCGGTTCTGGGCATCCTGCCCGGCGAGATGATGGACGGCTTTTCCGTCATTACGGAGGCTGCGCTGGGCTTTATCGCCTATTCCATCGGCGCGGAGTTCAAACTGAGCTACCTCAAGCGTATCGGCGCCAAGCCGCTGACCATCACGGCCTTTGAGGGCCTGGGCGCGGTGATTCTGGTGGATATTGCGCTGATCGGCTGTTCCCTGGCGGGGGTGCCGGGTTTTGACCTGCCCATGTGCGTGGCGCTGGGCGCCATCGCCGCGGCCACCGCGCCCGCGGCCACGCTGATGGTCATTCGCCAGTACAAAGCGCGCGGCCCTGTAAGCGAAATGCTGTTGCCCGTGGTTGCCATGGACGACGCGCTGGGCCTGATCGCATTCGCCATTTCCATGAACATTGCCCAGACGCTGCAAAGCGGCGCGGCCATGACGGTGCAGGGCATGCTCCTTTCTCCCCTTCTGGAAATCGTTGGATCGGTCGTGCTGGGCGCGGCGCTGGGTCTGCTGCTGAGCCTGCTGGCGCGTTTTTTCCGCTCGCGCGGAAACAAGCTGGCGCTCACCATCGCCTTTGTGTTTCTGGCGCTGGCGCTGTGCGATCTGTGGGGTCTGAGCAACCTTTTGTGCATCATGATGATCGGCGCGGTGATGACCAACCTGTGTCCTGCCGCCAGCGTGATCATTGAGCAGACGGACCGGTTCACGCCGCCGTTGTTCCTTTTGTTCTTCGTCATATCCGGCGCGGAGCTGGATTTGTCCGTGCTGCCCACGGTGGGGCTGGTCGGCGCGTGCTATGTGCTGGTCCGCGTCGTCGGCAAATGGCTGGGCGCGTTCCTGGGCTCGCGCGTGGTGAATGCCCATCCCAATGTGCAAAAGTATCTGGGCTTTACGCTGATTCCTCAGGCGGGCGTAGCCATCGGCATGGCACAGCTGGCGCTTTCGCGCCTCCCTGCCTACGGCAGCCGCATTCAGGCCGTCGTCCTGGCCGGTACGCTAATCTATGAGCTGGTCGGCCCGGTGATCACCAAGCTGGCCCTGAGCCGCGCGGGCGAGATTCCCGGTTCGGCGCCTGTCCAGGCGGTCACGCCGGCGAAGGGGTGATTCGCTCGCGCGCCTCATGGGCCGGTATGCCGCGCATCGGTGCCTAAAAAGTGTATAAGTGAAAGCGGGCGGGCCTGCGGCTCGCCCGCT
>CALVNG010000131.1 GCA_944349545.1 uncultured Eubacteriales bacterium
GGCGTACAACGCCGCCGTCGAAGCCTGGGTGGAGGAAGCGGACGCCAAGATCTACAAGGACCGCATGAACTGATTGAAATGAAGGAAAAAAGCGGCTCCGGGGCATTTGCCCCGGAGCCGCTTTGCGTTTCGCTTACAGTGCCGTTTCCTCCCACAGCGCTTCACCCGTGCCCAGCCGCAGGACGGTTCGGAAGCCCGCCTGCCGGGCCAGCGCCGCCGCCTCCGGAAAGGCGTGGGCCAGGTACCGCCGGTCGTGGCAGTCGGAGGTGAGGGTGATCTGACCGCCCAGCTCGCGCCAGGCGCACAACAGCTCAGGCGTGGGGTAGGGGGTAGGCAGGTAGCCGCGCGCCATGCCGCCGGTGTTGATCTCCAGAACGCCGCCGCAGGGGAAGGCGCGCTCCAGCGCGCACAGCGCCAGACGGCGGTAGGCGGGGTCCGCCTCGTCAAACAGCGAAAGGGGCGCGGCATATTTGCGCAGCAGGTCAAAGTGCCCGATGATGGGCGGCCGGTCGCGCAAGAGGGCCTGCACCTCAATGTCGAAATAGTCGCTTGCCATGGCCAGCCCGTCGCCATGGTACACCTCATCCACATAGCGCCGGAGCAGCGCCGGATCGCCGTCCACGGCTACGGGCATCCCCTCCCAGCTTTCGCACAGGTAATGCGCCGAACCGACCACATAATCCGCTTCGGCATAGTCCGCGCGGCGCAGGTCCTCGTGGGCCAGCGCGTCTACCTCCAGCCCCGCCCACAGGCGGGGGAAGCCGGGTTCCGGCGCTCCTTGCAGGGTGCGAAGCTCAGCAAAGTACCCCGCCTGCGCATCGGCGGACATGGAATAGTCCGGATCGAAGCCCTGTCGGGCATGACCTGAAAAACCCAGGCTCACAAAGCCAAATGTGCGGGCTGCCTCCACCATGGCGGGGATGGCGTCCGCCCCGTCGCACCAGCGGGAATGGGTATGGGCGTTGCTCGGAAACGTCATTGCATGCGCTCCTGCTTCACCTTTTTGTCGATCACGTGGCGGCGGGCCAGCTCGCGTACCACATCCTCCAGCGAAATGCCCATCTCCACCATCAGCACCATGGCGTGGTAGATGAGGTCGCCTAGCTCGTAGGTGGTTTCGGCCTTGTCGCCCTTTGCGCCGCCGATGAGCACCTCGGTGCATTCCTCGCCGACCTTTTTGAGAATCTTGTCGCGCCCCTTCTCAAAGAGGTAGGTGGTGTAGCTGCCTTCCTTGGGCGAGGTCTTGCGCCCGGCGATGACCTCCATGAGCGCAGAGAGGGAGAAGGGACGAATCTCATCGTTTTCGTACAGACCGTCGAAAAAACAGCTCTCGCTGCCCGTGTGGCAGGCAGGACCGGCCTTTTTGACCTGTGCGACCAGCGCGTCGCCGTCGCAGTCGGCGGTGAGGGAAACCAGCGTCTGCACATTGCCGCTGGTTTCGCCCTTGCGCCACAGGCACTGGCGGCTGCGGCTGTAAAAGCAGGTGCGCTTTTCCTCTAGGGTAATTTTGAGGCTTTCCCGGTTCATGTAGGCCAGCGTCAGCACCTCATGGGTCACATAGTCCTGCACCACCACGGGGATGAGGCCCTTTTCATCGAATTTGAGTCCGGAGACGAGCGCTTCATAATCCATCGTTGCTTTCCTCCACAAGGCGCATGGGGACGCCGTTTTCGTTGAGCCAGCGCTTGAGGGCGCGGATATCCACCTCGCGCGAATGGAAAATGGAGGCGGCCAGCCCCGCGTCCACGCAATCAAGCCGGAACACGTCGAGAAAATCCTCGCGGCAGCCCGCGCCGCCCGATGCGATGATGGGCACGGATACCGCCTCGCCCACGGCCCGGAGCATTTCCACATCAAAGCCCCGGCGCACGCCGTCGGTGTCGATGGAGTTGACCACGACCTCGCCCGCGCCGCTGTCCACGCCGCGCCTGACCCAGTCGATGGCGTCCAGCCCCGTATCGTCACGCCCGCCACGCGCAAAGACGTGGAAGCGCCCGCCCACACGCTTGACATCCATGCTCAGCACCACACACTGGTCGCCGTAGCGCTTGGCTGCGCGGGCGATGAGCGAGGGGTCGCGGATGGCGCCGCTGTTGACGCTGACCTTGTCCGCGCCACATTTGAGCACGCGGTCAAAGTCGTCCAGGGTATTGATGCTGCCGCCCACGGTGAGGGGGATGAACACCTCCGCCGCCACGGCCCGAAGCGCGTCCGCAAATAGCGGACGGCCCTCGGCGCTGGCGGTGATGTCGTAGAACACCAGCTCGTCCGCGCCGGAGTCGTTGTAGAAGCGGGCGAGCGTCACGGGGTCGTCCACGTCACGCAGGCCCTCGAAATTCACACCCTTGACCACTCGGCCGTTTCGAACGTCCAGGCAGGGGATGATGCGCCGGGTCAGCATGGCTGCGCCTCCCCTCTGGCGATGGCCAGCGCGCGTTCCAGCCTGAGCTTTCCCGCATAGAGCGCCTTGCCCAGAATGCAACCGTAGAGGCCCATGTCACGAAGCGCCGCGATCTCCGATTCAAAGCTGACCCCGCCGGAAGCGATGACCTGAAGCCCGGCGATGCCGGACAGGCGCGCGTAGACCTCCAGATTGGCGCCGGAAAGCGCGCCGTCGCGGCCGATGTCGGTATAGATGACGGTGGACACACCCGCGTCCGCGAGCTTGCGGCAGAAGGCCACGCCTTCCAGATCGCTCACCTCGCGCCAGCCGCGCGTGGCCACCTTGCCGCCGCGCGCGTCCACGCCCACGGCGATGCGCGCGCCCCAGCGTTTCACCAGCCGCCCGACCATGCCGAAATCCTCCACCGCCGCGGTGCCCAGAATCACCCGGTCCGCGCCCAGCGCGAGCGTGGCTTCCACGTCGGCTTCGGTACGCATGCCGCCGCCCACCTCCACGCTGAGCGGCAGCGTGCACAGCTGCCCGATGACGGCCCGGTTCCTGGGGCTGCCTTCCTTCGCGCCGTCCAGATCGACGGCGTGCAGACAGGCGGCCCCGGCCTGCACAAAGCCCCGCGCTACGGCCACGGGGTCGTCGCCGTAGACGGTCATGCGGTCGTAGTCCCCCTGCGTCAGGCGCACCACGCGGCCGCCCCGCAGGTCGATGGCCGGGTAAATCAGCATACCGCATCCCCCTCTCCCATGGCGAAGGCCCGCAGGATGCGCAGGCCCACCGCGCCGCTCTTCTCCGGATGAAACTGCGTGCCGCACACGCATCCGCGCCGCACGGCGCCCGCCACCGTGACCCCGCCATGCTCGGAGCTCGCGACGAGCGCCTCGCCGCAGCCGGTCGCATAGAACGAATGCACGTAGTACACGAAATCGCCCTCGCGCACGCCGGAGAGCAGCGGGTCCTCCGGGCGGTTGAGATGCAGGCTGTTCCAGCCCATGTGCGGCACCTTCGCGCCGGGGGCGAGCACGGGCGCGAGCGGCCGCACCTTTCCGGGAATCAGCCCCAGCCCCGAATGCTCGCCGTATTCATAGCTTTTGTCAAAGAGCAGCTGCATGCCCAGGCAGATGCCCATGAGCGGCTTGCCCTGCCCGGTCAGGTCGCGCAGCAGCGCATCCAGCCTGAGAGCGCGGAGCTTCGCCGCTGCGTCGCCGAAGGCCCCCACGCCCGGCAAAATGATGCGGTCTGCCGCGCGCAGCGCATCCTCCTCGCGTGTGACGGTGCATTCCGCGCCGATGTGTCTGAGCGAGCAGGTGAGCGAATAGAGGTTGCCCACCCCGTAATCCACCACGGCGATCATGGCGCATTCCCTCCCAGCGTGCCCTTGGTGGAGGGAATTTCACCGGCGGTAGCCGGGTCGATTTCGCAGGCCTCGCGCAGGGCGCGGGCCACGGCCTTGAAGATACCCTCGATGATGTGATGCGTGTTCCTGCCCGCCATCAGCCGGATATGCAGCGTGAGTGCCGCTTCGCGCACGAGAGCGAGGAAAAACTCCTCCACCAGCTCGGTGTCGAACGCGCCTACCTTCTGAGCAGGCAGGGGCGCGTCAAAGCCGAGGCAGGCCCGTCCGCTGAGGTCCACGGCCACCAGCGCCAGCGCCTCGTCCATGGGCAGCAGGCGCTGACCGTATCGCCTCACACCCCGCTTGTCCCCCAGAGCGGCGCGCAGCGCCTGGCCCAGCGCGATGCCGACGTCCTCCACGGTATGGTGGTCGTCCACCTGCGTGTCGCCCGCGCAGCGCACGCACAGGTCAAAGCGGGCGTGGGCGGCAAGGAGGGTGAGCATGTGGTCCAGAAAGCCGCAGCCGGTGCGGATGTCGCCCTTTCCCGTACCGTCCAGATTCAGGGAGAGGGAAATGTCGGTTTCCGCGGTTTTGCGTTGGATGGTTGCGCTTCTCATGATATCGTCCTTTCTGAGAGGATGGCGCGCGTTTCCAGCACGAGGCGGCGCATCTGCTCCCGCGTGCCGACGGTGATGCGCGCGTGCTCCCTGAGCGCGGGATCGTCCCAGCAACGGATGAGCACGCCGCGGTTCTTGAGCGCCTCGTAGTAGCCGCGCGCGGTCAGCGCGGGGTGCGCCGCAAAGAGAAAGTTGGCGCGGCTGTCCGTCATGGAAAAGCCCAGGGCGCGAAGTTCCGCCGCCGTTTCCTCCCGCTGGCGCACGATGGATTGCACGCACGATTCAAAGTAGGCCGTGTCGCGCATGGCTTCGATGCCGGCCAGCATGCTCAGGCGGTTGATGTTGTAGGGGTGGAAGCTGCACCGGACGCGGTTGAGGTCCTCAATGACGGGGGCGTTGGACAGAGCATAGCCCAGGCGCGCGCCCGCCAGCGAGCGCGATTTGGAAAACGTGCGCACGATGAGCAGGTTGGGGCAGCTTTTGAGCAGGGGCAGGGCGCTTTCGCCGCCAAAATCGACGTATGCCTCGTCCACCAGCACGATATGGTTAGG
>CALVNG010000132.1 GCA_944349545.1 uncultured Eubacteriales bacterium
GTTGAGCAGGCCGATCATCTCAGGAGAATCGGACGAAAAGAAATTCAGGCCCGTCCTTGTACGGATGCGCAGGTACGAGGTCAGCGCCTTGTATTTTTCAATCATTTCGGCGGTTGTGGCGTAGCGATGGCCCTCCAGATTCGCAAGGTCCAGCCGGACGGCCTCCAGCCGGGTACGCAGTTCCATGGATTCGTCGGGCCCGGCGTGCGTCAGCGCACGTTGGATGCCGGCTTCTTCTTCCCGCAAAAGCGCCTTGTCCGGACGGTAGCTCTCTTGCTCGATGGGGGACGCTTCGGCAGGGATGTACTGAATGCGCTCATGAGGGGTCAGATTCTGTGTGTAGGTTTCCAGATACGCAAGCGCCAAATCCCGGTTCGGCGAAGCGGGATTGATGACAAAAACCGTCACGTCCGCCTCAACGACCGGAGCGGTTCCCTGGGTGACGGTCAGGGGCAAAAAAGCGGTGGCGATTCCGGGGCCGTCCTCTGGCAGCAGCACGGCGCCGGGATAAGACAAAAGGCAGGTCTGCGCCTCCTGTTCCAGATAAAATCCCGAGGAAGGCAGAGGCGCCGTCTCCGCGGCGATGCGTTCCATGGCGGGCAGGGCTTCCTCGTATTTTTCCAGCAGGGCCCGAAACGCGGGCGTATCGATTTGAACTTCGCCGTCATCCGCGGCAAACTCGGCAAGATACGTTTGCAGGACCAGCTGAAGCATCTCTCTTTTGAAGGACAGGGCATCACCAGAACTGGTGAGCGAAAAGCGCCAGCCGTCCGAGAGAAGATCTTCCCGCCGGGAGAAGGCGATGCAGGCGTCCAGCAGCTCCTGCGCGGTGGTGGGCAGGGGCCCGAGGTTTGCCGCCTGCCATGCTTCCAGATAGACCTCGAAGAGGACCGGCGCGTTGATATCGCCTGTGGGCATGGCGGCCAGCACCCCGTCAGGCGTGCGGAGCGCATCGGAGAGAAAAGGCGCGTAGGAAGCGGCCGTTTCCGTGAGAATCTCACTTTGCGACAGATCCATCGCATAGCCCTTGGAAATCACCGCGCGATACTGCGGGGATGCCGCACCGAAAAGATAGATGTCCGCGGCATGAGCGCCCGTAATCAGCTCGGCGGCATAATCGGTGCCCGGCGGATCATTCCGGGAACGAAGGGTCACCAGCGGATAGGCCTGCGCAAAGGCGGGATTGTCCTGCGGGGAAATGCTCTTGTCACCGGCAAACGTCAAAACCGAGATCGCCATGCCACCCAGGTCAGTCATAACCGCCGCGATGCCGCCGTCCGCGCGGAGCGACAGGTAGCGCTGCCCCGCGAGGCAGGCGAAACCGCCCGGCGTGCCTGCGCTGATTTTCGCCACGGGAAGGGGATCGGCGTTCTGCGCGCGGCAGAGGTAGACGGTTCCGGCTGCCTCCAGGCATACCTGCTGGGCTTCGGGCACAAAGGCGATGGCTTCGGGCCGGAGGGACGCCGGCGCGGCAAACAAAGCCATATCGCCGCTTTGGGCATTATAGCGGATGATTTCGCAGCCGGACGCCGCATCCCGCATGTCGTAGGTGACCATCACCACCGAACCGTCCCCGCAGGGGGCAATGGCCTGTATGTTTTGATTTTCAAGCGCTTTCCGCCGGTCGTTGTCAAGGCACAGGGCGAGCAGATCCGTTTTGAGAGGAACGTCGCTTTCCACCAGCAGGTACAGCCAGCCGCCTGAAACGGCACAGCCGCGCAACAGCCGGAGGGCGCCTGCCGCATCCAGCAAGGCGGGGGAATCCAGCGTGCGGACCTCGTCGGGAACGACATGGCCGGCTTCGGGAAAGGTCAGCCGGGTCAGCGTGCGCCGGTTGAAGTTGAGCGCGTAAAGCGCGTCCGCATCGCCCGCGAGCTGTCCGTCGATGCCCTGCGCGACCCGTGTGGCGCAGCCGTCCCCATCCCAGCGGTAGAGGCATTGCGCGACGGTGAAATACAGGGTTTCCCCGGCCCGCGCAAAGCCGTCCGCGGCGGAAAGCAGGGCAGGAAGGTCCGACGCTTCGACAGGTGAGGCGGCGGCAGGGAGAGCGCATAAAACGGCGATGAAAACCGCTGTCAGGAGGAATAGCAACCCTTTTGTCATGCGTTTCATGATTCGGTTTCACCTCTTTTCGCGTCCTACGCCGCCGGGCGGCGGTTGTATGCGTGAAAGACTGCATAATATGTCATGAGATACGACAAGCATGTCTTGCTTTCCTGTCTGGACGTTCAAAAGCGCGTCGGGGCCGGCTCGGTATGGCTTGCCCTGATGCCGGCGCTGTGTTATGATAAGGCAAACGCAAATCGGCAAGGAGGAAGCGGCAATGACGATCGGCTTTATCGGCATTGGCGTCATGGGCGAGAGCATGGCGCGGCACCTGATGGAAAAGGGGCATGCCCTGACCGTATACAACCGCACCAGGAGCAAGGCGGAACGCCTGCTGGCGGAGGGCGCGGCCTGGGCGGAGAGCGCGGGCGCGTGCGCAAAGGACCAGGACGCGGTGATCACCATCGTGGGCTTTCCCAAGGATGTGGAGGAGGTCTATCTGGCAGAGGGCGGCATCCTGGACAGCGCCAAACCTGGCGCATACCTGATTGACATGACCACCACCAGCCCCGCGCTGTGGCAGCGCATCGCGGCCGAGGCGAAGCGGCGGGGCCTCAGGCCGCTGGACGCGCCCGTGAGCGGCGGCGACAGCGGCGCGCGCAACGCCACCCTGAGCATCATGGTGGGCGGCGACGAAGCGGACTTTGAGGCATGCCGCCCGCTGTTTGAGGCCATGGGCAAGAGCGTGACGCTCACCGGCGGACCGGGCTGCGGCCAGCATACCAAGATGGCCAACCAGATTGCCATCGCGGGCTGCGTGGCGGGCGTGGCCGAGGCCATCCGCTACGGCGAGGCCGGCGGGTTGGACATTTCCAACATGCTGGACTGCATCTCGGCGGGAGCGGCCGGAAGCTGGCAGATGAGCAACAACGGCCGCAAAATGGCGCAGGAGGACTGGGCTCCGGGCTTCTATATCAAGCATTTCATCAAGGACATGCGCATCGCCGTGGAGGAGGCGGACCAGCGCGGTGCGGAGCTGCCGGTGCTCAAGCAGGTATTGGGCATCTACGAGCGCATGCAGGAGCAAGGGGAGGGCGACCTGGGCACCCAGGCCATCATCAAGGCCTACCGGTAAATGACGGATGAAAAGCGCGGCATCGCGGAATACCTCGGATGCCGCGCTTTTTTGATACGAATTTTCTGAAAGGAAAGATGATCAAAAATGCCCGACAGGCTCCGCTCCGTAGGGCCGGAGCCGGAACAGAAAGGGCGGATAGTGAAGCGTTGCGATGATGCTCTCGCCCGTTTGCAGGGCGGTGAGATCCTCGTCGCTGATAACGTGCTCGTCCATCACCTGCTCCACCATGCCCCGCTGCACGGTTGAGCGATAGCTTTCCACAGCACGGTGCCGTCCGTAGAGGCTTTTGACATAGGCCCGGCTTTCGCGGTCCCAGAGCCGGAAGGCAACGGTGGCGCCGATCTGCCCCAGCATGGGGCCCGCCGCAGCCTGATAGCGCGCCTTGATCGCGCCCACCCCGGTTTCGGCTGTCAGGATGCGAAGCCCCCTGGCACGCCCCAAAGAAAGCGCGTCCTCCAGATGCGGAAGGCGGCCCAGCACGCAGGGTCCGTCCAGCAGCAAAGTTACGGTCCCGTCCCGCTCCACGCGGCTGAGGGCTTCGGTCAGGCACAGGTCTACCAGCGCGGTAAAGACCTGACGTGTCAGCGGGCCGCGCGCCGGGTCATAGCAGATGAACAAAATGCGGCCGCCGCGCGCGCGCAGCAGCCTGCGCACGCCCAGCGTGCCCCGGCTGCCGAAGCGCCCGGCCAGCAGCTCGCGCGCGGCTTGTTGCAGATGGGCTACTACGCCCTGCGCGCGCTCGCCGTCGCCCAGATAGCTGGCAAAGGCGCGGAACTCCGGCGCGGCGTCGAGAATCTGGCACATGCTTTCCATGTCGAAACCGTCGATCAGCTCGCGCAGCGCCTGGCAGGTGCACAGCTCGCTGTCGCCCCGGCGCTTGAGATAGACCGCCAACGCCATGATCAGGTCGCGCGCGGCGGTGGGATAGAAGGGGTGCGCGGCGCTCTGGATGCGGTCCTCAAACAGCAGGCCGAACAACGCGGATGCGTCCTCGATCAGACGGCTGTCGTCGGTCAGCTCCTCGAACAGGTTCCAGCACTCCGGACCGTCGGGGCCCGCGGCGCGCTTGTCGTCGGCAAAGACCACGTCGCCCTTTTGGTACAGGGCATTGTAATACTCGCCCGTGGGGTCCAGGATGACCAGAGCGTCGTTTTCGGTCAGGTTGGCGCGAAGCCCGCGGGCCAGATGCAGCAGCATGTTCGTCTTGCCGGTGGCGGGGCTGCCCAGAATCAGCATATGCCGGTCGATCAGGCTGGCGCCTACGGGCAGGTAGACGCTTTTGCCCATACCGTCCGCCCCGCCCAGCGCAAACAATGCGTCCGGTTCGCGGTAGGGAATATCACGGGCGATTTGCAGCCCCTTGAGTACCGTTGCCATAGCACACCTCCGGCGGGTCAGGCCCGCCCGTCAGCTTTGTTGTCCCTGGTATCCTTCATAAGCCGGGCCATCATGCCGGGACGGACCTCGCCCCTGGCTCCCGTCAGCTGGGAGAGCGACCGCACGACATACGGCGCGGGCGCTTCATCAGCGTTGCCGGACTCGGCGGGAACGGGCGGCAGGTCCTCTGCCGCGGCCTGTTCCACCGCCGTAAACATGTCGATCTGCTCAAAGCGCGGCATGGAGGCACGCGGCGTTTTGACGGCCTTTTTGAGCTTGAC
>CALVNG010000133.1 GCA_944349545.1 uncultured Eubacteriales bacterium
GCTTCATTTTTCCAGCCCCGCCGCCGCGCGCACGCGCGCCAGAAAGGCCGCGCCGGGGTCCGATCCGCCGCTTCGGGGCGGCTCGCCGCGCAGGCGCTGCTCCATGCCGCGCTGCACCGCGGCGCGGAAGGCCCGCTCCGCGCTGTCGAGGCTCGCGTCCAGCGCCTCCGCGCCGCTGTAGTCCAGCACGCCCGCCAGCTCGCCCGGCAGCTCGCGCAGGGCCAGCGCCTCGCGGGCGCGGGCCGCCAGCTCGCGCCGGGCCACGTCGCGCTCGCGCCGGGCCATGTCGGCCTCCAGCCGCTCGCGCTCGACGCGCCCGGCCTCGGCCCGCGCGGCCTCCAGCGCGGCCTCGGCGCGCCTGCGCTCCCGCGCGATGGTCTGCTGCACCACCCGGTCCAGGTCCGCCTGGGTCAGCGTGGCCGCGCCCTCCGCGCGCGCCTCCGTGCCTGGATTGACCGTCTGTTCCATGATAAGATCCTCCTTCCGTTTTACGCCCGTCGGCTGATGGCGGTCCGGCCGAACGCCGCCCGCCCCATTCTTCACGGTTCCCTGCCCCTCCCTGTATCCTGGGATATACGTCCCCGCCCCGCTCCCCGCGGTCGATCCTCTCCCCCGGAACAGCCGCTCCGCGCGCGGCCCCGCCTGGCGCGCGCCGCGTTTTGCCGCGCGCCGCGCCGGCCCTTGTCCCCCCGCCGCGCGTCCCGTCCCCGCGGATGGTTCTGTTCCGGGCGATGTAAACGCCGGGACCTCTCCCGGCTCAGTCCTCGCCGTCGTCGCCAAGGGCCGCCCGCGCGTCCTCCACGAAGGGCACCTGCGTCAGCAGCAGCCGGTCGGGCACCAGGCCGCGGTAGGCGCTGACCGTCTGGGCGATCTCCAGCTCGTTGACCGGCAGCGACCGGGTGAAGACGATCTGCACGCGGTCGGCGTCCAGGGCGGGCTCGCCGCGCAGCGAGAGGAAGGCGCAGAACAGCTTGAGCCTGGCGCGCAGGCCCTCGCGGAACCAGCGCTCCTTGATCTTGGTGAGCTGCTCCAGGCCCAGGAGCTTGAATCGCATGGCCACGCCGCTGACGTTGCCGGCGAACTGCTCGTCGGTGAGGTCGGGGACCATGGAGAGCTTGTGGATGTCGCTTTTGAGGCTGAGGCGCAGCAGCTCGTTGCCGCTTTCGGCGTCGGGCTTGGTGACGAACTGCGCGTCCGCGCCGTCGCCGGGCAGAAAGAGCGTGCGGGTGCGCCTGAGGCGCACGCTGGGGTCCTCGGCGGCCTTGCGGTCCGGGGTGACGGGCTCGCCGCCCTCGCCGGCGTCCTCCTCGGTGTCGTCCACGCCCAGCGCGCCCACGCCCTTGAGGACGAAAACCGCGTCGGTGAACTGCTGCTTGTCGTTGACGCGGTCGCTCTGGAGCGCGTCGTAGGCGTCGATGAGGCCCATGACGGGCTCGAAATCGCCTTCCTCGCGGGCGTTGTTCCAGTATTCGACCATGGGGACGCCGCCGAAGTAATGGGCCTGACGGCCGACCTCGCGGGGGGTTTCGGACCCGGCGCGCTCGAAGTGGACGACGGCGTGCGGCCCGTAGACGGATACGCGCTCGCCGCGGCGGCGGAGCTGGTCGTCGACGAGGTCGTGGCAGGCCACGCCGAAGAGCGGGGCATGCTCGACGGTGTCGTCGTAGACGACGAAGCTGCTTTTGGGGTCCATCTGGGCGACTTTGGGCCGTGCGAAGGCGTCGGCGTAACAGAGTTCGACGGCCTTGCCGTAGACGGCGGCGTCCATGGCCAGCTCCGCGTCGACGCTTTCGACGGACGCCTCGGCGTAGGCGCGGCGGACGGGTTCAAAGGCGTCCTCCTGGCCGTCGGGGGGCGCGTAGCGCACGGGGCTGCCCACGAGGTAGCCGGCGGCCATCGTGGCGATGTACCCGGGCAAATCGTGGGCGAGCCGGTTGTTGGGCAGGCCCGCGAGCCGCCGCCGGGCGGATACGCGGTGTCTGCGCGCGTAGATGTCGCTGATTTCGTCGAGGCGCACCCGCGCCTGCGCGTGCCGCCGAAGCAGCGTGCCCAGCAGCTCCGCCCCCGGCATCCCGTCCGGGGCGAGCAGTTTGCGATCAATTACAATCATAAAGCCTCCTCGCACGTGCGGCCGCCGTAAGCGGCCGCCCGCGCTGTGCGCAGTATTTGCTTGGTATCCGCTCGCTTTCGGGCGGGTCCCATCCCCACCCTTCGCTCGCTGTGGCATGGGCCGCCTTTGCGGCGAACGCAGACGGCGCAAGCGTTGCGAGCGCCGTTAGGCGCAAGAAACGCGGCTCGTTGCACCCGGCAACGGGCCACGCCGGGCCAGCCGCCCCGCGCGCCATCCGTCAGAAGCAACCTATATCCTAGGATATATCCCGCCGCTTCCCTACCGTCCGCTGCAACCTATATCCTAGGATATATCCCGCCGCTCCATCCATCCGCCGCGACCTATATCCTAGGATATCCCGCCGCCCACGCCGCCCCGCGCCTCATCCATCCTCCGCAACCTATATCCTAGGATATATCCTGCCGCCCCCCTGCCGTCCTATCCCCCCTCACCTGGGCACCACCGCGCGCTTCAGCCCGCTGACGCTTTCCATGGCGTAGCGCACCGCGTCGATGATGTGGTTGTCGTGGTCGGGATAGCGGGGCAGGACGCGCCCGTTTCGGTCGCGGTCGTATTCGTAGCGGCTGAATTCGCCCGCGGCCAGGGGGCAGCGGGCGGGGTCGATGACGATGGCGGAGAGGGTCTGGAGCCACTTGAGGCCGTGACCGACGCTGTCGGGGCCTTTGCGGGCGGCGGTGACGCGCAGGCCGCAGGCGCGCAGGCCGGCGATGCTTCGCGGCTCGGCGCTGTCGCAGGTGATCACGTCGCCGGCGGCGCGGGGACGGATCTGCGCGGCCAGCCGTTCGATCAACAGGCCCAGCGCGGCGAACTCGTCCACCACGTACAGCACGCGCCGCTTGCGGTCGAACGCGCAGCGCACGAAGGCGTCCGGGTCGGTGGCGAACCCGAAATCGACGCCGCAGTAGGTGGGCAGGCCCTGCCATTCGTCGGGACGGAGGGGGCGCAGGCGGACGTTTTCAAAGACCTGACCGCCGGTGCCGGTGACTTCGCCCAGGAACATGTGGCGCCAGGCGCGGGGGTTTTGGACGCGCAGCGCGTCGGCCTCCGCCAGAAAGGAGCGGCCGAGCCACTGCGGGGGCATGTCGCGGTAATCGCTGTGATGGCTGAGGCGGGAGGGCGGGGGCGCGCAGGCCTCGCGGTTGACCCAATGCCAGGGGCTGACGGGGGGATTGTACGTGCAAAGGACGGTGGTCCGCGCGTCGGGGCCTGCGCCGCTGGCGCGGAGGATGCTGGCCCTGATGGTGCGGATGGGGTCGATGCCGTCGAACTCGCTCAGCTCCTCGAACCACAGGAAGCGGAAGAAGCCGTCGCGCAGGCGCAGGCCCTTGGATTTGCGGGGATCGTCCGCGCCGCGAAAGAGGATGCGCTGCCCGGTCTGACGGTGGACCAGCTCCATGGGGCTGAGGCGGGTCTGCCACTGGTCGGCGAGGCCGAGGCGATCGACGGCCCAGAGCATCTGGGCGTAGACGCTGTCGCGCAGGGTATCGGCGACCTTTCGGAAGATGACGGCGCCGGCGCGCTCGTCGCGCATCAGGCCCAGCAGGATTTCCAGGCTGACGAAGGAGCTTTTGCCGCTTCCGCGGCCGCCGCTGAGCCAGTATTCGTCGTGGCCGTCGCGCCGCAGGTCCTCGTGTACGGGATGGAACGCCGGGGCGATGATTTCCGACAGACGCACGCCGTTCATCGCGCGCCCCCCCTGTCCGGTCCCGCGGGACGCACGCCCGGCGCGCGCCAGGCCCCGCCCGCCGGGCCTTTTCTCAGCCCTTCGCCTGACGGAGCCGCGCCGCCCGCCGGGCCTTTTCGCAGCCCTTCGCCTGACAAAGCCGCCCCGCCCACGCCCGCGCCGCCCGCGCCCGCCGGGCCCTTCTTCCGCCCCTCGCCTGACGCAGCCGCGCCGACCGCAGCCGCGCCGACCACGCCCGCGCCGCCCACGTCGTCCACGATGCGCACCGTCTCGCCGGACGGCTCCGGCTCCTCGTTCCAAAGCCCGCACCGCCTGCCCAGCAGGTCGGCGGCGCGGTTGACGTCGCTGATCTTCGGCGGAATCTCCACCACGCGCGTGTCCGTGCGTTCGCTGTATCGTACCTTGCCGTCCGCGCATAGGGTGGGCACACGCTCGCGCGTGGTCACGATGGCGCTTTCCGTCGCCTCCCTGCGCAGGATGCGCGTCAGCGCGGCCAATACCTCGTCCCTGCGGGCCACCTCGTTGTCCGTCATGCCGTCCTCCCTCGCAAAAACAACAGGAACCGCGCTTCGCGGTCCCCGCATTGATTCGATTGTAGCCTACCATACGCGAACATATGTTCGCAAGTGTCCCTCTGTGTCTACTTCCCGGCAAACAAAAAACCCAGGATACACCGGCGCTTCATGCCTCCCGCCGCGCCGCCCCGTATCCTGGGATGTCCCTGTCCCCCGCCCGCCACGCGTCATACCATCCCATATCCTAGGATATACGCATCATCCCCGCGCGCCGCCCAACCGCGCCCCCCATTCCGCCGACCTATATCCTAGGATATACACATCATCCCCCGCGCCGTCCGCGCCCCCCCATTCCGCCGACCCATATCCTAGGATATACGCATCATCCCCGCGCGCCCGCTTCGCGCCCCCCATTCCGCCGACCCATATCCTGGGATATACGCATCATCCCCGCGCGCCGCCCAACCGCGCCCCCCCCCCCCCCCCCCCCCCCCCCCCCCCCCCCGCCGC
>CALVNG010000134.1 GCA_944349545.1 uncultured Eubacteriales bacterium
CGCTACCGCTTCTCCATCGTCAGAAGCCTTCGCCTCAAGATCGACCACCGGCTCGTCGCCCGGCCCGGCGCGGCGCTCTCCGGTATCCGCGAGATCGTCAGCCACGAGCAGGCCATCGGCCAGTGCTCCGCGTTCCTCAAGACCCTCAGGGATGTGAAGATCACCGTCTGCGAGAACACCGCCATGGCCGCCCAGATGGTAAGCCTCAGCGGGCGCGACGACATCGCCGCCATCTCCTCGCCCGCCTGCGCGGGCCTGTACGGCCTTTGCGTGCTCAAGAGCGACATCTCCGATTCCGACAGCAACTTCACCCGCTTCATCTGCATCTCCAAGGAGCTGGAAATCTACCCCGGCGCGGACAAGGTGAGCCTGATGCTCAACGTCCCGCACCGCCCCGGCGCGCTCTACGGCATGATCGCGCGCTTCGCGGCGCTGGGCCTGAACCTGACGAAGCTCGAAAGCCGGCCCATCGCGGGCACGGACTTCGAGTTCATGTTCTACTTTGACCTGGACGCCTCGGTCTACGACGAGGCCGCGCTGGGCCTTCTGTGCGAGCTGGACGAGGGCCCGGAGGCGTTCACCTACCTGGGCAGCTATTCGGAGGCCTGAGATGCGCTGCGGACTGATCGGCGAACGGCTGGGGCACAGCCATTCAAAAACGCTGCACGGGCTGCTGGCGGACTACCGCTACGACCTGATCGAGCTTGCGCCGGGCGAGCTGGGGCCGTTTTTGCAAAAGGGCGAATTTGACGGGCTGAACGTGACCATTCCCTACAAGCAGGCGGTGATCCCGTACCTGCGCGAGCTCAGCCCCGCGGCGCGGGCCATCGGCAGCGTCAACACCATCGTGCGCAGGCCGGACGGGACCCTCCTTGGCGACAACACCGACGCCTGGGGCCTTGGCGTGATCGCCGGGCGCGCGGGCATGGCCTTTGCCGGGGAAAAGACGCTGATTCTGGGCAGCGGCGGCACGGCCAAAACGGCGCGCCATGTGGTGGAGGCGGCGGGCGGCGAGGCGGTCACGGTCTCGCGCACGGGCGAAACCAACTATGAAAACCTGGAGCGGCACGCGGACGCGGCCTACCTGATCAACGCCACGCCCGTGGGCATGTACCCGGGGGTGCAGGCCGCGCCGGTGGACCTTGCGCGGCTCCCAAACCTTCGCGGGGTGGCGGACGTGATCTACAACCCGCTGCGCACGCGGCTTATGCAGCAGGCGCGGGCGCTGGGCATCCCCTGCGAAGGGGGGCTGGCCATGCTGGTGTATCAGGCGGTGCGGGCGTGCGAGCGCTTCACCGGGCGGCCCGTGCCCCCGGAGCGCGCGCGGGCGGCCGAGCGGGCGCTTAGGCGCGCGGTCACGGGCCTTGCGCTGGTGGGCATGCCGGGCGCGGGCAAGAGCACCGTGGGCGCGCTGGCGGCGGCGCGGCTGGGCATGCCCTTTGTGGACCTGGACCGGGAGATCGAAAAGGCGGCGGGCATGCCCATTCCGCGCATCTTTGAAGCCGAGGGCGAGGCGGGGTTCCGCCGCCGCGAGACGGAGGCGCTCAGGCGCGTTGCGCTCGTGGGCGGGCAGGTGATCGCCGCCGGCGGAGGCGTCGTCAAGCGCGCGGAAAACCGCGAGCTGTTGCGCATGAACTGCGTGGTGGTCCACCTTACGCGGCCCATCGAGGCGCTGCCCATGGACGGGCGGCCCCTGTCGCAGGGGCGCGAGGCGCTTGCACGGCTTTGGCGCGAGCGGGCGGGCCTCTACGCCGCCGCCGCGGACGCGCAGGTGGAAAACGGCGGGGCGGCGGAGGCGTGCGCGCGCGAAGTGGAGGAGGCATACCATGAAGCTGTTTGTGATTAACGGGCCGAACCTGAACCTGCTGGGCGTGCGCGAGCCGGACATCTACGGCAGAAAGACCTACGCGGACCTGGTGGCCTACGTGCAGGACGTGTGCGCGCGGGAGGGCGTGGAGGTGGAATGCTTCCAGTCCAACCACGAGGGCGCGCTGGTGGACATCATCCAGAGCGCGCTGGGGAAGGCGGACGGCATCGTCATCAACCCCGCGGCCTACACGCACACGAGCGTTGCCATCCTCGACGCGCTCAAGGCCGTGGCCCTGCCCGCCGTGGAGGTGCACCTGAGCGACGTGGACGCCCGCGAACCCTTCCGGCATGTGAGCTACCCGGCCATGGCCTGCGTCGCGCAGGTGAAGGGGCTGGGATTCGCGGGATACGAAAAGGCCATCCTGCTGCTCAGGGAGCGGCTGCGTTGAGCGCGGGGAATGGCGGCTGCCGGGGGCGGCCGCCTTTTTTGTTTGTCAAATTTGGCCGAACGGTGAACGATATATGAAATAACCGCAAGGCGGAAGGATTGCGCACTTCAAAAACGAACTGCTTAAAACACAGGGCTTTGGTCAACCCTGTTGTACACAGGACGAAGGAGGAACGCATTGATGAAGGTGGACGACAAATCGCCCAAAAAACCGTTGATATTTTATTATCTGATCGCCATGGTGGTGCTCATGCTCCTGAACGCGCTGGTGTTCCCGGCGATGATGAGCACGCCCGTCGCCGAGGTGGGCTACAACGACTTCCTGACCATGATCGAAAACAGGCAGGTCAGGGAGGTGGCCATGGAGGACAGCCAGATCCTCTTCACCGCCACGGATGAAAACGGACAGACCGCCATCTACAAGACCGGCGTATGGCCGGACGAGGGCCTGACCGAACGCCTCTACGAATCGGGCGCGGAATTTGCCTCGGCGATTCCCACGCAGGATTCGCCGCTGCTCAGCTTCCTGACGACGTGGGTGTTCCCGATTCTGCTGTTCGTGGCCATCGGGCAGATCATGGGGCGGATGCTCACCAAGCGAATGGGCGGCAACGCCATGCAGTTTGGCAAGAGCAACGCCAAAATCTACGTCGAGAGCCAGACCGGCAAGACCTTTGCCGACGTGGCCGGGCAGGAGGAGGCCAAGGACGCCCTGCGCGAGATCGTGGACTTTCTGCACAACCCCGAGCGCTACAAGAACATCGGCGCCTCGCTGCCCAAGGGCGCGCTGCTCGTAGGCCCTCCGGGCACGGGCAAGACGCTTTTGGCCAAGGCCGTCGCGGGCGAGGCCAAGGTGCCGTTTTTCTCCATCTCCGGCAGCGAGTTTGTGGAGATGTTCGTGGGCATGGGCGCGGCCAAGGTGCGCGACCTCTTCAAGCAGGCCGCTGAAAAGGCCCCCTGCATCGTCTTTATCGACGAGATCGACACCATCGGCAAAAAGCGCGACGGCGCGGCCGGCATCGGCGGCAACGACGAGCGCGAGCAGACCCTCAACCAGCTTTTGACCGAGATGGACGGCTTTGACGGCACCAGGGGCGTGGTCATCCTGGCCGCGACCAACCGCCCCGAAAGCCTGGACAAGGCGCTGCTGCGCCCCGGCCGCTTCGACCGGCGCATCCCCGTGGAGCTGCCCGACCTGAACGGCCGCGTGGCCATCCTCAAGGTGCACGCCAAGGACGTGAAGATGGAGCCGAACGTCGATTTCGACACCATCGGCCGGGCCACCAGCGGTGCAAGCGGCGCCGAGCTGGCCAACATCATCAACGAGGCCGCCCTGCGCGCCGTGCGCATGGGCCGCGACGCCGTCAATCAGACCGACCTTGAGGAGAGCGTGGAGGTGGTCATCGCCGGCTACCAGCGCAAGGGCGCGGTCATCAGCGAGAAGGAAAAGAAGATCATCGCCTACCACGAGATCGGCCACGCGCTGGTCACGGCGCGCCAGAAGGACGCCGTTCCCGTGCACAAGATCACCATCATCCCCCGCACCTCCGGCGCGCTGGGCTACACCATGCAGATCGAGGAGGGCGAGCGCGTGCTCATGAGCCGCGAGGAGATGCTCGGCCAGCTCGCCACCCTCACCGGCGGACGCGCCGCCGAGGAGGTCGTCTTCGGCTCCATCACCTCCGGCGCGAGCAACGACATCGAAAAGGCCACCCAGATGGCCCGTACCATGATCACCCGCTACGGCATGAGCGACCAGTTCGGCATGGTGGCGCTGGAGACGGTCAGCAATCCCTACCTGTCCTCCGACAGCTCGCTTACGTGCAGCCCGGAGACCAGCGCCCGCGTGGACGCCGAGGTGCAGGGCATGATCGCCGCCGCCCATGACAAGGCCGTGGCCATCCTCAAGGAAAACCGCGAGCTGATGGACCGGCTGGCCGCCTACCTGCTGGAGAAGGAGACCATCACCGGCGCCGAGTTCATGGACATCCTTGAGAAGTACGACGCGGAGAAGCAGCAGTAACGGGACCTGTGCGCGGCGGGGAGGCAGAACCGATGAAGGAAGGGAAAAGGCGCGTGCTTGCCGAGATCTGGGGCTGGGCGTGGCGGCTGGCGCTGGCGGTGGTCATCGCCCAGGCGGTGCACCTCTTGGTGTTCCAGCCGGTGGCGGTCAAGGGCGAAAGCATGACCGACACGCTGCAAAACGGCGAGATCATGTACGTGAGCAAGCCCGAATACCTTTTGGGCGACCCGGAGCGATTCGATGTGGTCATCTGCCACTACCCCGGCAGGCAGGAGAACTTCGTCAAGCGCGTCATCGGCCTGCCCGGCGACGTGGTCGAGATCCGCTCCAACCAGGTCTACGTCAACGGCGAGCCGCTCTCCGAGCCCTACCTGACCCCCGAAAGGAACGACGACGGCTTTTCGATGGCCCCCTTCGCGCTGGGCGCGGACGAGTACTTCGTCATGGGCGACAACCGCGACAACAGCCACGACAGCCGCAACTACTACGGCGCGGGCCGCCCCGCCGCGATC
>CALVNG010000135.1 GCA_944349545.1 uncultured Eubacteriales bacterium
GGCGTGCTCCGCGTCCCAGGCCGCGCACAGGGCGGGGTCCTCGTCCTCCAGAAGGCGCAGGCACTCCATCAGCCGCGTGGGCGGCGTGCCCTCCGGCGGCTCCACGCGCACGGCCAGCACGGGCTGGGCCGGCGCGGGCGAGGGCGCGAGGCCGTCGGGGCGCAGGACATCGCCGCAGCGGGGCGCGGTCAGGCCCGTCGCGCCCACCACGTCGCCCGCGCGCGCCTCGTTGGCGGGCGTGAAGGCCGCGCCCCGGTAGAGGCGCAGCTGGTGAACCTTCTCCGTGCCGCCGGGCAGGTCAAAGGCGTCGCGCGGGCGCAGCGTGCCCGCAAGCACCTTGAGAAAGCACACGCGCTCGCCCGACGGGTCGCGCCGCACCTGATAGACGAGCGCCTCGGGCGCGCCGTCCGCGGACGGCTCCGGCAGGGCGGCGCTCAGGCGCGCGAGCGCGTCCAGCAGCCCGCTCACGCCCTGCCCGCGCAGCGCCGCGCCCGATAGCACCGGAAACGCCCCGCGCCGCGCAAAGAGCGCCGCGAGCGTGTCCCACGCGTCGTCCGGGGTGGCGGTCCCTTCCAGACAGCGCTCGAGAAAGCCGTCGTCCAGGAGGGACAGCGCGTCGATATCCGGCGCGCCGTCCGATACGGGCACCAGCTGCGGGGCGAGGCGCTCCCCGAGGCGGGAAAGCGCGTCGGGCAAAGAAAAGCCCGGCAGGTCCGATTTGTTGAGGAAGAGCAGCGTGGGCAGGCCCCGCTCCGCCGCCATGGCAAAGAGCGAGGCGGTGTGCGCGTCCACGCGGGCGGTGCCGTCCACCACCAGCACGCACAGGTCCGCCGCCGCCAGCGCCCGCGCCGTCTCGGAGGCGAAATCGACGTGGCCGGGCGTGTCGATGAGGGTGAGGCGGCGGCCCTGCCACGCAAGCCACGCCTGCCCCGAAAACACCGTGATGCCCCGCTCCCGCTCGATGGGGTCCGCGTCCAGCGCGGTGTCGCCGTGATCGACGCGGCCCGCCCGGCGCAGCGCCCCGGACATGAGCAGCAGCTGCTCGCACAGGGTCGTCTTGCCCGCGTCCACATGGGCCATCACCGCAAAGGTGCGCGCGGCGCTCATTTGAACACCTGGAAGATGCCGCACTTGAGGTACTGCGTCTCCGGCGAGGCGAGCAGAATGGGGTGGTCGCGCCCCTGCGTGCGCCATTCGATCTGCCGAAGCTGGACATGCGCGTCCTTCTGCGCCTCCAGAAGCATCCCGCGGAAGAGATCGGGGGTCACGTGCTGGCTGCACGAGCAGGTGACGAAATAGCCCCCGTCCCGCGTGAGCTTCATGCCCCGCAGGTTGATTTCCTTGTAGCCGCGAAGCGCGCCCTCCACCGCCGAGCGCGTCTTGGTGAAGGCCGGCGGGTCCAAAATGACCACGTCGTACTGCGCCTTTGCGGTCTGCTGCGCGCGGAGGAAGTCGAAGGCGTTGGCGCACTCGAAGCGCACGCGGTCCTCCACGCCGTTGAGGCGCGCGTTTTCCAGCGCGCAGGCGCAGGCGTGCTCGCTGATGTCCACGCCCGTGACCTCCGCCGCGCCGTAGCGCGCCGCGTGCAGGGCAAAGCTGCCCGTGTGCGTGAAGCAGTCCAGCACCCGCATGCCCGGCACGAACGGCGCGATGGCGGCGCGGTTTTCCTTCTGGTCGAGGAAAAAGCCCGTCTTTTGCCCCTCCCTGACATCCACCAGAAAGCGCACGCCGTTTTCCCGCATCTCCACGCGGCCAGGCACCTCGCCCCACAGAAGGCCCGTCTGCTGGCTCAGCCCCTCCAGCTCGCGCACGGGCACGTCGTTTCGCTCGTACACGCCGCGCGGCGAAAGCGCCTGAACCAGCGCGTCCACGATGTCCCCCTTGAACCGCTCCATGCCAAGGCAGAGAATCTGCAGCACGATCACCTCGCCGAACTTGTCCGCGATCACAGCGGGCAGGCCGTCGCTCTCGGCGAAGATCAGCCGGCAGCTGTTCAGGTCGGCAAAGCGCCGCCGGTAGTCCAGCGCGCGATGGACCCGCCCGCGGATGAACGCCGCGTCGATGGGCTCGTCCCGGCGGGAGAGCACGCGCAGGCTGATCTGCGAGCGCGGGTTATATACCGCCATGGCCAGAAACCGGCCCGCCGCCGTCAGCACCCGGACGGGCAGGCCGTCCGCCGCGCCCTCCTCGCGCTCGATATCGCTTCTGAACACCCAGGGATGACCGCCGAGCACGCGCTGCTCCCGGCCCCTGCGCAGGTAAATATTCATGGAAAAAGCCTCCTTCGCAACAACGGATGTGGGAGCGCCGCTTTCATTATAGCACAGCCCCCGAAGGGATGGGAAGCGGGGCTTTTGGGGCGCGGGCGGGTGGCGTTTTTGGCCGGACCGTGGTACAATGGTGAGCCGAAAGGGGGAGGACGCATGCGCAACGTCATTCTGATCGGCATGCCCGGATGCGGCAAGAGCACGGTGGGGGTGCTGGCGGCCAAGGCCCTGACGATGGATTTTGTGGATACGGACCTGCTGCTTCAGCGAAAGGCCGGGCGGCCTTTGCAGCGGATGGTGGACGAGCTGGGCGCGGAGGGCTTCGCGCGCGTGGAGGAAGCCTGCGTGTGCGATCTGAACGTGCGCGGCGCGGTGATCGCCACGGGCGGCTCGGTGGCCACGGAGGACGCGGCCATGGAGCACCTGAGGGAAGGCGGGCTGGTGATTTTCCTCAGGCTGCCGCTGGAGGCGCTCTCCCGCCGCCTGAGGAACATGAAAACGCGCGGCATCGCCATGGAAAAGGGCCAGACGCTGCGCGACCTCTACGAGCGCCGCCAGCCGGCCTATCTCAAATGGGCGGACGCGGTGGTGGACGCGGACGGCCTGGGCGTGGAGGAAACCGTGGCGCGCGTGGTGGCCGCCGTGCGGGAGCGCGGGGACGAGGCGCGGGAAGGGTAAAAAATAAAGCAATATATATAAAGAAAGGCGGGCCGCGCCGGGAAAGCATGCTGCTTCTCCGGGGCGGCCCGTTTGGGGATGATGCTGTTTTGGGGGAGGGCTGCGGCGGGGACTAGCGGTAGCGGACCTCGCCGGTGAGCAGGCGGATGCGCGCCGCCTCGCCGGGATACTGCGCGATCAGCGCCTCCGGGTCGGAGGCGTGCTCGTAGTCGGAGTCCTCGTAGCCGGGGCTCATGGTGGTGCCCATGAGGCCGTACCGCCCGCCGGGGCAGAGGCGGGACCCCTGCCACGCGCCGGCGGGCACCACATGCTGCACCTGCTGCCCGGCGCAGATATCGCTGCCCAGCACCGTCACCCGGCTGGCGCCGTCGGGCAGCAGCTCCAACAGCTCCACCGGGTCGCCGGCGTAGAAGTGGTACACCTCGTCGGTGCAGAGCCGGTGCAGGTGGGAATACCCCTGCCCGGTGAGCATGAAGTAGATGGCCGAGCCCATGTCCCGCCCGTCCGCCTTGGCGGGGGAGCGGTAGCTGGAGCGGAACAGGCCCCCTTCCTGCGAAAGCGGGGTCAGGCCCAGAACATCGATGATCTTCTGAATGTCGTCCATGGCCGCTCCTCCTTACACGTCCGCCCAGACGCCGTCTTCCCGGGCGCTGCGCTCCACCGCCCGGCACAGGCGCGCAAGCCGCGCTCCGTCCTCGAAGGTGGGGAAATCCCCCTGCTGCGCCGGGGCGGTCCAGCCCAGGGCCGCGTAGTAGCGCTCCGCCAGGGTGATAAAGGTATCGGTGAAGCCGTTGAAGCCGAAGGGGTAGAGGGCGGTCCGCACCCCGCTGCCCCTGGAGGCTCCATGCAGGGCGGTGCTGGCCTCGCTGTCCCACCAGAGGCTGCGGTGTTTGCCGGTGATCTCGAGGGTCAGGCGGTTGGTGCGGCCATGGGACACCTCGGAGAGAACCGCCGAGCCGATGGCCCCGCCCGCCATGCGGAAGTGGAGGAGGGCGCTGTCCTCCGAGCGCACGGTGACGGGGACGCCCTCCGCCGCTTCGGGCGGCGCCATCATGCCGTCCTTCAATACCCGCTGCGGCTGGAAGCAGCCAAAGAGCGCCTGCACCGCCGTGATCCGCTCGCCCGTGAGGTACTCCGCCAGATCCAGCCAGTGGGTGCCGATCTCGGTGACGGCCCGCATGGTCCCGCCCACGGCCTCGTCGTAGCGCCAGCCGTAGGGCGCGGGGAGGGCGTGGAACTCCTGCAGATAGGCGCCGTGGACCAGAAACACCGGCCCGAACGCCGGGTCGGCCACCCGCGCCTTCGCCTCCTGACAGGCCGGGTGAAAGCGCACGTTCAGGTTCACCGCGCACGCAAGCCCCTTCTCCCGCGCCAGACGGGCCAGCTCGCCGGCCTCGTCCGGGTCCAGGCACAGGGGCTTTTCGCACAGCACATGCCGGCCGTGTTCCAGAAGGAATTTGACCATTTGATAGTGGAGCCCCGGCGGGGTGCAGACGTGGACCGAGCCGACGGCTTCGTCCAGCAGGGCCGCCGGGTCCGTGGACCACCGGGGAACCCCCCACTGCTCCGCGAAGGCCCGGGCCGCCGCCTCGTTGTGGTTTACGACCGTGACGATGGGGATGCCGACGGCCCGCAGGGCCATGGCGTGGGTCTGCGCGATGCCTCCGGCGCCCCAGATGGCTGCCTGACGCTGATGCATGGCGGGTGCCTCCTTTTTGGCCTTTGGTGTGTCGAAAAAG
>CALVNG010000136.1 GCA_944349545.1 uncultured Eubacteriales bacterium
CTGACCGTTTCCGCAAAACGCGGAAACGGTTTTCCTATCCGGCGCACAGGCGGGAAAAGCAACCGCGCCATTTACAAACGCCTGCGATTGATTTATACTACGCACATGGGAACAGCCGAAAGGAAACGGGATGGCCCGCCTGGAGGAAGGCGGCCCGCGCCGGCTGGACACAGGGGACATTCATATGCGATGAGAACGCGCGAGGAGGCATACGGTATGAAAATCGGGTTTGTGGGACTGGGCATTATGGGCAGGCCCATGGCGCTCAACCTGCTTCGGTCGGGATGCGAGCTCTACGTGAACGACCTCAGCGAGGCGGCCGTGAAGGCGCTGTGCGACCAGGGAGCCAGGGCGGCGTCCCAGGCGGAGATCGCGGAAAGCTGCGAGGCGGTATTCACCATTCTGCCCAACGGGAGCATCGTGCATCAGGTGCTGCTGGGGGAGAGCGGGATGCTTGCCCATATGGCCCCCGGCACGCTGGCGGTGGACATGAGCTCCGTGACTCCGGAGGAGGCGAAGGCCTGCCACCGCTTCGCGCAGGAACGTGGCGTGCACTTCCTCGACGCGCCGGTCAGCGGCGGAGAGCCCAAGGCCATCGACGGCACGCTGGCCTTTATGATCGGCGGCACGCAGGCCGCCTTTGACGCGGCCAGGCCCTATCTCATGTATATGGGCACGAGCCTCACTTTGGTGGGCGAGGGCGGCGCGGGGTGCGTAACCAAGCTGGCCAACCAGATCATCGTCAACCTGACGATCGCCGCGGTCTCCGAGGCGCTGGTGCTGGCCGCCAAGGCGGGCGCAGACCCGGAGAAGGTCTATCAGGCCATCCGCGGAGGGCTGGCGGGCAGCACCGTGCTGGACGCCAAGGCGCCCATGATGCTGGCGCGCAACTTCCAGCCGGGCGGCAAGCTGTCCATCAACATGAAGGATATCAAAAACGTGCTGGCCACGGCGCATCAGGCGGACGTGCCGCTGCCGCTGTCCGCGGGCCTGTATGAGATCATGACCGCGCTCAAGAACATGGGCTGCCTGGACAACGACCATGCGGGCATCGTCAAGTACTACGAGCAGCTGGCCGGCGTGGAAGTGCGGCCGCAATAAACCGGGCGCCGCCGCGGGCGGCCTTTGCGCGCCGCCGGCGGCGGGCTGGCTTAACCGAAAGGAGAAATACCGCCATGAACGAACAATCGCTTCCGCTGTCGGCGCTGGACGCCTATGCGCCGGTTCAGAGCGAAAAGGCCGACGCCCTTTTGAAAGCGGCGCTGGATCAGCACAGGGACAAGATCGTGGTCATTGACGACGATCCTACCGGAGTCCAAACCGTGCATGACGTCCACGTCTATACGGACTGGACGGAGCAGAGCATCCTGGAGGGGTTCGAGGAGGAAAACCGCATGTTTTTCCTGCTCACCAATTCCCGGAGCATGACGCAGAAGGAAACCCGCGAGGTGCATGAAAAAATCGCCCGCGGCGTGATCAAGGCGTCCCGGGCCACGGGCAAGCCGTTTGTGATCATCAGCCGGAGCGACTCCACGCTGCGCGGGCATTTTCCTCTGGAGACGGAAACGCTGCGCCGGGAGATCGAGCGCGCCGGAGAGCCGCCCTATGACGGGGAGATCCTGTGCCCCTTCTTCTGCGAGGGCGGCCGCTACACGCTGGGCAACGTACACTATGTCAGGGAGGGCGACCGGCTGACCCCCGCCGGGGATACGGAGTTTGCCCGTGACCGGTCGTTCGGCTACACGCACTCGCGGCTGGACGAGTGGTGCGAGGAAAAGACCGGCGGCGCCTATCCCGCCTCCGCGACGACCTGCATCCCGCTGGAGATGCTGAGAGATCTGGATGTGGACGGCGTTTCGCGCCTGCTGGAGAACGTCCGCGGCTTTGGGAAAGTGGTGGTCAACGCGGCCGCCTACGAGGATGTGAAGGTCTTTCTGGCGGGCTATCTGAAGGCGCGTGCGGCGGGCAAGCGCTTCCTGTTCCGCACGGCGGCGGCGGTGCCCAAGCTGCTGGGCGGAGTTTCGGACAAGCCCCTGCTCACGCGCGGAGAGCTTGTGAGCGGCAACAGCCAAATCGGCGGGCTGATCGTGGCGGGCTCGCACGTGCAGAAAACCACGGATCAGCTCGCGGAGCTGACGGCGGGCCTTGCGGACCTTGAGCGGATCGAGTTCCACGTGAGCCGGGCGCTGGAGGAGGGCGGTCTTGAGGCGGAGGCCGCGCGCGTGCGCGAGCTGGCGCAGGAGAGCCTGCGCGCGGGCAGGGACACGCTGGTGTACACCTCGCGCAAGCGCATGGACGTGGCCGGGCTGGACAAGGAGCAGCAGCTCAAGCTGTCGGTGGACATCTCCAATGCGGTTACCTCCGTGGTGGCGGATTTGCAGATTCAGCCGGCCTTCATCGTGGCCAAGGGAGGCATTACCTCCAGCGACATCGGCGTGCGCGCCCTGCGCGTGCGGCGCGCGCTGGTGATGGGGCAGATCGCCCCCGGCGTGCCCGTGTGGCAGACCGACGGCGAAAGCAAGTTCCCCTACATGCCCTACGTCATCTTCCCCGGCAACGTGGGCGACCGGACCACGCTTTTGCAGGTGGTCAGGCGCCTGCGGGGGGAATAAGCGAAAAACCGCCGGAGAACAGGCGAGGGGCCGGACGAATACGGCACGTCCGGCCCCTGTGGACCGTTGGCCAAGGCCAGCGGTCTTTTTGTGCGATGAGAATGCTGCGCAAGGATACGGAGACGCTTGCGGGAAAACAGGAGGGGCGGGCCTGCGCAGTTCTGACTGAATTGATCTCAATTCGAGACCGATTCAGTCAATCAGCCTCCGTCCCAAATTGGAGGAGGCGGTCAAGCACCCTTGGGGCTTGACCGCCTTGATTGCCCATCAATAAAGATTGGCTCGGTTTTTACTACTTTCCCGGCTACGCAAATACGCCTTATACCAATAAAACGAAGTAGGGGCTGTGTTCATTTTATAGTAGGTTATCATTTTGCATAACGATATAATCTCCTGTCTCAAAACCATATCGCGCATCATCAATGTGAATGGCTTCATACATGTATTGTTTGACTTGTTCTATAGTGGAAAACTTTGTGGCCTGATAAGGTGACTGGGGATTTGTCTTTTCAAAAAGTAAATAGCCTTGATCTTCCTGAATGAGAACCGCCGCGTGAGCGGCAGCAGTCTGGCTTTCAGACTGTGTCCAAATAGTGATTAGGGAAACCTTGTTTTGCGCAAAAGAGATTTTTCTGCTTTTCCATGCTGATTGTATTGCTTGATACATTTCATCTTGGGAACAGCCCGCAGAAATGGTAACAGGATTAAATAGGGTAAAATACTCAGACGTTTCCTGTTCATCAAAATCTATGAGCGAAAAGTTGCTAAGAGCATCCCAGTCGCTATACAGCCATTGCGTATCGGAGTAACATTCCCAGTCTTTTTTGTTAATAGGTTGCTGAATATCAACGTTATCCTGTATAAGTTGATAAGCTGCTATCCGGCACAACACGTCGCTATACTGGCGGTTGTTCTGCTTATACCATAGCTCCGACATTGGAGCATATTCTCCATAATCAACCACAGGTATTGCAGCTGTTATCCATGAATTCTCGATACTATAAGATTCACAACTCCCCATGCATTCATTAAAGTCATTTATCCATACAAACACCTTGTCGATATATTTCTCCGGGATGCCTCCGGAAATTAGAATGTCTCTAACTTCGCTCTGTACAGTTTTATCACCCAAATTTGTATAAGTCAGAGTTGTGTTCTGCTGAACTGCTTCAGCAGAAGCTTTCGGCGTTAAAATACTGTGCGACGTTGCGTTGCCGTCGCAAGCTGTTGTCATAACTATTAGGGATAAGATGCATATAAATACTATTGATTTCCTCATTTTTGAAAGCCCCCATATGAAACAAAAATAATCTGGCTTTCTCCGCCTGCTTTCGATGTTTGTCGGCCTCCACCGCCGTCTCCACTTGTTCCGGGCCAAAGACCCGCTTGAACCGTGCATAGTCAGCGGAGACTTACCGTAGGGCCTTATTCTCCAGCTAAACTTCCTGCAAACGGTCAGACAGGCGGGCGTTGCTTTCCCTCACTCGCCACAGAGGCTCAAATTCTCCCCACAGCGTCATATAGACCAGATGCAGGGAGGGCAGCACCTTGACGATTTGGGCCAACAGAAGCTTGGCCTTTTTCTCCCGGTAGGACTTGGCACTCTCCGGCGTCCCTGCCTCCGGTAGAATTCCCTCCGGTTCAGCGGAGAAGTCCGCTGCCAACCGCACCATGTTCTTTACCGCCGGGGCAAGTGCTTTGAGCCGTCGTTCCGGGCTCTCCACCTGGCTTTCTTTCGCTGCCTTGACCGTCTCGAAGGCGGCGATCTCCTTTGTCCGTTGTTTCTTCTTATAGTCGAATGCAGACCGGTGATTGTCGTGGGTGACCTTGTCCTCCCACTCAATCCCGTGGTGCTCCATGACTTGAGAAAGCTGCTCTTTTTCCGAGCGCATCCACTGGCTTCGCTCCGTGTCTCCTCCGGGGCTGCCCTGGAAGCCCTGGGCCGCTAACGCCTGTTTCTGAGATATCCTGGTGTTCAACCCTTGCTTATTCCCA
>CALVNG010000137.1 GCA_944349545.1 uncultured Eubacteriales bacterium
GCCGTGAAGGTTGTGCAGGTGGACGAGGTCGGGCTTGTACGCCTCCAGCTGGGCGATCAGCCTGCGCGTGGCGTAGCGGCTGAAAAAGCCCGCGCGGTCGGTCAGGCGGGTGAGAGCCAGGTCCAGGAGCGTTTCCGCCTTGCTGCCGATGACATAGCTGGGCACGTCGCCGGGCGCGTGGTCGCGCGAATGGCAGAAAAGCGCCCGGTGTCCGGCCTGCATGGCCGTGCGGCACAGCGAAACCGCGATGCGCCCCGTGCTCAGCGAGGCGACGACGTTGATCTGGGCAATGCGCATGCAGCTGCTCCTTTCGTGCACAACGGGAAGGTTGAATATAGTGTATCACGTTCGGCCGGGATTGGAAAGAGCGGGCTTGGGCCGGATGGGACGAAAAAAACCGCCCGCACGAGGCGGGCGGCAGGGATGCGCGGATCAGTAGTTCTGGGCGCGGAGCTGGAAATAGGCCTTGGGATGCTTGCAGACCGGGCACAGCTCGGGCGCCTTGGGGCCGATGACGATGTGGCCGCAGTTGGAGCACTCCCAGATCATGTCGCCGTCGCGGCTGAAGACGATGCCGTCCTCCACGTTGGCCAGCAGCTTGCGATAGCGCTCCTCGTGGGCCTTCTCGATCTTGCCCACGGACTCGAAGAGGAAAGCGATATCGTTGAAGCCCTCCTCGCGGGCGTCGGCGGCCATCTTGGCGTACATGTCGGTCCACTCGTAGTTTTCGCCGTTGGCGGCATCCAGAAGGTTGGTGCTGGTGGCGGGAATCTCGCCGTCGTGCAGGAGCTTGAACCAGATCTTGGCATGCTCCTTCTCGTTGTTGGCGGTCTCCTCAAAGAGGTTGCCGATCTGCACGTAGCCTTCCTTGCGGGCCTTGGAGGCGTAGTACTTGTACTTGGTATGCGCCTGGCTCTCGCCGGCGAAGGCGGTCATGAGATTGGCCTCGGTCTTGGTTCCCTTGAGATTGTTCATGGGTGACATACCTCCTTCATGTTTTCGTTTCCCGTCATTACGCATCTATTATAACGCATTTTGCGCGGGATGAAACGGGTTTATTTCCAGGTCTGGCAAAAGCCGAAGACGGACCAGTGGTCCGTGTGCAGCTCGTACTGCACCAGGGGGTCCGTGTGCATCTGCCCGGGCAGCTCGGACATGTTGTTTTGCAGCTTGAGGCCTTCCTCCACGCCCACCATATGGTTGGGCTTGTTGCTGTCGTAGACGTAGGAGTAGCTCTTTACGCTGTTGGACATGTTGCCCTCCACCGTGGTCACGGCGTAGAGGCCGTCGCCCAGGTCCTGCACATCCGTCACCGAGCCGATGTGCACGGTACGGTAGGCGTTGCTCATATCCGCGTAGATCACCAGGTAGCCGGGTCTGGGCACGCTCACGAAGCGGTCCAGCGCCAGGAAGCCGTCGTACTGGCGGCCCACCTGCCCCTCGCGGAAGAACTGCACGGGGGACTCGCCCGCCTCCTCCAGATCGGCCACCTTGATGGGGTTGGCCCCGGCGGCGTTGGCGCAGTAGATGGTGAACACCGAGCACCAGCCCACCTCGTTTTTCCTGCCGTAGTACCACTTGGCGTACTGGTTGTACTTGGGCAGGCGCGCGCGCTTGACGGTATAGAACTCCCGGTTGAGCACGTAGATATAGTTTTTGATCAGCTCCGGCAGGGCGTCGTCGCTCACGGTCACCTGACAGGTGCGCTCGCCCTCCGCGGCCTGATAGGTCACGGTGGCCGTGCCGGGGGCTACGCCCGTCATCAGCCCCGCGTCCGTCACCGTCACCACCGACTCGTCCGAGGACGAAAAGGGGCCGGTGACCGGCGGATAGACGGTCGTCTCCCGCTCGTCATAGGGGGTGATGTCCGGCGCGATGCAGGGCATATAGGCGCTGTCGCCGGTGTGCAGGTCCAAAGCGCCGTCCAGATCGGCCTGCTGCGCGGGGCTGAGCAGCCCCTCCAGCGCCGCGTCAAAAAGCGCGTCGCGCTCCTCGTCGGCAAGGGCGCAGGATGCGCAGAGCAGGCAGATGAGCAGGCAGCACAGGCCGCGGGTGAATGTGGTTCGCATCCGGGTAAGCTCCTTTGCTGGATTATTGAGGTTCCACGCCATTATAGCACATTCCGGCGCATTTGGAAACTTGTCCGCGCGCGCCGCAGGTGTTACAATAGCAGATAAAGAAGGAGGAAGGTAGATGAAGCTGCTTTTGCATATCTGCTGCGCGCCGTGCTCCATCATGTGCGTTGAAACTTTGCGCGGCGAGGGCATCGAGCCGGTGGGCTTCTGGGACAATCCCAACATCCACCCGTTCACGGAGTTTCGCATGCGCCGCAACACACTGGTCGATTATGCCAGGGAGATCGGGCTTTCGCTGATCGTGGAGGGCGGATATGGCCTCAGGCCCTTTCTGGAGGCGGTCGGGGGTGATTTTGACGGGCGCTGCCCCACGTGCTACCGGCTGCGCATGCGCTCCGCCGCGCGCTATGCCGCGGAGAACGGCTTTACGCACTTCACCACCACGCTGCTCATCAGCCCCTATCAGAACCATGAGCTCCTGGCCCAAACCGCGCGCGAGGCGGGGGAGGAATTCGGCGTTGCGTTCCTCTACCGGGATTTTCGCCCTTTCTTCCGCGAGGGGCAGGACCGGGCGCGGGCCATGGGGCTGTACATGCAGAAGTACTGCGGCTGCGTCTTCAGCGAGGAGGACCGCTACCGCAAGCGCAAAAAACCCCCGAAAAAGGAGGAGGTATAAGCCATGGACCCGATTCTGGGCATGCTGTCCACGCGGGAGCCCATCTCCGGCGAGCGGCTGTGCGAGCAGCTGGGCATGACGCGCGCCGCCGTGTGGAAGCGCATGGAAAAGCTGCGCGCGGAGGGCTACCGCATCGTTTCGGCGGGGAAGCTCGGCTACCGGCTGGACCCGGAGCACAACAGCCTGCTGCCCGGCTACCTCCTGCATGAGCTGGATACCCGCTGGGCCGGGCGGGGCGAAATCGCCTACGAGGCGAAGATGGATTCCACCAACATCCGCGCCAAGGAACTGGCGCGCGCGGGCGCGCCATCCGGCAGCCTGGCCCTGTGCGACCAGCAGACCGCCGGGCGGGGGCGGCTTCAGCGCCGGTGGGAAACCCCCGCGGGCGTGGCGCTGACGCAGTCGCTGGTGCTCAGGCCCTCGCTGCCCACGGAGCAGGCGCAGCTGTTCACGCTGGCCGCGGCGCTGGCCGCCGCCGGAGCCATCGCGGAGATCTGCCCCGGCCTGGAACCCGGCATCAAATGGCCCAACGACGTGATCCTGAACGGGAAAAAGTGCGTGGGCATTTTGAGCGAGCTGGCGGCGGACATGGACGGGCTGAGCTTCGTGATCCCCGGCGTGGGCATCAACGTCAACCAGACGGCCTTTGAGGGAGAGCTTCAGGAGAAGGCGACGTCGCTGCTCATCGAATTGCGAAAGGCCGATCCCGGCGCGCCGCCCATCTGCCGCAGGCGGCTTCTGCTGGCCTACCTGTGCCATATGGAAAACGCCGTGGACGCGCTGGAGCGGGAGGGGCTGGCGGGCATCCTCGATCAGTATGTGGCCCGGTCGGTCACGCTGGGCCGGCGCGTGAAGGTGGTCGGGCTAAGCGGAGAGTTCACCGCAACGGCGCAGAGCATCGACGAAACCGGCGCGCTGATCGTGACCGAGGACGGCGGCGGCGAGCGCCGCGTGCTCAGCGGGGACGTCTCCGTGCGCGGGCTGATGGGATATTGCTGATTGGTATCGAAGGAGGTTTTTTGATGAAACAGCCGGTTTTTGAAGGAAGCATCACCCAGGTGCACGGCATCCGTGTGGGACAGGCGCAGAACGCCGCGGCCAGGACCGGCGTGACGGTGGTCCTGGCCAGCCACGACGGCGCGGTGGTGGGTGCGGACGTGCGCGGCGCGGCGCCGGGTACGCGGGAAACGGACCTGTGCGCGCCGGAAAACACCGTGGAGCGCGCAAACGCCGTGGTGTTGGCGGGCGGAAGCGCGTTTGGCCTGACCGCGGCCACGGGCGTGATGTCGTTTCTGGAAAAGCATCAGCTCGGCATGGACATGGGCGTATGCCATGTGCCCATCGTGCCCGGCGCGGTGATCTTTGACCTGACCGTGGGCGACGCACATGTCCGTCCCGACGAGGCCATGGGCATCGAGGCGTGCAAGGCGGCCTCCAAGGTGGTCGAGCAGGGCGCGCACGGCGCCGGTACGGGCGCCACGGTGGGCAAGCTGGTTCCCGGCGCAACGCCCATGCGAAGCGGCGTGGGCACGGCCAGCCTCACCCTGCCCTGCGGGGTGACGGTGGGCGCCATTGCGGTGGTCAACGCCTGCGGCGACGTCTACGACATCCGAAACGGCCGGCCGCTGGGCTTCGGGCGCATGCCCGACGGGACCCCCGTTTTGTGCGAAAGCCTGCTGCGCGGCGCGGCGCCCGCCCCCGGAACGCCGCGTATCACCACCGGGCAGAACACCACCATCGCCGTGGTGGCCACCGACGCGGTCATCACCAAGCCTCAGGCGAAGCGGCTGGCGACGTGCGCCCATGACGGGCTGGCGCGGGCCATTCGTCCCG
>CALVNG010000138.1 GCA_944349545.1 uncultured Eubacteriales bacterium
CACGATGGCCACGAATCCCGAATGAAAGGCTGGCATGTATCCTCCTCCGTATCAGCGGCGGGCCGCGCGGCGCGCGCCCCGCCCCGTATCACCCCGGCAGGTCCCTGGGCCCGAAGCCGTGGGGCGCGGCGTTGCGCCCCGTCCCGTATCACCCCGGCAGGTCCCTGGGCCCGAAGCCGTGGGGAAGCAGCGCGGGCAGGGTCGTTTCGTCCACCTCGCCCTCGCCCCAGGTGACCAGCACGCGCAGGCCCGGCGCGAACTCGTTGAGCGCCTGGCGGCACGCGCCGCAGGGGTAGGGCGCGGAGCCGTTTGACGCGATGGCGATGGCGGTGAAGTCCCGCGCGCCCTCGCTCACGGCCTTGAACAGCGCGGTGCGCTCGGCGCAGTTGGTCAGCCCGAAGCTCGCGTTTTCGATGTTGCAGCCCTGAAACACGCGGCCGTCGGCGCTCAGCAGCGCCGCGCCCACCGCGTAGCGGCTGTAGGGGCAGTAGCTGTGTTCCATGGCCAGGCGGGCCAGGGTCAGAAGCTCCGCGTCCGTCACGGCCGCCGGGCCTTCTCCGCGCGCGATTCCTGCCATGCCAAGAGCCTTTTCTTCCATGGCGCGCATCTCCTTTTGCTCTTCGGTTTCCATATGGTCGTAGCCCATCAGGTGAAACAGCCCGTGGGCCAGCAGGTAGCACAGCTCGCGGCGCGCGCTGTGGCCGTATTCCGCGGCCTGCTCCACGGCCCGCGGGTAGGAAATCACGATGTCGCCGAGCATGCACGCCCCAAGGTCCGGGTCGTACTCGGCCCGCAGCCGCTTTTCACAGCCGCGCGCGGTTTTGCCCGCCGGGTAGTTCACCGTGGGGAAGCTCAGCACGTCGGTGGCGCGGTCCACGCCGCGCGTGCGCGCGTTCAGCGCGCGGATCTCCGCGTCGTCCGTGACCACCACATGCGCCGCCAGCGGCAGCGCCACGCCCTCCGCGGCCTGGCAGCACGCCGCCACCAGCGCAAGCGGCGCGCTCCCGTCCACGCGCACGCGCTGCTCCCATTCGATCTTCATTTTTCCGTCTCCTCCCCGGACTTGTCGGATGCGGGGGAGACCTCCCCGGCGGATGCGGGGGACTCCGCCGCGCTATCGCCCGCGGCCTCGCTCGCCGCGCCATCCGCCGCGCTATCGCCCGCGGCCTCGCTCGCCGCGCCATCCGCGCCGTTATCGCCCGCGGCCTCGCTCGCCGCGCCATCCGCCGCGCCCTGCGCTTCGCCGTCCTCCGACCGGATGCGGCGCAGCTCGCGCTCCTCGACGGGGCTTTCGACGGCCTCGGTCAGCCGGGCCTGGGCGGCCACGTGCGCCGCCGCCGCCGGGCTGATGGCCGGATACTCGATGCGCTCGTGGAACACGCCGTTGAGCACCGTGGCAAAGGCGTCGCAGATGCGCGTGATGTCGCGCAGGGTCAGCGGCGCGTTGTCCAGCTGGCCGTCGTCGAGCTTGCCGCGCACGAGCTTGGAGATGAACTCGCGGATCTTCTGGGGGGTGGGGTCGGGCATGCTGCGCACGGCGGCCTCGACGGTGTCGGCCAGCATGATGATGGCGCTTTCCTTGCTCTGGGGCCGGCGGCCGTCGTAGCGGAAGTCCGCGATGTCGACGGCCTGACCGTCGGCCTCCTGCAGCGCCTTGTGATAGAAGAACATCACCGGCGTGTCGCCGTGGTGCTCCACGATGATGTCCTGAATCTCCTGGGGCAGGCGGTACTGCTGGGCCATGATGAGGCCGTCGCGGGTGTGCGCGGTGACGATGGCGGCGCTCACGTAGGGGTTGGTGTGCTCGTGGGGGTTGTCGCCGATCTGGTTTTCCTTGAAATACAGGGGCCGCTTGAGCTTGCCGATGTCGTGGAAATACGCGCCCGCGCGGGCCAGCAGGGGATTGCCGCCCACGGCCTCGGCGGCGGCCTCGGCGAGGTTGGCCACGATGATGCTGTGGTGGTACGTGCCCGACGCCTCAATGAGCAGGCGGCGCAGCAGGGGGTGGTTGGGGTTGCTCAGCTCCAGCAGCTTTGCGGGGGTGGCCAGGTGGAAGAAGGCCTCCACCAGCGGGTCCAGCGCGATGCACAGCACCGAGGCCAGCAGGGCGCTGCCGGCGCTCCACAGGGCGTTGGTGAACACGTCGGCGATGGAGGTATTGGTCATGAAGCCGATGGTGAGGATGATGACGATGTTGGCGATGGCCGTCAGGATGCCGCACAGAAGCACCTGCTGGCGGTAGGGCCTGCGGCGGATGATGCCCACGGCCAGCAGCCCGCTGATGAAGGCGGTGAGCAGCAGGTTGACCATGGCGGCGCCGAAGGTGGTATCGCCTCCGGCGATGAGGGCGCTGACCAGCACGCTCACGCTCAGCGCGCCCGCGACGCCCGCCCTGGCGGAGAGCAGGCCCGTGAGCATCATGGCGCTGAGCAGCGCGGGGGAGAGGTAGGTGTGGATCAGCTGGCCGAGGATGCACAGCCCCAGCGTCACGCACTGGATGAGCATCAGGATGATCAGCCGGCGCGGGCTTTGCAGCGTCTCCCGGTCAAAGAGGTAGAGCGCCAAAAGCAGCACGGCGGTGCTCAGCGCCACCAGCAGGGCGGCGCCCACGTACATCATGATATCGACGTTGTCGTCGTCCAGCATGCCCAGGCTGCGCAGCATTTCCAGCTGGTTGGCGGTCACGCGCTCGCGGGCGAGGACGATGTTCTGCCCCTGCTTGTAGATGACCGGCTCCACGGCGGCGCGGGCCTCGTCGCGCAGCTTTTCGGTGGCCTCCTGGTCGATGACCATGTTGGGGCGGATCACCTTGCGCAAAATGGGGGTGACGACGTTCTGGAGCAGGTCGATGTCGGTCTTGTAGCCGATGATCTGCTGGAGGTACTGGATGGACTCGTTCACATACCCCTCGCGGATGGTGGTGTTGAGGGTGTTTTCCACGGCGGAGGTGATGTTTTCGGTCAGGTCGGCCATCTGCTGGTCGGTGGCGCGCAGCAGGGTGTTGAGCTGGTAATCCGCCAGGCTGATCTGGGTCAGCAGCGAGCGGGCGTAGTTCAGCTCCGCCTCGGCAAAGACGTATCCGGCCTGCTTGTCGGGGTCGTCGGGGGCGTACTGCTCCAGCACGCGGCGGCCGTACTGCTGCACGGCGCTCGCCTGGGCAAGCACGGTGGCCAGGTCCTGCATGACCTGCCCGGCCACGTCCTCCTTGAAGATGTAGCTGGGCTCGACCTGGTTGGCGGCCGCCTCGCGCTGGCGGGCGGTGCTGATTTCGTCCACCACGTCCTTGCTGGCGGTGATGGTGGTGTGGGAGATGTCGCCCACCTTCAGGTCGTACCGCTGCGGCGTGATGGCCACCATGAACAGGATGCACAGCACCGCGGCCCCGGCCAGCACCACGTAGGCGCACTGGGCCGCGGGCGAGCGCAGCCAGTGCCCCGCCGCCTCCCAGCTGAAGGGCTTTTTCTTGCGAATGGTATGCTTATTCGGCGTCATTGCCTCCACCCTTTCGCGTGCTTTCGTAGGTTTCATAGGCCCGCACCACGGTCTGCACCAGGTCGTGGCGCACCACGTCGGAGCGGTCCAGCGTCACAATGGCGATTTCGGGTATGCCGCGCAAAACCTCCAGCGCTTGCTTCAGGCCGCTCTGCTTGCCCGCGGGCAGGTCGGTCTGGGTGATGTCGCCGGTGACCACCACGCGGCTGCCCGCGCCGAAGCGGGTCAAAAACATCTTCATCTGCTCAGGCGTGGTGTTCTGCGCCTCGTCCAGGATGATGAAGCTGTCCGAAAGCGTGCGCCCGCGCATGTAGGCCAGCGGGGCCACCTCCAGCACGCCGCGCTCCTGGAGGCGCTGGTAGCTCTCCGCGCCCATCATGTCATAGAGCGCGTCGTAGAGGGGGCGCAGGTAGGGGTCCACCTTCTGGCTCAAATCGCCGGGCAGAAAGCCCAGCTTCTCGCCCGCCTCCACCGCGGGGCGGGTGAGGACGATGCGCTCGATCTCCTTGTTGCGAAGCGCCACCACCGCCAGCGCCATGGCCAGGTACGTCTTGCCCGTGCCCGCCGGACCCACCGCGAAGGTCAGCTCGTGCCCGCGGATGGCGCGCACGTATTCGTACTGGCCCAGCGTCTTGCAGCGCACGGGGCGGCCGCGGTGGGTGATGGCCACCACCTCAAAGGCGATGTCGTCCAGCCGGTCCAGCTGGTCCTGGCGCGCCAGCTTGGCGGCGTAGCGCAGCGTGGTGCGGTCGATCTGCGCGCCGCGCAGGCTCAGGTCCGTCAGCTTGTCCACCACCCGCGCGGCCAGCGCCGCGTCCTTCTCACTGCCGCCGATTTCCAGGTCGGACCCCCGCACGGCGAGCGTCACGCCCAGCTCGCCCTCCAGAAGGGAGAGATTGCGGCCGTTGGCCCCGAAGATGGAAAGATAGGCGTCCATGCCCGCCAGCGGCACGCGGATGGTAGGGGTGGTTGTCAAAAGCGAATGCCTCCGTTCACGCCGGCGCGGGGCCGGCAATGTCCATCAGCCATTCCGCGGTGGCGGTTGCGGCCAATGTATCATCTTCTA
>CALVNG010000139.1 GCA_944349545.1 uncultured Eubacteriales bacterium
GGCAGCGAGATCGGCCACATCCCCATGGACATCGGCGGCGAGCCCTGCTCCTGCGGCAACTACGGCTGCCTGGAGCGCTACTGCAGCGCCACGGCGGTCATCCGCATGGGCAAGCAGATGGTGCTTGAGCACCCCGACAGCCTCATGTACGACCTGTGCGGCGGCGACGTGAGCAGACTGACGGCCAAGATGGTCTTTGACGCGGCCAAAGAGCTGGACGACGTGGCCATGAAGGTCTTTAATCACTACGTAGACTACCTGTGCAAGGCCATCTACACCATCATCGCCTTCCTGGACCCGGAGATGATCGTGCTGGGCGGCGGCATCAGCAAATCGGGCGACTTTCTGCTAAACGCCGTGCGCGAGCGCATCCCCCGCTACCTGCTGTTCAAGACGCTCCCCTACTCGCGCGTGGAGATCGCGCGCCTGGGCGCGGACGCGGGCATGATCGGCGCGGCCATGCTGGGCCGCCACGCCTGAGGGCTTTTCGGGACAGACCATCGACTGAACCTGTTTTTTGACGGAAAAGGCCGGCACAGCCGGACTTTCCTGTCAAAAACCCATTTAAGAGGTTTGGAGGGCCGCAGCCCTCCAAGTGAAATCCGAATCCAGCGACATGTGCGGTGGATTCGGAAGCCTTGCGTAGCAAGGTTTCCCTGCGCGTTTCCCCGGCCGCGCCGCAGGCGCAGGGGAAACGTGTGTTGGCGGAAAAGATCGCCGCGGGCGAGCTTTTTCGACAAGCTGATAGAGGAGGCTTCCTTTCCATGGCGGATCTGAACATTCGGGACCTGTACCTCACGCCCCCGGAGGCGGGCATCCAGGAATGCACCGTGTCCGGCTGGGTGCGCACCGTGCGCGACAGCAAGGCGTTCGGCTTCATCGAGCTCAACGACGGCACCTGCTTCAAAAACCTCCAGATCGTCCTGGAGGACGGCCACACCCGCGACTTTGCCTCAGCGGTCAAGATCACCCTGGGCAGCGCCATCCGCGTGACGGGCGAGCTGGTGCTCACCCCCGGCATGAAGCAGCCCTTCGAGGTCAAGGCCTCGCAGGTGGAGGTGCTGGGCCTGTGCGCCCCGGACTTCCCCCTGCAAAAAAAGCGCCATTCCTTTGAGTTCCTGCGCACCATCGCGCACCTGCGGCCCCGCACCAACACGTTCTACGCGGTGTTTCGCATCCGGTCGCTCTCGGCGCAGCTTCTGCACGCCTTCTTTGCCGAGCGCGGCTTCGTGTACGTGCACACCCCCATCATCACCACCAGCGACTGCGAGGGCGCGGGCGAGATGTTCCAGGTGACCACGCTGCCGCTGGACCACCTGCCCATGACCCCCGACGGCCAGCCCGACTACGGCGAGGACTTCTTCGGCAAGCAGGCCAGCCTGACCGTGAGCGGCCAGCTCAACGTGGAAACGTTCTGCATGGCGTTCCGCGACGTGTACACCTTCGGCCCCACCTTCCGCGCCGAGAAGAGCTACACCCCGCGCCACGCCGCCGAGTTCTGGATGGTGGAGCCGGAGATCGCCTTCGCGGACCTCTTTGACGACATGGCCCTGGCCGAGGACATGCTCAAGTACGTCATCTCCGGCGTGCTCGCCAAGGCCCCGCAGGAGATGGCCTTCCTCAACAGCTTTGTGGAAAAGGGCCTCATCGACCGGCTGAATGCCATCGTAAGCAGCGACTTCGCCCGCTGCACCTACACCGACGCCATCGACATCCTCCAAAAGAGCGGCCAGGCCTTCGAGTACCCCGTCTCCTGGGGCATGGACCTGCAGACCGAGCACGAGCGCTACCTCAGCGAAAAGCACTTCGGCCGCCCGGTGTTCGTCTACAACTATCCCAAGGAGATCAAGGCCTTCTACATGCGCATGAACGACGACGGAAAGACCGTCGCCGCCGTGGACCTGCTGGTGCCCGGCGTGGGCGAGCTGATCGGCGGCAGCCAGAGGGAGGAGCGCCTGGACGTGCTCAAGGCCCGCATTGAGGAGCTGGGCATGCGCGAGGAGGACTATGCCTTCTACCTCGACACCCGCCGCTACGGCACCACGCCGCACGCGGGCTTCGGCCTGGGCTTCGAGCGGCTGGTGATGTACCTCACCGGCATGCAGAACATCCGCGACGTGCTCCCCTTCCCCCGCACCACGGGCAGCGCGGAATACTAAGTGGCCAGATTGTCGGAAAAGCTCGGCTGCGCCGATCTTTTCCGACAGGGTTGCGCCGTCCGCCTACTTCGTCAACGGCTGCGCCGTTGACTTCGCCGGGCGGCGGACGGCGTAAGGAATGTTTGCGCCCAAGGGCGCAAACTCCCCGCCCGCCCGGCACCGGAGGGAAGCGTGTGCCCTGTGGGCACTTGGCCCCGAAGGGGCCAAAGCGACCCGAAGGTGGGGAGCGAAACGAGCGGTGGGCGCGGCCAGCGCCCGCCGCGACGATTGAGCGACCGGGAAAAGCCGGGCGATACGAATACACTTTGGAGGGCTGTGGCCCTCCAAACCTTCCGGAAAGGGATTATCAACAGTCTGAAAGCGACGCGGCGGCGGGCCAGATGGCCCGCCGCCGCGTCGCTTTCCATTTCCGTTACTTCGCTTTTCTGCGCTTTTGATGGAACGCCGCCGTCCATGCCCCCACGCCCGACACAAGCAGCAGCGCCGCCCACAGGGGGACATTGCTGGTATCGCCGGTTTTCGGGGGAACCGTAGCGTTGGGGTCGGCCGCGCCGCAGACGGTGCATTTGCCGTTCTCAAAATGGTGCGGCAGCTTTTCGATAACAGCGCCCCGCTGCACCACCTCGCCGCAGACCGTGCAGACCTGATCCCCGGTGTAGCCTTCCGCCAGGCAGGTGGCTTCTTTGGCTGACATCAGGACCGGTTGATGACCCAAAGCCGCGATGTTCGCTACCGTTTTGGTCTGCTCTGTCGCCCACGCAACCGTAAAGGTGGCCGTATATGTCGTCTCTCCATTTTCGGTGCAGGCAGGAGCTTTGGTCTGCGCACTTGTCACGGTAGCCTGAACCTGCTGCGTATGTTCAGGATTGCCGACGCACTTACGGCTTGCAATACAGACCGTGCCGTCCTCACTCCATGTATAAACCGGTTCTTGCCAGTCATGAACATGCAAGGTACCCTTGCCGTCCGTGACCGTCAGGGTATAGGTTACCGGGTCGCTGCAAAAATCGGTGTACAGATCGCCGTTTGCCTGTTCCGAAAAAATCTGCAGCGTATAGACACCGTTGGCCACGCCGTTAAGTGCTATCGAAATTGTTCCACTTGCCGCCTGAGAGTTGTCGGCAAGTTTGCCGTAATACTTCGCAACGCCGTTTTTATTGATCAGCACGCATGATACATACTGATTTTCACCCGAAGTCGCATTGCTGTAATTAAATTTCAGCTCCTTGACCTTCTGTACTTTCTGCCCCTGTGCAACCACAAGATCCAGATGCTGGCTGCTGTCCACCACGGTGAATTTTATTCTGCCGGTTGCTACCTGCGCCCTCATTAAACCGGCCTCCACCGTCGCCGTGGATTTTCCCGCGGTGGCGTTCGCGGTGGAAGTGAAAAGCACCTTGGACAAATCCAGACTCAAGGCCGGGCGGGCTGCATAGTCCTCATACAGCAATGCCTCCTCACTAATGTTACCAGAACGGACGTAACGTCCTTCCACTCCGTCCGAAACTGTTTTTCCGCCTTCGAAAGGCGTACGGAGCCACCAAAAATCTCCGTTCCAATCTATCACGTAATCGTCATCACTGCCGGCATGAATCGTATTCCACTCATCCAAAGACAGCGCCCACAGCTTTTGATTGCTGATAGCCTGACCGGCGATTCCATCCGCCGATGTCAAATTACGGCCTGTGATCAGCTCCTGTTCCTTTTCAGAAAAAGTTTCGGCAATGTCCTCCATCTCCTGCTGAAGGGCGCTGCCCGCATACTCATAGGGCTTTTTCCAGGCGACCATGCCCGTCGGGTTATCTGCAAAATAGCGGATTGCAGTCCTCCCGGGGTTTTTCTTGGTTGCGTACTCAAATCCATGGAAATTCTCTTTTTCTTTGGAGGAAGAGGTGCGAAATTCCATTCTCTTCGACCCCTTCATCGGATTCGCCGCCAAGAGCGTAATATGATCCGCCTGAGGATAAACGCCCTTTTGCGCATCACCGATGACCAGCCATGTCTGCCCGGCAAAGGCCACCTTGGTGGTATTGACGGTGATATTCGGCGTATTTGCCTGAATTCTTACCGCAAATACCGTTGCCGGAATCATTGTCGTGAGCAGCGCAACCGCCAGCAGCACCGCTATCCATTTTCCCTTTTCCAACAAAAAAACCCCCTCCGATTTTTTGAAGGAGGACGAAGGTTCAACGCCTCCTTCGAGCAAATGCCCTTGCCCTCAGAGGTGTTGCCCTCAGAGGTGTTGCCCTCAGAGGTGTTGCCCTCAGAGGTGTTGCCCTCAGAGGTGTTGCCCTCAGAGGTGTTGCCCTCAGAGGTGTTGCCCTCAGAGGTGTT
>CALVNG010000140.1 GCA_944349545.1 uncultured Eubacteriales bacterium
CTGACCGGCCCCGCCGCCATTTACGGCACCGCCGTGGCCAACGCGGCCAAGATTGCCGCGGACGAGCTCAACGCCCTGGGCGGGTTGCAGATCGAAATTGACGCGCAGGACGACGAGCATGACCCCGAAAAGGCCATCAACGCCTACAACACCGTGCTGGACAACGGCGCCAAGGTCATCGTGGGCACCGTGACCTCCGGCCCCTGCGCCGCCGTGGCCGCCAAGGCGTATGAGGAGCGCATCTTCATGCTGACGCCCTCCGCCTCCTCCACCGACGTTATCGCTGACAAGGACAACGTCTATCAGGTCTGCTTCACCGACCCCGCGCAGGGCGCCGCTTCCGCCCAGTACATCGCCGAGCACGGCCTGGCCACCAAGGTCGCCGTGATCTACAACAACGGCGACGTGTACTCCACCGGCATCTACCAGACCTTCGAGCAGAAGGCCGCCGAGCTGGGCCTTGAGATCGTGAAGGTCACCACCTTCACCGACGAGACCACCGACTTCTCCGTGCAGGTCACCGAGACCAAGAACGCCGGCGCCGAGCTGGTGTTCCTGCCCATCTACTACACCCCCGCTTCCATGATCCTCACCCAGGCCGCCTCCATGAACTACGCGCCCATCTTCTTCGGCGTGGACGGCATGGACGGCATCCTCACCATGGAAGGCTTTGACACCAGCCTGGCCGAGGGCGTGCTGCTGCTGACCCCCTTCAGCGCCGACGCGCAGGACGAAAAGACCGTGAACTTCGTCAACAAGTACGTCGAGCTCTACGGCGACACCCCCAACCAGTTCGCCGCCGACGCCTATGACGCGGTCTACGCCGTCTACGAGGCGATGGTCGCGGGCGGCATCACCGCTGACACCACCCCCGAGGAAGCCTGCGAAATCATGATCGCCGAGATGCAGAAGCTCACCATCGAGGGCCTGACCGGCACCATGACCTGGTCCGCCACCGGCGAGGTGAGCAAGACCCCCACCGCCGTCAAGATCGAAAACGGCGTGTACGTGGGCATGAAATAAGCCCTGCCGTTCCCTCCCGGCCCGCGCGGCCGGGAGGGAACCTACAAGCGAACATGACGCAAGGTAACCAACGGTAGTCTGACGGGTACACGCCCGACTACCGTTGATTACCTTATCGCGTTTCAAACGAGACGAAGGATGTGGGAGAGCATGACACAATTCCTGTCCTACCTGTGCAACGGGATCAGCCTGGGCAGCGTGTACGCCATCATCGCCCTGGGCTACACGATGGTCTACGGCATCGCCAAGATGCTCAACTTCGCGCACGGCGACGTCATCATGATCGGCGCCTACATCGCCTTCTGCGCCATGCAGTACTGGGGCTTCCCGCCGGTGATCTCCGTGCTGGCGGCCATGGTGGTGTGCACGGTGCTGGGCATGGTCATCGAGCGCACGGCCTACAAGCCGCTCAGGCAGGCGTCGTCGCTGGCGGTGCTGATCACGGCCATCGGCATGAGTTACCTGCTTCAGAACGTCGCCCTGCTCGTCTGGGGCGCGAACCCCAAGAGCTTCCCCTCCGTGGTGAGCCTGGGCTCCCTGTCGCTGCTGGGCGGGCAGATGACCATTTCCGGCGAGGCCATCGTGACCATCGCCGCGTGCGTGGTCATCATGATCGCGCTGACGCTGTTTACCGGCAAGACCAAGATGGGCAAGGCCATGCGCGTGGTGTCCGAGGACAAGGGCGCGGCCGAGCTGATGGGCATCAACGTCAACCTCACCATCACCGTGACCTTCGCCATCGGCTCGGCGCTGGCGGCCATCGCGGGCGTGCTTCTGTGCTCGGCCTATCCCACGCTCCAGCCCACCACCGGCGCGATGCCCGGCATCAAGGCCTTTACGGCGGCGGTGTTCGGCGGCATCGGCTCCATTCCGGGGGCCATGCTGGGCGGCATTCTGCTGGGCGTGATCGAGATTCTGGGCAAGGCCTACGTATCCACGGAACTGGGCGACGCGTTCGTGTTCGCGGTGCTCATCGTGGTGCTGCTGGTCAAGCCCGCCGGCCTGCTGGGCAAGACCGTGCATGAGAAAGTGTGAGGTGGCGGGCATGAGCATGAGTATGAGAAAAAAACGGGCGATCGGCGGCCTTGTGACGTACCTGATGGTGATTGCCGCCTACCTGGTGTGCCAGTACCTGCTGGCGACCGGCGGCATGACCCGCTCGCTGCGCGGCCAGCTGGTGCCCATCTGCGTATGGGTGGTCATGGCGGTTTCGCTCAACCTCGTGGTGGGCGTATCGGGCGAACTCAGCCTGGGCCACGCGGGCTTCATGAGCGTGGGCGCGTTTTCCGGCATCGTGGCCTCCGGCTGGATGCTGGGCGCCTTCCAGCTTGAAAACGAGGTCGTGCGCCTCCTTCTGTCCATGATCGTGGGCGGCGTGTTCGCCGGCATCGCGGGCGTGCTCATCGGCATCCCGGTGCTGAGGCTGCGCGGCGACTACCTGGCCATCGTGACGCTGGCCTTCGGCGAGATCATCCGAAACGTGATCAACTGCCTGTATATCTCCATCGACCAGGGACGGCTGCACTTCGCCTTCAACGACAGCAACATCCCCGGCGAGCTGCTCGTCAGCGGCCCCAAGGGCGGCGTGGGCATCGACACCATCGCCACCTTCGGGATGGGCTTTACGCTGATCCTCTTCACCCTCTTCGTGGTGCAGAACCTCGTCAACAGCCGCTCCGGCCGCGCCATCATGGCCACGCGCGACAGCCGCATCGCCGCCGAGTCCGTGGGCATCAACATCACCAAGTACAAGATGATGGCCTTCGTGACCAGCGCCGTGCTCGCCGGCATGGCGGGCGCGCTCTACGGCCTCAACTTCTCCACCGTGGCCGCCAGCAAGTTCAAGTTCGACACCTCCATTCTGGTGCTGGTGTTCGTGGTGCTGGGCGGCATCGGCTCCATTCGCGGCTCTATCATCGCCGCCACGCTCCTGACCATTCTGCCCGAGGTGCTGCGCGCCTTCAGCGACTACCGCATGCTGGTGTACGCGGTGGTGCTGATCGTGGTGATGCTGGCCACCAACAGCCCGTTTTTGAGCGTGCGGCTCCAGCGCGTGAAGGCGCTCCTGCGCCGCAGAAACACCAACCCCGGAAAGGAGGGCGAGGCGGCATGACCCAGCAGCACAAGCGGCAATCCGATACCAAGATGGTTCCCGTGCCCAGCCATTCCATCGTCCCGGAGCGGGATGTGGACAAGCGCCCCGTGCTGGAAACCCGCCACCTGGGCGTGGAGTTCGGCGGCCTGAAGGCCGTGGAGGACTTCAACCTCACCATCGGCCAGACCGAGATCGCCGGCCTCATCGGCCCCAACGGCGCGGGCAAGACCACGGTGTTTAACCTCTTGACCAAGGTCTACCAGCCCACCACCGGCGTGGTCATCCTCGACGGCAAGGACACCGCCGGCATGAACGCCGTGCAGGCCAACAAGCTGGGCATCGCCCGCACGTTCCAGAACATCCGCCTCTTCGGCAACATGACGGTGGAGGAAAACGTGCGCATCGGCCTGCACAACCAGGTCAAGTACGGCATGTTCTCCGGCATCTTCCGCCTGCCCGCCTACTGGAAGCAGGAGAAGAAGCAGCACGAGAAGGCGCTGGAGCTGCTTTCCATCTTCGACATGCAGGGCATGGCCCAGTACCGCGCGGGGTCCCTGCCCTACGGCGCGCAGAGAAGGCTGGAGATCGTGCGCGCGCTGGCCACGCACCCCAAGCTCCTTTTGCTCGACGAGCCCGCCGCCGGCATGAACCCGCACGAGACCGAGGAATTGATGGAGAACATCATCAAGATCCGCGACCGGTTCCAGATCGCCGTGATGCTCATCGAGCACGACATGAACCTGGTCATGGGCATCTGCGAAGGCATCTGCGTGCTCAACTACGGGCGCATCATCGCCAAGGGCACCGCCAGCGAGATCCAGCAAAACCCCACCGTCATCGAGGCCTATCTGGGCAAGCGGAAGGAGGGGCGGGCATGAGCCTTCTCAAGGTTGACAACATCCACGTCTACTACGGCGCGATTCACGCCATCAAGGGCATTTCCTTCGAGGTCAACGAGGGCGAGATCGTCACCCTCATCGGCGCCAACGGCGCGGGCAAATCCACCACCCTCAACACCATCGCCGGCCTGCTCAAGCCCCGCAGCGGCGCCATCACCTTCGAGGGCCGAAACCTGCTGGGCATGAAGGCCCACAAGCTGGTGTCCCAGGGCATGGCCCTGTGCCCGGAGGGGCGGCGCATCTTCCAGCTGATGACCGTGCGCGAAAACCTCGAAATGGGCGGCTATTCCCGCCCGCCGCAGGAGATCGAGGGCTCGCTGGAGGACGTGTTCAGCCGCTTCCCGCGCCTCAGGGAGCGCGAAAAGCAGGTCGCCGGCACCCTGAGCGGCGGCGAGCAGCAGATGCTGGCCATGGGCCGCGC
>CALVNG010000141.1 GCA_944349545.1 uncultured Eubacteriales bacterium
GAGGACGGCTGGACGCTCATCGAGGGCCTGGATTACTACAACCGCGTCATCCGCGGCTATGTGAAAACCAGCCTGCTCAAAACCGTCACGCCCAACGACAAGTACGGCGTGATCATCGATAAGCTCACCCAGCGGCTCTACGTCTTTATCGACGGCAAGCTCTGGTCCAGCTGCTCGGTGTCCACGGGCCTTCCCAACGACGAGCAGCCCTACAACGAAACCGCCGCCGGCGAATACCTGATCGTCAGCTGGGTGGGTGACTTTGACAGCGAGGGCATGATCTGCGCCATGGCGCTGCGCTTCAACGGCGGCGACATGATCCATGAGGTGCCTCACAATGTCAATGCCGACGGCACCAAGAGCTACAGCCGCTGGGAGGCGATGCTGGGCCAGAAAGCCAGCCACGGCTGCGTGCGCACCCAGCGCCGCGCCAACGAGGACGGCCTCAATGCCCAGTGGCTGTGGGACAACCTCAAGCGCAACACCAAAGTCCTCGTCTGGGATGACAAGGGCCGCAAGATGCCCTATCCGGACGATGACCTGGAATTGTACTACAATCCAGAGGGCGGCCAGTATTACCATTCGGACGCCTACTGCTCCAGCGTGCGCGACCAGTACCTGCCCATGACCGGCTTTCCCTATGCCGAGCTGGAAACCCCTGCCTACAAGGAGCTCGAGCCCTGCCTGACCTGCCAGCCGCCGCGCGCCAAGTCCGAAATCGCAAAGGAGAACCTGGAGCGCGGCGCCATCACCGAGGAGGAATACCTCGCCGCGCTCACGCCCATTCCCTATCCGGACGATTCGCTTGAGATCTATTACAATCCCGACGGCGGACAGTACTACCATTCCACGGCCAACTGCTCCAGCGTCAAGGACCGTTTTCTGCCGCTGACGGGATTCACCTACGGCGAGCTGGACACGGGCAGCTTTGCGGAACTGACCCCCTGTCCCTATTGCAATCCCGTGCAGCGCAAGGCGGAAATTGACGAGGAAAACCGGGCCATGGGCCTCACGGTTACGCCGCAGACCGCCACGGTAACCGTTTCCGGGGAGGATGAGGAGGCCGAGGCCGTACCCGTCATGGCGGACACGGACGATACCGAAGTGCATATTCAGATCGTGGACGGGCCGTAACGGCTGGAAAGGAGTGTCCTGATGAAACGTCTTTTGGCGGCGCTGCTGGCCGCGGCGGTTCTTTGTCCGCTTACGGCCCTGGCAGCCGGAGAAAAGAATGTGGATAACCTGCCCGTTGGTAATCTGGAGGGCTTTGAAAGCAGCATCACCTGGTTCGGGGAGGACTTCGCCTACGACATCACCGACGAGGAAGCCTGCTGGGAGCTGCTCCAGCGGCCCATTACCGTGCTGGATGTGAGCGAGAAAGAGGTCGTCTATCCCCGCGTGTCGCCAAACGGCGAAAAGGTCATCAACGAGTGGATGGGCGGCAGCATCAATGGGTCGCTGGCCGCCGTGCATGTGCTGGGCGAGGACGAGGACGGCTGGACGCTCATCGAGGGCATGGACTATTACGACCGCATCATCCGCGGATACGTCAAAACCAGCCTGCTCAAGACCGTCACGCCCAACAGCAAGTACGGCATCATCATCGACAAGCTGACCCAGCGGCTGTACATGTTTGTGGACGGAAAGCTCTGGTCCAGCTGCGCCGTGTCCACGGGTCTGCCTAACAAGGATCAGCCCTACAACGAAACCGCCGCCGGCGAATACCTCATCGGCAGCTGGGTGGGCGGCTTCGACAGCGAGGGCATGTACTGCGAAATGGGCATCCGCTTCAACGGCGGCGATCTCCTGCATCAGGTGCCCTATGTGGAATTTGCCGACGGCACCAAGGATTTCAGCAAGTACGGCTCGCAGCTGGGCCGAAAGGCCAGCCACGGTTGCGTGCGCGTGGCGCGCACCGCCAACGACGAGGGCTTGTGCATCAGCTGGCTGTGGGAAAACCTCAAGAAGAACACCAAGGTGGTCGTCTGGGACGACGACGGGCGGACGCTTCCCTATCCCGACGATGATCTGGAAGTCTACTACAACCCCGATGGCGGAACGAGCTATCACGCCACGGCCAACTGCCGCTCCGTGCGCGACAAGTACCTGCCCCTGACCGCCTTCACCTATGGCGAGCTGGACACCGGCGACTATGCCAGGCTGACCCCCTGCACCAACTGCATCCCGGTCAAGCGGCGCGCGGAGATCGACGAGATCAACCAGGAGCGCATCGCGCTTGGCGAAATGCTGAAAAATCCGGTCTATACCGGCGGCGCCACCACGGGCGGGGGCACGCAGGCCGGCGACGGAACGTCCGACGGCGCGGAGGCGGCCGACGGCGTGACCATCACCATTCGGTAAGCAGACAAACCAGCCGCCCCGTGTCCACGTCGGACGCAGGGCGGTTTTGTTATGGGTTTTCCTGTGCCAGCATCCATTCAATGAACAGGCCGTAGCCCATCGTGGGATCATTGACGAACACATAAGTGCGTCCATGATGCCCGCAGGCAATCATCCCTTCGGAAGCCGGGGATACAGGTCGATCACAATTTTTCCGTCCGGACCCTTTTCGTATTCGATGCGGCGTAGAATGGCCTTGAGCAGCGTGTTGCGCTCGCGGTTGGTCATCCGGTCATAGCTTTCCAGAAGCGCCTCGGTTTTGGGAACCAGGCTCGCGCCGCCGTTTTGTGCCGCCTGGAGCCGGCTTTCCAGCGCCTCCAGCTCCGCTCTTTTCCGTGCCAGCTCCTCAAGCGCGGAGACGAGCTTGGCGCTGCGTTCCTGAAATACCGCCGGCGTATAGACGCCCTGTTCCACCAGGTCATGCGCGTTGTCCAGCTGAAGGCTGAGCTTTTCCGCCTCGCGCGCAAGGCGGAGAAGCCGCGTCTGGCACTCGGACAGCTCCTCCTCGTAGCCCGTGGCGTCGATGCGCACGCGATAGCCCGAAAGCCATTCCCGAAGCGCCACGACGATCTCGCGCTCCACCGCCTGATAATCGGCGCTGGCATTGCGGCAGCTGCGCGCGTTGACGCACCGGAGCCGCGCGCGGCTTTGCTGTGCGGCGGACAGCGTGGTACGCCCCACGCGCCTGCCGCATCGCGCGCAGAAGATCAGCCCGGCAAAGGCGTTTTGCAGCTCAAACGCCTTTTTTACCCTGGCGGCGGGCTGGCGCTCGCGCCGGATCTCCTGCGCCCGCATGAACTCCGCCTCGCTGACCAGCGGGGGATGCAGCCCATCGTACAGCCGGTATTCCTCCATGCTCTGACTGCGTCTGACGCGCTTTTTCACCACGCCGTCCTCCACGCTCTTGACCTGCCGGCTCCATCCCCGGCGAATCTTGCCCATGTAGACGGGATTGGCGAGAATCTGACCGACCGTGGAATAGCTCCACAGTCCTCCGTGGCGCGTGGGAACGCCCAGATCGTTCAGGGCGTTGGCGATTTGCTTGGTCCCCGTCCCGTGCAAAAACAGCCCGAACATCTTCTTCACCGCCTCCGCTTCCTCAGGATGCGGCTCCAGCGTGTATCCCTTCTCTCCCGGCAGCTTTGCCCTGCGGTAGCCATAGGGCGCGATGCTGGAGATGTATTTTCCCTCCGAGGCCGAGCTGTCCCGCCCGCGAATCAGACGGCGGGTGATGGTCTTGTACTCCCGACGGCTCATGAACAGGCCAAATTCAAAGTATTCCTCGTCAAATTCATCGCTGGGGTCATAAACCTTGGCGGGCGTAATAATTTTCGTGCCGGAAAACTGGAACACCTGGCTGATGTAGGCCTGGTCTGCGCTGTTGCCGCGCGCCAGGCGCTCCAGGTCCACAACCAGCACCCCGGCGTACAGCCCGGCGTTAACCTCCTCCAGCAGCTTTTGAATCTCCGGCCGCGCGGCGATGGATTCACCGGAGACCACCTCGTAATACGTTTTGGTCACGCGTAAACCGCGCTCTCCCGCCAGACGGTCCAAAATGGCCTCATGCCGCTTGAGCGTCTCCTCCACGCTCATCTGGGCATAATCGCGATCGAAACGTGATTTTCTGAGGTACTTCGCGTACTGCTCCATGCGCGCCTCCCTTCGCCGCCTGGCCGCGCAAAGGGGCCTAGCGCCCCTCCGCAGCCCGCCGCCGGTAGGCGTCGGTCACGATTTTGCTCAGTCTGGGAAGCCACAGCTCCGGCTCGTCCTCGCAGCACTCGTCATGGATGCGCACCAAAGAGCGCTCGCTCTCCGTCCGGGATGCGATCATCTTTCCCTCACCTCCAGGGGTAGTATGGTCCGGAGGCTGGTAAGTATGCCCTTTTGCAAAGCAAAAGGGCAGACCGCCGACAAAGGGGCTGCTTTCTTTGGGAAGTAGCCCCTTAGCGCATAGAGCAAGACGAAAAAAAGAGAAC
>CALVNG010000142.1 GCA_944349545.1 uncultured Eubacteriales bacterium
TCCTCGGCAAAGCCCAGGTTGAGCCCCTTGCCGTCGATGGCGATGGCGGCGAGCATGGCGAGGTTTTCGCACAGGCTCACGTCCTCGTCGTTGTAGAGGGAGCCGTCCTTTTTGTTGATGATCTGGATGCAGCCGATGACCTCGTACTTGTTGACCAGCGGCACGCATACCATGCTGCGCGTGACAAAGCCGGTCGCCTCGTCAAAGCGGCCCGCCCAGCGGGGGTCGCTCTGGCAGTCCTTGACCACGGTGGTCTTGCCCTCCTTGACCACCGTGCCCGCGATGCCCTCTCCCTCGGCCAGGCTCATGCCCGTCAGGTCCGCGCCGCCGATCCAGAACGAGGGATAGATGCGCCTGTCGCCGGAGAGATTATAGGCCCAGATGGTGCCCGCCTCGGCGCCGACGGCCTTGACTACCTCCTCCAGGCTGGTCCTGAGCGCCGCGTCCAGGGAATCCGATTCCTGAAGCATTCGGGTGATTTGCCAGACGACCTGGGTATAGTTGATGCGTGAGTCTTTCACAAAAGCGCCTCCTTAGCAGTCCGTTTCCAAGCAACGCCGAAACAAAGTGCGCAACCCGGTCCCGCGGCTTTGGCGGGCCGGAATCTCTCTGCGCCGTTTTATTCCATGGACAGGGCAAAAAGCGGGGGATTTTCCCTTCCATTCATATTATTTTATCGCAGGTTTCCGGCGCTTCCCAGCACCAAACTTGCCGCTTTGAACCGCAAAATTGGTACTTGACAAACAGTCCGATTTGTGATTCGCATAGTTATCCCCGCGGATCAAGGAGGAGGGGTGGGCATGCGCGCTGCCGGAGGCGGCTCATGTCCAGGCAGGGTCTAGGCGGCCTCCCCGTGCAATCAGCCCGCAGACACAAAGCCCCCGCCATCTTGATGCCCTTTTGCACCAAAATGGCGGGGATTCTTCAGATAAGCGACGGATACGCTCGCGCAATGCCGCTCCTTTCAGGTCAGGGCTGCATTGTGTCAGAGACGTTGCTTTATGGATAGGTAAGGAAAGCTATACGTGTCATATATGTAACATGATGAACGATATCATCCACCAAAAACAATGTCAATCATTTCTCACAAAAGGAAAAATTCGTTCAATGGACAGAGCGCTATATGCCATGCTTCGTGAAAAAGCCAGGGAAATACGGGAACTGACCATCAGGGAAATCGGGCAGCTGTCGGTGGGGCACATTGGCGGCGCGGTCGATCTGGCCGAGCTGCTGGCGGTGCTGTACTATCACGAAATGAACATTGATCCCGACAACCCCGCAATGCGAGAAAGGGATCGCTTCATCCTTTCCAAGGGGCATGGCGGCCCGGCGCTGTATTCCGTTCTGGCCATGAAAGGCTATATTGACATGGCTGAGCTGGATACGCTGAACCGACCGGGCACCAACCTGCCCAGCCACTGCGATATGAATCGCACCCGGGGCGTTGACATGACCACCGGGTCGCTGGGGCAGGGCTTTAGCTGCGCCGTGGGAATGGCCATAGCTGCCAGGATGGACGGCCTGCCATCGTATATCTATACCTGTATCGGCGATGGAGAAAGCCAGGAAGGACAGATCTGGGAGGCGGCCATGCTGGCGGCGTCCCACCGGTTGGACAACCTGATCGCCTTCACGGATTACAACAAAATGCAGATTGACGGCTATGTTGAACAGATCAACGGCTTGCATCCGCTGGACAAGAAATGGGAAGCGTTTGGCTGGCATGTGCAAAGCGTCAATGGGCATGACGTGGAACAGATCGTATATGCGATTGAAAATGCGAAGAAGATCAAGAACCTGCCTTCAATGATTCTGCTTAACACCATAAAGGGCAAGGGATGCAGCTTTTGCGAAAACATGCTGTCCAGCCATTCTGTAAAGAACATCACCGAAGAAATGTGGAAGGACGCAGTCGCCAGGCTGGAGAGGGAGGAACAATGATGGAATGGTAAAAAGAAGCCAATGAGCTGCGGCAAACCTATTCGGATTTGCTGATTGAATACGGCAGGCAGGATGAGCGCATCTGCGTGGTGGAAGCCGATCTGATGGCTTCGGCCTCCACACAGCGGTTCAAGCAGATATTTCCCGACCGGCTCATCAACGTGGGCGTGGCAGAGGCGGATATGATCGGCGTTGCCGCCGGGCTTTCCGCCATGGGGAAGATTCCCTTCACCCATACTTTCAGCGCCTTTGCGTCGCGGCGCTGCTGCGACCAGGTAACCATTTCCGTGGCCTATGCAAAGCAGAATGTCAAAATGGTGGGGAGCGATCCCGGGGTGAGCGCGGAGCTCAACGGCGGAACGCACATGAGCTTTGAGGATGTATCCATCATGCGCAACATCCCCGGAATGGTGATCTTTGAACCGGTGGACAGCATACAGTTCAGAAAGGTTTTCCCGCAGATTGTGGAGCATTACGGGCCGGTGTATATCCGTCTGTTCCGCAAGAACGCCTGGAGCATCTTTGACTCGCAAGAGGCTTTTCGCCTAGGAAAGGGGAATCTGCTCAGGGCCGGCAAGGATGTTACCATCGTTGCGTCCGGCATCATGGTCAAGGAAGCGCTCGATGCGGCTGAATGCCTGAGCCTTGAAGGCGTCGAGGCTGAGGTTATCAACATTCACACCATCAAGCCGTTGGACGAGCAAATGATCCTTGAAAGCATCGCCAGAACCGGTTGCTGCGTCACGGCCGAAAACGCAAGCGTCGTCAACGGCCTGGGTTCCGCCGTGGCGGATTGCGTCACGGCCGGCCATCCCTGCCCGGTGCTGAAAGTAGGGGTACAGGACCGGTTTGGCGAGGTGGGCAGCATGGGCTATCTGCAAGAGGCGCTTCACCTTACCTGCAGCGATATCGTGCAAAAGGCGAGGCAGGCCATCGCCCTCAAGAACGGATAAGCGCCCTGTGCTTTCAAAACCCGCCCGAAATGGAAGGAGCGCACATGAACAGCCTCACCATCACTCGCGAGCAGCTTTGCCGCATGATTGATCATACCAATCTGCATCCCGACGCCGTGCCGGCCGACTTTGAAAGGCTGTGCTCGGAAGCGGCGGCCAACCACTTTGCTATGGTTGCCATCAACTCCTCGCCCGTGGCGCTGTGCAAAAAGCTGCTGCGTGGATCCGACGTGCACGTTGGGGCAGCCATAAGCTATCCCACGGGGCAGACCACGCTTGAAGCCAAGTTGTTTGAGGCGGAAAACGCCATCCAGAACGGCGCGGATGAAATCGACTATGTTCTCAATATCGGCGAGTTGAAAAACGGCAATCTCAATTATATTGAAAAAGAAATGGCCTCGCTTGTCGCGCTTTGTCACGGCAGCGGCGTTGTGTGCAAGGCCATTTTTGAAAACTGCTATCTTACGAAAGACGAAATTGTATCATCGGCCCGGATTGCACGCCTGATTGGTCCGGATTACATCAAAACGAGCACGGGCGCCGGTCCTGGCGGCGCAACCGCGCAGGCTGTGCGGCTGATGAAGCAGGTGGCCGGCGATGCCGTAAAGGTTAAAGCTGCCGGCGGCATCCGCGACTGGACCACCTGCGCGGCCATGCTGGATGCAGGCGCCCAACGCATTGGAACCAGCAGCAGCCTGAAAATACTGGCGCAGTTTGACGCGGCGCGGGTTGCGAAAAACGGGTAAACATTTATCGGGCCGCCAGCTGTAGGCTGGCAGGTCTTTTTGATAGTCTTGATCCAACACAACGTTCCTCCAGATAAGCCCGGCGGTTTTTGCTGCTGTTCCAGATGTTGCGCAATCAAGGCTTTTTTTCTTCGTTTTTCGGGAATTCGTCCCCTCCCGTAATAATGCCATGTTACCAATCGACGCTTGCTTCCGTGAAGTATCTCACATCACGCTTGCAACTCTGCAAAGCACCACTTTGATTTCATAACCCCCTTACGCATGCCCGGCGAGCAGGCCACGCTGACCGCTTCCGCCACGGGTGCGACCGTCTGCCAGTGGTACGTGAACCGGGACGACGGCGCGGGCTACGTGGCGATCTCCGGCGCGACGGACATGACCTACACCACCAGCCCCGTCACCCTCGACAACAACGGCTACACCTACTACTGCGAGGCCACCAACCTCTACGGCACGGCCCGCAGCGCGGTATTCACCCTGCGCGTGCGCGAGCCCGCCGCCCCGCCCCAGACCGGCGACCATAGCCACACAGGCCTGTGGACGCTGCTCATGCTGGCGAGCCTGGGGTGTCTGTCGCTGCTGGCGCTGGGCAGGCGCAGGCAAAGCGGGAAGCGGTAAACCGCCCTGCTGAAATCCCCAAAACGGCAACAACACAAAAGCGCTCATGCCGGAATTCTTTTTCCAGG
>CALVNG010000143.1 GCA_944349545.1 uncultured Eubacteriales bacterium
CGCCGTCCAGAGCGCGGCGCGTCCGGCCGTTCGCTCCCCGGCGGACTGGACGCGCTCTTTTCGCTGGGAATGCAGCGGCAACGCAAACAGCAGCGCGACGCCCCAGCCGCTCCCCGCGCCTGCCAGCGCCTCCGCCGCGGTGCGTCCCGGCCCCTGTCCCAGCAGGGGCCACAGACGAACCGGGTGCGCGTTGGTGTTCAAAAACACCGTCGCCAGCAGAAACAGTCCCAGCAGCAAAAACCGCAACAGGCTTGCGCCGTAGGCCGCCCCATTTTCCCTGGAAAGCAGCACTGTCAGCCAGCACAGCGCCGCCGGTACCACAGTACAGGCCCAGAGGGGATATTCCGGAATCAGCTGGCTGATGTAGCCCCCCAGCGTGCGCAGCAAGACCGCCGCGTCCAGCATCAGACACGGCAGGAGCAGAAGCGTCAGCCGCGCTCCGTTTCGTGTGGCGAGCGCGTCCTCGCCCCCTCGCCAGAGCGCCCACAGCCCCGCCAGCGGCAGCGCCAGCAGCAACGCCGCCTGCCAGGTGGTCTGCACCAGCCGGTCGTAGGCGTAGAGCGTCACCCACAGCATCAGCTGTGCGGCCAGCCCGATGGCCCCCAGCGTGCGGTAGGCGGCGCGCGCCGCACGGCGCTGCTGGCGATGCGCCTCCTCCCGGTTTGTCACGGCGCTGCGCGTCTGCCGCGCCCGCCTGAACCAGCCCGTCATCATGGCCGCTCACGCCCCTTGTTCCGAAAGCGGCGCATGCGCCCGTGCGCGCGCAGGAGGTTGTCCGGCCTGGCCGCATAGGATCGCAGGCGCTGCCGGAATACGGGGCCCCGCCAGATCAGGTCCGGGTTGTGCAGGCGGCCCGGGCTGGCAGGGGCGAGAAACGGCCGGCCCAGGCTTTCCATGCCGGCCACGCGCAACACCATGAGCAGCAGCAGCAGGCACACGCCGGGAAGGCCCATCAGCCCGCCCGCGATGAGCAGCGCCATCTGGCCCATGCGAAACGCGAAGCTCAGCGAATAGTTGGGCAGCGCATAGCTTCCCAGGCCCGACAGCGCCACCACGATGATTAGCAGCGGACTGACCAGCCCGGCATCCACGGCGGCCGTTCCCAGAATCAGCGCGCTCACCAGCCCGAAGGAGGAGCCCATCAGCCCCGGAATGCGCGTGCCCGCCTCATTGATGAGGTCAAAGACCGTGAGCATGAGCACGGCTTCGCCAAAGAGGCTGATGGAGACGATGGAGCGGCTCTGAATGATATTGGTCAGAAGCGACATGGGCAGCGCCAGCGGATGGAAGATCACCATGCTCACGAACGCCGCCGGCAGAAGCAGCGCCAGCACGGCGCCCACCGCGCGCACCACGCGCATGAAGGTGCCGTACATCCAGCGCATATAGCTGTCATCGGGCGCATGAAACAGGTGCCACAGGCTGACCGGCATGGCCAGGCACCGGGGGCTGCCGTCGATGAGGATGACCGCCTGCCCCTCCAGGAGAAAGCTCGCCGCGCGATCCGGCCGCTCGGTGGAAACCACCTGCGGCAGGGGCGCGAAGGGATCGTCCTCGATCAGCTGGGACAGCTCGCCCACGGTGAGCACATGGTCGATGGCCGAAGCCTCCAGCCGGCGCTGGACTTCATCCACCGTCTCCTGCGGGCAGATGCCTTCCAGGTAGCACACCGCCGTCTGCGTGGAAATACGCGTGCCCACCTGCCCCAGCTTGCAGATCAGCCCGGGGGTGGGGAGCATGCGGTGCAAGAGCGTCAGGTTGTCGCGCAGCGGCTCGGTAAAGGCCTCATGCGGGCCGATGACCACGTTTTCCGTCTGCGGAATGGAAACGGGGCGGCGGATGTAGCCGCGCAGGTCCACCAGCACCGCCTCGTCCACGGTGTCGATCAGCACAAGCGTCTGGCCGCGCATCAGCTGCTGGATGGCGGCGTAGGGCTGTTTTTCGGTTTTGACCTCCGGCGCCTCGATCAGCCGCCGGGTCACGGCTTCCAGCGCCTGCCGGCCGCTGAGATCCTCCCGTGCATGCATCAGGGGACGCAGCACGCTGTCCGACATCCGTTGTCCGGAGGACATGCCCTCCACAAAATACAGGGCGCAGCTGCGCCCCAGCGCCGTAAAGGAGCGGGTGACGATATCGTCGTTCCGGTCCAGATTCAGGCTTTCCGCCAGCATGTCCTGGTTGCGCCTGAGGCTGTGAAAAAAAGTTGACCGCATACTGACCTCCATCGGGGGATGGCGGTAGTATGGGTGAAACTGGCTCGTTTTATGCGGCGCGTCAGCGCACTTCGAAGGGGTCCTCCACCTGATGCAAGGGGTCGATGATCTCCTGATAGCAGAGGGTGAGGATTTCCCGGCCCAGCACGCCTATGCCGTTTCGGTCGCTTCTGTTGTCGCATCCGTTGGTCAGCATGACCACGCCGGTGCGGTCCGTGGGATCGAAATAGGCGGCGCACAGCATGCCGTAGGCCTTCCCGCCATGGCCCAGAAGGGTGCGGCCGGGCACCTCTGCATCGGTGATGACGTTGAGAAACAGGCCGTTGCCGCTGTCGCAGAAAACGCTGCCGATATGGTCCTGCCGGGCCGTCATCTCGGCGACCTGGCTTTCCTTGAGGATGCGCGCGTCGCCGCACACGCCCCCGTCGCACAGGGCGATAAGGATTTTGCACAGGTCCTGCGCGGAGATCGTCAGCTTGCCCGCTGTGAAGCAATAGTCGCGGAGCGCGGGGGCGTCGTCCCCCGGCCGCTTTGCCAGCCGGGCCTCCGGCATGAAGTAGATGTCGGCCAGCGGCGCCTTTCCCGCAAGGCGCGACGCCTGATACGCCGCCGTCACGCCCAGGGGCTCAAAGACGTTTCGGGCCATGTAATCATCCAGCGCAATGCCGGACAGCGCCTCGATGAGCGGCCCGATCAGCCCGCCGCCAAAGTTGGAGTAGACCCGCTCATGCCCCGGCTCGCTGCGCGAGAACACGGCGCGCGCCCGCTCGACAAGCAGCGTTTCCAGCGGCAGCCCCTCGCCCTCCAGCGCATCGTCATAGTCCGACGCGTCGCGCAGGGAGGCGGTGTGGGTCATCAGCTGGCGCAGCGTGACGGGAACCTCCGGATAATACGGGTTTCGCACCTCGTAGCCCAGCACGTCGCCCAACTCGTCATCCAGCGAGACGCCCTTATCGTCCATCAGCTGCAAAAGGCCGATGCAGGCCACCATCTTGGAGATACTGCCCGCCTGAAACGCCGTATCGGCCGTCACCTCCGGCCCGTCGGGGCGGATCTGCCCGCAGGTATAGGTGTAGGTCACGCGCCCGTTTTGAAAAACGGCCACGGATGCGCCCAGCGTGCTGTACTCCTCAAACACGCGGTCAAGCTGTTCCCCCACGGGTTCCGCCGCGCCTGCGCATGGCAGGGCAAGGCACACGAGCAGCAGCAGGCACCCCATCCGTCTGTACAAGGCGCGCACCTCCCCGAATCACGATGTTGCGATGCCTTATTATAGCCCGCGCGCGCCCGGCAGGCAAGTTTGACACCGGCAACCCCGCCCGGATATAATGAAGGCGTTGCCCCGTTATGCGAAATCAAAGGAGGACGGCAAACCGATGCGGATTCGATATGCCGCCGCCTGTCTGGCGGCCTGCGCCGCGCTGGCCCTGGGCGGGGCCCGTGCGGAGTGGTATGTGTTTGAGACGGACAAGCCGCCCGAAGCGCTGCTGGATGCGGCCATGCAGGTCAGCGGCTTCAGCGGCGAGGTGACGCTGAGCTTCCTGGGCGACTGCACGCTGGGCGGGGAAAGCAAGGCGGCCAACAGCCGCGGCGGCTTTGTGCAGACCGCGCTGCGCGAGGGATACGATTACCCCTTCCACAACCTCCAGCCCCTGCTGGACGGCGACGACGTGACCGTGGTGAACCTGGAGGGCGTCCTTAGCGACCGCAAGCTGGACCGCGTGAAGAAAACCTTCAATTTCAAAGGCCCGGCGGATTTTGCCACCATCCTGCCCCTGGGCGGGGTGGAGCTGGCGGGCTTGAGCAACAACCACACCATGGACTATGGCGCGGAGGGCTACGCCGATACAAAGGCCGCGCTGGAGGCCGCGGGCGTGGCCTATTTCGACTCGGACCACGTGGCCGTGTGGGCGCACGACGGCGTGATGATCGGCTTCACGGGGTCGGCGTTCAGCCTGTCCACCGGCGCGCAGAAAAACCTGCGCTCGCAGATGGAGGTCCTGCGCGACGTGGGCTGCCAGCTGATCGTGCACAGCATGCACGCGGGCACCGAATACGAGCGCGAGCCCACCTCCCAGCAGAAAACCGTGGCGGCCCATGCCGTGGACATGGG
>CALVNG010000144.1 GCA_944349545.1 uncultured Eubacteriales bacterium
GCGCCGGGGGCGGCGGCGCGGGGAGCGGCGCAGGGGTTGGCGGCGGCGGCGCAGGGGTTGGCGGGGCCGGTCAGCGACCACGCGTCGTAGTCCGGCGCGGCCAGGCGGATCGTCGCGCCGAGGCGGCTGACGCGCGCCATGCTCTGGAAATTCGCCAGAAGGTGGTCGGTCCGTCCGCCCGCGCAGCCGTAGAGCGCAAAGTCCCGGAAGCCTTGCTCCAGACCGTAGCGCAGGGCCAGCCCCGTGTCGGTATCATCCTTGCGCGCGGGAAAGCGCAGCACGGGCAGGTTCGCCGGAAGCGGGACGTCGCCCAGAGAATCGAAATCGCCCAGCAGCAGATCGGGCGTAGTTCCCAGGCGATACAGCGCGCGGTAGCCGCCGTCCGCCGCGAGGATCAGGTCGCCGGGGCCGGGCGCAAAGCCGCGCGCCGTGAAATCGCCCGCGCCGACAATATAACAGGTGGCCATGACAATCGCCTCCGGGGGTATTGTACCACCAAAAACGCCTCTTGACAAACGCCGCGGCGGGCGGTATGATACCCTCAACCGCATAACCGCTGGGGGCGCAGAAATGCTGAGATGGCCTTGGGGCCGGTCCCTTTGAACCTGATGTAGGCAATCCTACCGTAGGGAAGCGCAGAGATTCGATAGCAGCTACGCCGTTCCCTTTTGGGGACGGCGTTTTCGCACGGCCTGGGCGGCGCGCGGCACAAAAGACGGGAGGTTGGTTTTCCATGAGTTTCGACTTTGCCGACGTGAGCCTGACCGGTTGGGTCCTCGCGGGCGCGCTGGCCGCGCTGGCCGCGGTGCTGCTGGTGATCGCGCGCGGGCGCGTGCGCTGGACCGCCCGCATGATCGCCAACGCCGCGCTTTGTCTGGCGCTGGCCTTCGTGCTGAGCTACATCAAGCTGTTCGACCTGCCGCAGGGCGGCGCGGTCACGGCGGCCTCGCTGCTGCCCATCGTGGCGTTCGCCTACAGCTACGGCCTCGCGCCGGGGCTGGTGGTGGGCGTGGCCTACGGCCTTTTGCAGATGATCCAGGACCCGTGGATCGTCACGCCGGTGCAGGCGATTCTGGACTATCCGCTGGCGTTCGCGTGCATCGCGCTGGCGGCGGCGGCGCGAAAGCTCCCCGACAGCTGGGGCTGGCTGGCCGGGATGGCGCTGGCCGCCGTGGGCCGCTTTGCGTGCCACACGTTCACGGGCGTGGTGTTTTTCGCGGAGTACGCGGAGGGGACGGGGCTGTCGCCGTTTGTGTATTCGGTGTCGTACAACTCGTTCGTGTTCGTGGACATGGCGATCTGCGCCGTGGTGATGGCCTTCCCGCAGGTGCGCCGCGCGCTCAGGCGCATGACGGAGCGGTAAGCGGGGCAGGGGTGCAGGGGTGCAGGGGTAAAAGAGTGGGGTGCAGGGGCCTCAGGCCCTTGCCGGGGTTTGGGGCAGCGCCCCAAGAACCTGTGCCGCAGCACAAAGCGTGAGCGTTGCGAGCGACCGTCAGGGAGCAAGAAACGCGGCTCGTTGCAAGTGAAACGAAGGGAGGGGCGGAAAGGCCCCTCCTTTTTTATGTGGGTGGAGATATAGCCTAGGGTATAGGGGTGGCGTGAGGTGGTGCGGGGAACGGTAGGGGGTGCGGAGAGACGCGTTTCTTGCGGCCTTGGGCCGCTCGAAACGCTTGCGTTTTGTGCTGCGGCACAGGGATTTGGGGCACCGAAGGGAAGCGCGTGCCCTGTGGGCACTTGCCACCGAAGGTGGCAAAGCGACCCGAAGGTGGGGAGCGAAACGAGCGGTGGGCGCGGCCAGCGCCCTCCGCGAAGATTGAGCGACCGGGAGTCTGCCCCAAACCCCGGCAGGCGCGAAGGGAAGCGTGTGCCCTGTGGGCACTTGGGCCGAAGGCCCAAAGCGACCCGAAGTGCGCCGGAGGGAAGCGTCAGCCCGGTGGGCTGTTGCCGCCAAAGGCGGCAAAGCGACCCGCAGGCGTGAGCAAATACAAGGGCTGCGCGCGGCCAGCGCGCAGAACGCCGATATTTGCGAGGGCAGCGAAACCATGAGCGCGACCGTCAGGGAAGCGCGAATGATTGAGCAACCGGGGAGGCCCCTGCACCCCACTCTTTTATCCCCTTACCCCAACATCCGCTGATACGCCACCGCGCGGCCCAGGATGCGGGCTTCGTCCGCGTTGTCCGGGGTGACGAAAATCGGCGCGTGCGCGGGGTTTTCCGGCATCAGCCGCAGGCCCGCCCGGCCCGGCAGGTGGTAGACGTGCTTGAGCGTCGCCTCGCCTCCGATCAGCACCGCCGCGATCTGCCCGTCGAGCACGTCGGGCTGAATCCGGATCATGACGATGTCCCCGTCCCGAAGGCGCGGCTCCATGCTGTCCCCCCGGCAGCGGAGGGTGAAGTCGCACCGCACCGACGCGTCCACCTCCACGTAGCCCTCCACGTTCTCCTCCGCCAGAATCGGCTCGCCGCACGCGATGTCCCCCAGCAGCGGCACCCGCCGCCACTTCGGACGCTCCACCCCCGGCAGGCCGAACACCTCCGCCTCGCCCGTCAGCGCGCCCAGCGGCGCGTCCAGCGCCGCCGCCAGCGCCGTGACCGTCGAGAGCTTCGGCATCCGCGCCCCGCTCTCATACCGGCTGATCACCTGCCTGGACGTGCCCAGCCGCCGCGCCACATCCTCCTGCGACAGCCCGCGCTCCACGCGCAGGCGCCGGAGCGTTGCGCCAAATGTCACGCCGATCACCGCCTTTCCTGCGACCAGTATAGCACGGATGTCACCATTTGTACATCGGTACGCGAAAATTTTGTCACCGTATGGTTGACAATCGCTGGCAGGATGTGGTATGCTCCGGATGTCACCAAAAAGGCAACAGACGCGAAGGGAGGGCGGAGTATGTTGGTCAATCCGTTCAAAATCGGCCATTTCGGGCGCGCGCGGCGTGTCACCGATAAAGCAACAGCGCGCGACGGAGGGGGGCCTGAGCATGGACATCTGGTTCAAGGCTAAGGTCGACTGGGGCGAGGCGCTGGGCCTGCTGTCGGACACGGAGGCCGGGCGGTTCGCCAAGGCGCTATGGAAATACGCCGCCACCGGCGACGCCGCCCCGCTCGCCGGGCGCGAGCAGATGCTCTTCGCGCTGGTGCTGGCCGACCTCAGGCGCGAGGCCGAGCACCGCGAGCGCCTGTCCGCCCTGCGAAGCGAGGCCGGGCGGCGCGGCGGCCGCCCCCGCGCGCAAAGCAAAACAAGCAACGGCTTTTCCCCCGAAGCTCCCCCAAGCAACCAAAGCGAGGAAGAATCCAGCGTTCAGAACCCAGAAGCCCACAGAATCCAGAGCGAGAGAACCCAGACGTCAGAGCCGGATTCGGGGTGCGCGGAGGTCGGCTCCGCCGCCTCCGTGCCGCTGATCACCCTCCCGCTCAACGACGGTTCGGAATGGCCCGTCAGCCCCGAGCTGGCCGACCAGTGGCGGCTGCTCTACCCCGCCGTGGACGTCGATCAGGCGCTGCGGTCCATGCGCGGCTGGCTCCTGGCCAACCGTCCCCGCCGCAAGACCGCGCGGGGCATCGAGCGATTCGCCGCCGCCTGGCTGGCCCGCGAGCAGGACCGGGGCGGGGGCGGCGGCGGTGGCGGCGGCGGCGCTGGCGGGGCTGGCGGCGCGGGGTTTGGCGCTGGCGGGGGGTTTGGCGGCGCGGGGTTTGCGCGGGGGCCGAAGCGGGTGCAGGAGCAGATGTATGAGCAGCGGCGGTATGATCCGGCGGAGTTTGACGAGCTATCGCCGGAACAGCTGGAGATGCTGGGACTGGGAGGCGATGAGGATGAGCGTTGAGATGACGATGGCGCGGATGCGGCTGCTGCTGGCGCGGCGGAGCGTGGTGGCGCGGCGGCTGGAGGCCGCGGCGGGCGGGCCGGGCGAGGTGCGTTCGCCCCGGCTGGACGGCATGCCGCGCGCCCGCGGCGCGCACGTGGGCGCGCTGGCCGCGCTGGGCCGCATGGAGGCGTTGGCGCGCGAGCGCGCGGAGATCGAGGAGGAGCTGCGGGAGCTGTCGGCGCGGGTGGAAGCGCCGATTCTGGCGCTGCCGCCGGGGCCGCACCGGCTGGTGCTGCGCCTGAGGTATCTGGAGTGGCGCGCGGTTTCGGACGTGGCCAACGGCGCGGGCTACGAGCGGCGGTATACGTACAAGCTGCTGGAGGAGGGCGAGCGGCGGCTGGCGCGGGGGGCGTGACGTGGGCGGGGGGGATGATGCGTATATCCCAGGATATGGGTCGGCGGAAGGGGGGGGCGGGCGGCGCGGTTGGGCGGCGCGCGGGGAGGAGGCG
>CALVNG010000145.1 GCA_944349545.1 uncultured Eubacteriales bacterium
TATTTCAGCGCGGTCATCATCGTGGGCTACGCGGGATCGACCGGGTGGTCGGGCGGATTATCCGCCGTGTGGTGCGGCATCGGCAACGCGCTGGTGGGAAGCCTGCTGGCCTGGAAGCTGCTGGCCCGCCCCACCCGCCGCATGGGCGAAAAGCTCGGTGCGGCCACGATTCCCGGCTTCTTTGAAAAGCGGTATCAGAGCCGGGGGCTAAGGCTGGTGGCCAGCCTGATCATCTTCGTCTTTCTGCTGCCCTACTCCGCCAGCGTGTACAAGGGGCTGGGCGGCATGTTTCAGCGCGCGTTCGGGTTTGATTACGCCTTTTGCGTGACGGCCATCGCGCTGCTGTCCGCCGTGTACCTGTTCGCCGGCGGCTACCGCGCCACGGCGGTGACGGACTTCATTCAGGGCATCATCATGCTGGCGGGCATCGCGGCGGTGGTCGTCTACATCGTGCGCGCCGCGGGCGGCGTGGCGGACGGCGTCGCGGCGCTATCCGCCGAGGGCGTGGGGTCCCTGCTGCCGCCTGAGGGCAAGGGGACGTGGCTGCTCAGCAACGTGCTGCTCACCTCCATGGGCGTGCTGGGCATGCCGCAGATGATCCACAAGTTCTTCGCCATCCGCGACGAGGGGAGCGTGAAGCGGGCGACGGTGATCTCCACCGCCTTTGCGCTGATCGTGGCGGGCGGCGCGTACTTCGCGGGGAGCTTCGGCCGCGTGGTGCTGGCCAAGATCGCCGCGCCGGACGGCGCGGGCACGCTGTACGACCTGGTGGCGAGCGGGGCGATGTCCATGGACGACATCATGCCCGCGATGCTCACCGACCCCACGGTGGTGGGCATTCCGGACGCGGTGCAGGGGCTGTTTGTGGTGCTGCTGCTCTCGGCGAGCATTTCGACGCTGACGTCGCTGGTGCTCTCCAGCTCGTCGGTGGTGACGCTGGACCTGATCGCCCCCGCCGTGCGGATGAAGCAGCGGGGCGCGACGCTGGTGATGCGGGTATTGTGCGCGGCGTTTGTGGCGCTGTCGCTGGCGATCAACTTCTGGATGCAGGACACGCCGATTGTGTCGCTGATGTCGCTGTCGTGGGGGACGATTGCGGGGGCGTTTCTGGCGCCGTTCCTGTATGGGCTTCTGTGGCGCGGGGTGACGAAGGCGGGCGCGTGGGCCGGGGTGATCGGCGGGGCGCTGATTTCGCTGCTGCCGCCGCTGGTGACGGGGGATATGAGCCTGGCGCCCATGAGCGGGGCCGCGGCGATGATCGCGGGGCTGGTGATCGTGCCGGGGGTGAGCCTCGTGACAAGGCATATGCCGGGGATGGCGTATGAGGAAGGGTTTTTGGAGGAGATGTTCGGCAGGGCGCAGGCCGGAAGCGACGCCGGGGCGCGCGCGGCGCGCACGGCGCGGCAGAGCGCGTGACGGAACGCCTGCCAGCATCGAAAAACGCATGATTTCTTATTTAATTAAATTATATTCAATCAAGAAGGCAACGAAAATCGGCGCGGCCCCTGCGTGGGGGACCGCGCCGATTGTGTGTTATGCAGGAAAGCAAGGTGTTTGAGCGAGCCGCGTTTCTTGTGCCCTGTGGGCACTCGCAACGCTCGCTTTTTTGTGCTGCGGCACAGGTTTTTGGGGCTCTGCCCCAAACCCCGGCAGGGGGGTAACCCCCCTGCACCCCATTCATTCCCCCAGCCTTTGCCAGTATTCCGGCAAAACCTGCTCAAACCGAAGCCCATACCGTAGCGGCTCGCCGCCCGCGAGCGTCAATCGCAGAGCCTTATGCGTCAGGTCCAGCGCGAGGGCCGCCGCGTCCGGCAGCGCTTTCCCCCGCATCAGCCCGCCCAGCAGGAGCGAGGCCAGCACGTCCCCCGTGCCGTGAAACAGGCCCTCGTAGCGCTCGCGGTAGAGAAACAGCGGCTCGTCCATGCCCGGCGCCAGCACCGCCGCGCCCGTCAGGCCCGGCCTCGCCGCCACATCCGTCACCACCACGTTCTCCGGGCCGAGGTCCCTTAGCCCCCGGCACAGCCGCGCCACCTGCGCCTCCCGCGGCGCGTCGCCGGGGTAGGGCTCGTCCAGCAGAAAGGCCGCCTCGGTCAGGTTGGGCGTGATCGTGCGCGCGCGGGCGCACAGGCGGCGCATCTGCGCGGGCAGGCCGCGATCCAGCAGGGAGTACAGCCGCCCGTGATCGCCGAAGGCCGGGTCCACAAAGAGGTGCGTGTCCCCGTCGCAGAGCAGGCCGATCATCTCCAGCACCATCTCCACCTGCGCCCCCGACGCCAGATACCCCGAATAGAACGCGTCGAAATGCAGGCCCAGCGTGCCGATATGCCGCGCGACGGGCAGAAGCTGGCCGCTGAGGTCCAGGTGGGTATAGCCCGTAAACTCGCCCGTGTGGGTGCTCAGCAGCGCCGTGGGCACCACGGCGGTATTCACCCCCGCGGCGCTTAGCACCGGGAGCGCCACCGTGAGCGAGCAGCGGCCCACGCACGAGATGTCCTGCACGACGATGGCGCGCGGCTGCGCCGCCGCGTTGGTTTGGGTCATGGAACGCCTCCTCTTCGCGCGGCGGACGCGGCCGCCGGGCAGTATGGTAGTACCATCATACACCAAAACGGGAAAAAAGCAAGGCGGGGGGGCGGAGTGGGACGCTATCCGCCCGATAGGGGCGGGGGCGGGGCGCGGCGGGGCGCGGGGCGGCTCGCCATCCGCCCGAAAGCGCACGTTATCCCGAAACGCCAAAAATGCGAGTTGACACGGCGCGCCGCGTGCGGTATCGTAGGGGGGACTCCAATTTACGGAAGGGGACGCGGACCATGCAAAAGGCGCTGGTATCGGTCACGGGCGTGGACAAGCCCGGCATCATCGCGCGGGTGAGCACCGCGCTGTTTGAAATGAACATCAACGTGCTGGAAATCTCCCAGACCATTCTGGACGGCTACTTCACGATGCTCATGATCGTGGACATCACAAACGCCACGGCGGCGTTCGGCCAGGCGGCCGCGCGGCTGGAGGAGGTCGGGCGCGAGCTGGGCGAGGTCATCAGCATCCAGCGCACCGACATCTTCGACGCCATGCACCGCATCTGACGGGAGGGATACGATGATCGAGGTCAGCGAGATCCTGCAAACCATCCGCATGGTGAGCGAACAGCATTTCGACATCCGCACCATCACCATGGGCATCAGCCTCCTGGACTGCAGGAAAAATACCGACCGTGAAACCGCGCAGGCCGTCTATGACAAGGTGACCCGGCTGGCGCGCGACCTGGTGCGCGTGGGCGGCGAGCTGGAGGGCGAGCTGGGCGTGCCGATTGTCAACAAGCGCATCAGCGTCACGCCCGTGGGCATGATCTGCGGGGACGATCCCGTGGCCATCGCCGTGGCGCTGGACGAGGCCGCCGGGGCGGTCGGGGTCAACTTCATCGGCGGATACGGCGCGCTCATGCACAAGGGCGCCACCCGCGCCGAGGAAACCCTGCTGGATTCCATGCCCGAGGCCTTCTCCAGAACCGCGCGCCTGTGCGGCAGCGTCAACGTCGGGTCCACCCGCAGCGGCATCAACATGGACGCCGTGCGCAAGATGGGCCACGTCATCAAGCGCACCGCCGAACTGACCGCGGACACGGACGGCTTCGGGTGCGCGAAGATCGTCGTCTTTGCCAACGCCGTGGAGGACAACCCCTTCATGGCCGGCGCGTTCCATGGCGTGGGCGAGCCGGAGTGCGTGGTCAACGTGGGCGTGAGCGGCCCGGGCGTGGTGCAGCGCGCGCTGCGCGAGGTGCGCGGCGAGCCGTTCGACGTGGTGGCCGAAACCATCAAGCGCACGGCCTTCAAGATCACCCGCGTGGGCGAGCTGGTGGCGCAGGAGGCCGCCCGGCGGCTGGGCGTGCCCTTTGGCATCGTGGACCTGTCGCTGGCCCCCACGCCCGCGCGCGGCGACAGCGTGGCCTACATCCTGCAGGAGATGGGCCTGGAGATGACCGGCGCGCCCGGCACCACGGCGGCGCTGGCCATGCTCAACGACATGGTCAAAAAGGGCGGCGTGATGGCCTCCAGCCATGTGGGGGGCCTGAGCGGCGCGTTCATCCCCGTGAGCGAGGACATCGGCATGATCGAGGCCGCGCAGGCCCGGTGCCTGACCATCGAAAAGCTGGAGGCCATGACCTGCGTGTGCTCGGTGGGCCTTGACATGATCGCCATTCCCGGCGACACCAGCGCCAACGCCATCGCGGGCATCATCGCCGACGAGGCCGCCATCGGCATGGTCAACGGCAAGACCACCGCCGTGCGCGTCATCCCCGCGCCCGGCA
>CALVNG010000146.1 GCA_944349545.1 uncultured Eubacteriales bacterium
GAGCAGGAAATGCCGCAGGGCCGAGCAGGAAATGCCGCAGGGCCGAAAAAGGCCTTTTCCATGTCGGCCAATTTGTGGTATACTATGGCTACGAACCACTAGATTGGAAAGGATGAGGACAAATGGGCCAGATGCTTCATGAACCTATCGTTTTGGATGTTAACCATATGATGAGCGACGTCATCGGCTTTCAATACGGCATCGATCCCTGCCAGGTGGACGGCATGAAGGATGCTGCGAGCGCTGCGCAGCATCATGTGGAAAAGCACCGCGGCACCGGCTGGCTGGGCTGGATGCAGTTGCCCTACGATCAGGAGGAAATCGTCAGCCATATCGAGCGCGTGGCGGAGAGCGTACGTGAGCGGTTTGACGCTTTTGTGGTGCTGGGCATCGGCGGAAGTGCGCTGGGCCCCATCGCCATCCAGCAGGCGCTCAACCACCTGCATTACAACGAGCTGCCCGCCGAAAAGCGCGGCGGCCCCCGCCTCTATGTCGAGGACAACATCGATCCCGAACGCATGGCGGCGCTGCTGGACGTGATCGACGTCAAGAAGACCTGCTTCAACGTCATCACCAAGTCCGGCGCGACGGCGGAAACCATGAGCCAGTACCTCATCATCTCCGAGCTGCTCAAGAAGGAAGTGGGCGAGGGCTGGGCTGAGCATATCATCGCCACCACCGACCGCGAAAAGGGCAACCTGATCAAGCTGGCCAGGGAAAACGGCTTTGAGCTGTTCCATATCCCCGCCAGCGTGGGCGGCCGCTTCAGCGAGCTGTGCCCCGTGGGTCTGCTGCCCGCCGCCGTATGCGGCATCGACATCCGCGAAATGCTCGCGGGCGCCGCGGCCATGGACGAGCGCTGCAAGACCGACGACGTGTGGCAAAACCCCGCGCTTCTGGAGGCGGTGCTGCAATACATCGCCATGCAGGAGATGGATGTCAACGTACAGGTGGTCATGCCCTACGCCGACAGCCTCAAGTACATGGCCGACTGGTTCTGCCAGCTGTGGGCCGAGAGCCTGGGCAAGAACGTGACCCGCAAGGGCATGGCCGTCAACGTGGGCCAGACCCCGGCCAAGGCCCTGGGCGTGACCGACCAGCACAGTCAGCTCCAGCTCTACACCGAAGGCCCTTACGACAAGGTGATCACCTTCCTCAAGGTGGGTCAGTTCCGCACCGTAACCGAGATTTCCCATGGCTGCGAGCAGTTCCCCGACGTGGCCTTCCTGGGCGGAAAGACGCTCAACGCTCTCATCGACGCCGAGCGCCGCGGTACGGAATACGCGCTGTACCGTTCCGGCCGCATGAACCAGACCATCGTGCTTCCGGAGGTCAACGCCTACACCATCGGCCAGCTGCTGTTCTTCTTTGAAATGACCACCGCCTATGCGGGCGAGCTGCTGGATATCGACGCGTTCAACCAGCCGGGCGTGGAGGAGAGCAAGATTGCCAGCTATGCGGTGCTGGGCAACCAGAACGAAAAGTACCTTAAGAAGGCGGAGGAGATGAAGGGACGCCCCGCCGGCAAGAAAGCGTATATCCTGTAAGCAATTCAAACGGAAAGAGGCGCTCCGCGTGGCGGGGCGCCTCTTTTGTTCAAATGGGGCGAGGGAGAACTGCCCGGCAAACGGACGGTCTGATGGGGGCGGCCATTTAGGCCGCCCCTCTGCCGCTGATGCGATGCGGCGTCCGGTGAAAAGAAGATCAGATACCGTCGGTCAGTTTTGCGGCCATCACGACCACGTTGCTCCAGGTGACGCCGGGGGACTCGCTGCGCAGTACGAACGAGCCGACCTCGGTGGAGCGGATGAGCGTCGCCGTGCTCTGGCTCAGCGTAACGGCCTGGGATGCGTTGGCAACGGTGCGAGTTGCGCGCGTGTTTTCCACAGGAACCCCGTTGAGGGCCACAACGGAGGAGATGGTGTAGGGGAAGACGATCCCCTCACCGGTCGCCTGCGCAACGCCACGGTAATAGATCTCATACAGGCCCGGCGTCAGGATGTTGATTTCCGAGGGCTGAGAGGTGCGGGCGATGGCGTCGCCCTTGAGCAGGGTGTGGGAGGCAAGCGAGATGGGCGTGTTCGCGGCAGCAAGCTGCTGCGGAGCCGCGCTTTCGGCCATCAGGCTGGAGGAGAGCACGGTGCCGCCGGTGGGGCCGGTGGGACCGGTCGGACCGGTGGGGCCCGTTTCGCCGGTGGCGCCGGTGGGGCCCGTTTCGCCGGTGGCGCCTGTCGCACCGGTAGCGCCATCTGCGCCCGTCGCGCCTGTCGCGCCGTCCGCACCTGTCGCGCCGGTGGGGCCGGTGGGGCCTGTAGGACCGGTTGCGCCCGTCGCGCCGTCCGTACCGGCACGGCCTTCAGCGCCTGTCGCGCCTTCCGCGCCGGTGGGACCCGTGGGGCCGGTCGGTCCCGTCGGCCCGGTGGGACCCGTCGCGCCGGTTGCGCCGTCCGCACCGGTGGGACCGGTTGCGCCCGTCGCGCCGTCTGTGCCCGCACGGCCTTCGGCACCGGTGGGGCCGGTGGGACCCGTAGCGCCGGTCGCGCCGGTGGCGCCGCCGGCAGGTCCGGTTTCACCGGTGGGACCGGTGGGACCCGTGGGGCCGGTAGCGCCGGTCGCACCCGCAAGGCCGGTAGCGCCGGTAGCGCCGGTCGCGCCGGTGGGGCCGGTCGGCCCCGTTTCACCGCCCGAAGGGCCGGTGGGACCGGTCGGACCGGTGGGGCCCGTCGGGCCAGGGGTACAGATCACCCTGGAGGGACAGCAGGAGCTAGAGCACGTTGAGCAGGAAGAACAGGAGGAACAGGAGGACGGGTACGGGAAGCGCGTTTGGTCAACCGGGCGGAAAGCCGAAGAAGTCTCCGGGCAGGAGGCCGAACGCGCAAACGTGTCCGGCCCGCAGGCAACGAATCCGCTTTGCGAAGCCCTCCTGGAGGGCGCGTTGAAGATGGCCATGCAATCACCTTTTTCTGATAAAGTGGGCAGAATGGCTCCGCCCCTTCATAACGTATGTGTAAACGACATGGAAGGTGAGGGATTGGATGGCAGAGATCAGCCTGTGCATGATTGTCCGGGATGAACACGAGACGCTTGCGCGCTGTCTGGACAGCGTCAGGGAGGCGGTGGATGAAATGATCATCGTGGACACCGGCTCGAAGGACGCAACGCGGGAAATCGCCTTGCGCTATACGCCGCACGTGTATGACTTTTCCTGGAGAGATGATTTTTCCGCGGCGCGCAACGAGGCGTTTGCACATGCGACCCGCGATTTCCTGATGTGGCTGGACGCCGACGACGTTGTGGAGGACGCGGAGGCTCTGCTGCGCTTTAAGCGGGAGGCGCTGGAGGGTTTTGACGTGGTCATGGCGCCCTATCACGTCGCCTTTGACGCGCAGGGCAAACCCACCTTCACCTATTACCGCGAGCGGATTCTGCGCGCGGGGATGGGCTTTCGCTGGGAAGGAGCGGTCCATGAGGCCATTGCTCCGCGGGGGCGCATTGGCTATGCGGATTTTGTGGTACGGCATGAAAAGCTGCGCCCCGGGCAGCCGGGTCGCAACCTTCGCATCTACGAAAAGCTGCTGGACGAGGGGCATCCGTTCAATCCGCGCGAACGCTTCTACTATGGCCGTGAGCTGGCGTCGGCAGGACGGACGGAGGAGGCGGCGCGACAGCTGGACAGCGTGATCGACGACGAGACGGCCTGGATTGAAAACCGGATTGAGGCCTGCTCAGGGCTTGCGGACTGCCTGGACCGCCTGGACGACGCCCCGGGCGCAATGCGCGCGCTGTGCAGAAGCCTGGCGCTGGATCGGCCCCGTCCCATGATTGCCTGCGCAATGGGGAGACGGTTTCTCAATGCCGGCAACCTGCACGCCGCCCGCTTCTGGTATGAAGCGGCGCTGTCGTCAAAGGACAATGAGCGCTCGGGCGCGTTTATCCAGCGGGATCACAGCGGGAGAATTCCGCTGCTGCAGCTGTGCGTCATTCACGACCGCCTGGGAGAACGGGAGGTGGCATGCGCCTACAACGAGCAGGCCGCGCTGCTGTGCCCGGATAACGAGGCGGTACAGCAGAACCGTCGCTATTTTGAGCGCCTGGGTATTTTGAAAAAGAAAGAATAACGGAAGAGCGAAAAATCGGGGCGGAGCGCGGTTGGAGCGCCTGCCCCGACAGGCTTTCAATTGTGGTTTGCCGGCATTGGCGGCAGGACATGAACCATTGCCGAAAACAGACGGGGAGGAGACAGACGCTTCTGACGATACGGCGGAAAAGGCGACGATA
>CALVNG010000147.1 GCA_944349545.1 uncultured Eubacteriales bacterium
GTGGCGGGCGGCCTCGCGCTGAGCGACCCCGCGGCCGACCTGGCCGTGTGCGTGGCCGTGGCTTCCAGCCTGATGGGTTTCACCCTTTCTCCCACGCTCAGCGTCATGGGTGAGGTGGGCCTCTGCGGCGAGGTTCGCCCCGTGGCGCAGGCCGAGCGGCGCGTGGCCGAATGCGTGCGTCTGGGCTTTACGGACATCCTTTTGCCCCGGCAGAATCTCAAGCGCCTCCGTCCCATCGACGGGGTACGAATGACGGGCGTGGACACGCTGATGCAGGCCCTCGCCGTAGTAGGCTGATGTTTTCCTACATTTATTATGTGAACCAGAAGGCAGGTTGTAAGAAAATGAAGAATAAAACCGTGGAGAAGCTGATGCGCTTTCTCATCACGCTCCTTGGGGCAGGCATCGGAGCGGCGCTGGCAGCGCTGATTTTGCCGCTGCTATCCCGCTGGTATGCCATGTCCTCCCCCTATGCGCCCATCGCGCTGTACGCAGCCCTGTGTCTGGTCGGCGCCGCCGTATGCTTTGCCTCCTCCAGCGCCATCATCGGCCGCACCATGAAGCTGATCGCGGCCAGCGAACGCAAGTGGGACGCGATGCCCACCCAGCAGATTGTGCTGACCTCCATCGGGATGATCATGGGGCTGGTGGTGGCCGCCCTGATCACGCAGCTCATCCTCTCGGCGGGCGCGAGCCTGATCACCATCAGCTTCAGCGCGCTGACCTATGTGGTGCTGGGATATGTGGGGCTGCGGATCGGCTTTCACCGCTACCGCGGCGGCAAATCTGCGCGCATGCGCCGTCATCTGCGCCGCGCGGCAGAGGCCGGCATTCTGGATGACGCGGACCTGCTCATGACCGATGAGGGCGAGGAGGAAGAGGCGGATGACGTCCCGGCTGCGCAGCCACCCCGCAAGTATCTGGATACCTCGGTCATCATCGACGGGCGCGTGCTGGACATCGTCAAGACCGGCTTTCTGGAGGGCGAAATCGTGGTGCCGCAGTTTGTGCTGGCTGAGCTGCGCCACATCGCCGACAGCGGCGACAGCCTGCGCCGCGCGCGGGGCCGCCGGGGGCTGGATGTGCTTTCCAAGCTGCAAAAGGAGCTGAAAACGCCTATTGTCGTGGACGAGACGGATTACCCCGATCTGGAGGAGGTGGATGTCAAGCTCCTGCGCCTGTGCCGCGACAAGGGCGGCACCGTGGTCACCAACGACTACAACCTCAACAAGGTGGCGGGCGTGACCGGCCTGCGCGTGCTCAACATCAACGACCTGGCCAATGCCTTAAAACCCATGCTCATGGCCGGGGAGGAATTGACGGTGCAGATCGTGCGGGAGGGTAAGGAGCCGGGCCAGGGCGTCGCCTACCTGGACGACGGCACCATGATCGTGGTGGAGAACGGCCGCCGCTATGTGGGCGAAACCGTAACCGCCGTGGTCACCACCGTGCTTCAGACCAGCGCCGGGCGCATGATCTTCACCCGGCTTAAGCCCGCGGATGAGAAAGCCGGCTGAGCGCCGCCCATACAAACGCACCGTCCTCCCGGAGACGCGATTGCCTCCGGGAGGACGTTTTTTATTCGATAGGCGCGCAGCCGCCCAGAAGCTCAGGATGGAAGCGCATGCTGTCCTGCTTCGTGATCTGCCGGATCACCCGGCAGGGCACGCCCGCCGCCAGCGAAAAGGGCGGTATGTCGCGCGTGACCACGCTGCCCGCGCCGATCACGCAGCCGTCCCCGATCGTCACCCCGCCGGTCACCACCACGTTGGCCCCCAGCCATACGTCGTTGCCGATGGTCACGGGCCTTGCGTAGCACAGATGCGCGGGCTGCCCGTCCGGGCCGAGCATCTGCCGGCGCTCGCCGGCGAGCAGCGGATGCACGGGCGTGACGATGGTCACATTGGGGCCGCAGTTCACATCGTCCCCGATGGTCACGCGCGCGTCATCCTGAATGGTCAGATTGAAGTTTCCAAAAAACCGTTTGCCGATGATCGTATGCGTGCCGTAGTGGAACTGCACCGGCCCCTGGATGAAGCCATCCTCCCCCATGGCGCCCACGATCTGCCGAAGCAGCGCGGCGCGGGTTTCCACATCATCCTCAAAAGTCTGGTTGTAGCGCAGACACAGGTTGTGCGTGCGCAGCTTGATATCCCGCAGTTCCTGCGCGCCGGGCCGAAACAGCAGGCCCTGAAAGATGCGTTCTTCCTCTGTCATCCAAAACCGCCTCCCGTCTGCCGCCATTGTAGCAGACGGGAGGCGGCGATTCAAGAGGGCGTCTCCAGGCGGATGGGCTCGCGCGTCACAACCGTTTCCAGAAAGCGCGCGTCATGCTCGACTACCAGCAGCGTGGGCGCATAGCGGAGAATGAGGTCCTCCACCTGTCGGCGGCTGAGCACATCAATGTAGTTCAGCGGCTCGTCCCATATATAGAGATGCGCGGGCGTACACAGGCTCCTGGCCAGCAGGAGCTTCTTTTTCTGCCCCTGGCTCCATTCGCTCAGGTCCCGGTCAAAGTGCTCCCGGCTCATATCCATGTTCCTAAGAATCGCCTTGAACAGCGTTTCATCCAGCCCGTTTCGGCGGATGAAGTCCCGCACGCCGCCGCAAAGGTCCTCCGCCTCCTGCGGCACATAGGAGACGGCCAGCCCGGCGGCGATGTTCACCGTTCCCTCCAGCGCACCGCCCGCGCCGCACAGCGCCTTGAGCACGCTGCTTTTGCCCGCCCCGTTGGGGCCGGTCAGCGCCACGCGGTCGCCCCGGTGGATGTCAAAGCGGATTCCCTCGCATACCGTGCGGCCATCATAGCGCACCGCGCCGTCCTCCACGCGCACCAGCGTCTCCTTGGGATGCCGTAGCACCGTGAGACGCAGTTCGCCCACGCGCTCCACATTGCCCAGCAGGCCGCGCTTCTCCTCCACGGCGCGTTCGCGGCGGCGCAGCGTGGAGGTGGCGCGCTTCATCATGGCTGCGCTTCGCGCGCCCACATAGCCCCGGTCCACCGCCGCCGTCTCGCTGGATGCAACATGAAACTTGCCCTTTTCGCACCGGTCGCTCCACCTGGCCGCGCGGCGCGCGCTCTCCTCCAGACGGACGATGTCGCGCCGAAGGTCCTCGTTGCGCGCCTCCTCCCAGGCGTTCTGCCGGTCGAAGCGCTCCTGCCACGCATCGTAATCGCCCTGCATCACCCAGGCGTCGCTTCGGTTGAGCGCCAGCACATGGTCCACGCAGCCGTTGAGAAAGGCGCGGTCATGGCTGACCAGCAGAAAGCCGTCCTTGCGCCGGAGATAGCGCGCCACCAGCCGGCGCCCATGCGCGTCCAGATGGTTGGTCGGCTCGTCAATCAGGGGATAGGCGTCCTCCCGCGCAAACAGCGCGCTGAGCAGTGCCTTGGTCTGTTCGCCCCTGCTGAGCGTGGAAAAGGGACGTTCCAGCGCCTCCTCCCCCACGCCCAGCAGCCTCCACTCCCGCAGGATCTGCCACTCCTGTGCGCCGGGCGCCGCCTGCCGGAGCACCTCCAAAGCCGGCAGGGAGGCGTCGGGCACCTCATAGGGAAAATACGCCGCCTCCAGCGGGAGGCCAATCGCGCCCTCAAAGGGCATGCCGCCCATCATCAGGTGCAGCAGCGTGGTTTTGCCGCGCCCGTTGCGGCCGATCAGCCCCAGTCGCCAGCCGGTGTCCAAATTCAGGTTCAGATGTTCAAACACGGGCTCGCCGCCCGGATAGGCAAAGGTGAGATCTCGGATCGACAGCTGCATATATGCCTTCTCCTTTCCCCGGGGAAGGGCAAAAAAGCGCAGCAAAAAGGAGCCTTCCGGCTGCGCCCGTCTGCCATGGCAAAGCTGGCCCCGCGCACGCACGGGAACCCGCTTGCTCCTCCCCGTTCAATCAAACCGAGCGAGGTGTTGGCAGACTTATTTGCGCATCCTTTCAACTCCCTTTTTTTATTTAGGATACCGCTATTATACCATGCTGCGGCCGTCCTGTCAAAACGCGTTGGTGCTGGTCAGCAGGTAGTGCAGGTAATAGACCGACGAATAGGCGTGCCACAGGAACAGTCCGCCCACCGCGGCGTAGCCCAGCCCGCGCACGGAGCGAAGCGCGCCCGCCCTGACATCCTCGGGGAAGGTGCGCAGAAATACGCCCGCCATCACAACCCACAGGAAATACGAGCTGCTGTTGGCCGCCCAGGTGAAGTTCCCGTGTCCCTCGCGCATGCCCGTCTCGCGGAAGGCCATGGCCTCCAGCACGCTGAAGGC
>CALVNG010000148.1 GCA_944349545.1 uncultured Eubacteriales bacterium
GCGATGACGGGAAGAGTAGCTTGCCCGCAAGGCCTTCGCAGAGAGCCGCCGGGGCTGGAAAGGCGGCAGGGCCGGGAGAGCGAAGAACATCCCCGAGCATCCGTCCCAAAGGGCCGAAGGGTCCGAGTAGGCGCGGACGGGCGCGCCCGGTACAGCGCGGGGGGATCAATGGCGTTCCCTGCTGAAAGCGGGACAATTCTGTCCAACGCGGGTGGTACCGCGGAAGGCATTGGCCTTTCGCCCCGGAGATGCCGGGGCGGGGGGCTTTTTTCATACCCGGCGACAAGGGAGGTTGCAGCTTCATGGAAAGAACGCATTACTGCGGAACCCTGCGCCGCGCGCACATCGGCCGACAGGCTACGGTGTGCGGCTGGGTGCTGACCTGCCGCGACATGGGCGGCGTCATCTTCGTGGACGTGCGCGACCGCGAGGGCGTGGTGCAGACGGTGTTTGACCAGGCCGTGGCGGACCCTGCCAGCTTCGCGCTTGCCGAGCGGCTGAAAAACCAGAGCGTGGTACAGATTACCGGCGAGGTGCGCCTGCGCGACGAGAGCACCTACAACCCCGCTTTGCCCACGGGCGAGGTGGAGCTGGCCGTCAGCCATATGGAATTGCTCTCTGCGGCGGATACGCTGCCCTTTTCCCTCACCGACGAGGAGCCCGTGCGCGAGGAAGTGCGGCTCAAATACCGCTATCTGGACCTGCGCCGTCCGCAGATGTACCGAAACCTGCTCTTTCGCCACACGCTGCTCAGCGAGGTGCAGCGAATCTTGAACGACCAGGGCTTTTTGCAGGTGGAGACGCCCATTTTGTGCAAATCCACGCCGGAGGGCGCGCGGGACTACCTGGTGCCCAGCCGCGTGCATCCCGGCACGTTCTACGCCCTGCCCCAGAGCCCGCAGATCTACAAGCAGCTTCTGATGGTGTCGGGCATCGACAAGTACTATCAGGTGGCCCGCTGCTTTCGTGACGAGGACCTGCGCGCCGACCGCCAGCCCGAGTTTACCCAGGTGGACATGGAGCGCAGCTTCGTGGACCAGGAGGACATGCTCGCCTTCCTCACGGACCTGTTCACGCGCCTGTTCGAGCGGGTGATGGGCCGCCCCGTGCCGCATCCCTTCCGGCGGCTCACCTGGCAGGAGGCCATGGACCGCTACGGCAGCGACAAGCCGGACCTGCGCTTTGAGCTGCCCATCGTGGAGGTGAGCGACATCGCAGGCCGCGCGTCGTTCTCCGTTTTTACGGAGGCGCTGAAAGACGGCGGCGTGGTGCGCGCCATCAACGTAAAGGGCGCCGGCACGGTCTTTACCCGCTCCACCATCGACCTGCTCACCCGCCAGGCCGTCCGGCTCGGCGCCAGGGGCATGGCCTGGATTCTCTACCGCGAGAATGGCGAGGTCAACTCCATTCTGCCCAAGTATTTTGCCCCGGAGGTGTGGCGGGAGCTGGAGGCGCGCATGGACGCGCGGCCCGGAGACTTCATCCTCTTCTGCGCGGACGCGCTGGAGGTGGCGCGGCGGGTGCTGGGCGGCTTGCGCCTCAAGTGCGCGGACCTGCTGGGCCTGACCGACCCCGGCGATTTCCGGTTCGCGCTGGTGACGGATTTCCCCATGTTTGAATACAAGAAGGACGAAAAGCGCTATGCCGCCATGCACCATCCCTTCACGATGCCGTTTCCGGAGGACGTGGAGCTGATGCAGGACGACCGGACCAAGCCCCTCGTGCGCTCGCAGGCCTACGACGTGGTGCTCAACGGCGTGGAGCTGGGCAGCGGCAGCGTGCGCATCCACCGCGCGGAGATCCAGCAGAAGGTGTTTCGCGCCCTGGGCTTTGACAGGGAGGAGGCGCGCGAGCGCTTCGGATTTTTGCTGGACGCGTTCCGCTTCGGCACGCCGCCGCACGCGGGGTTTGCCTTCGGCGTGGACCGGCTGTGCATGTTGCTGTTGGGCGCGTCTTCGCTGCGCGAGGTCATCGCCTTCCCCAAGACCAAGGATGCGCGCTGCCCGCTTACCGGCGCGCCGGATTATGTGGACGCCTCGCAGCTGGAGGCGCTCAAGCTGGGCGTGTCCGTGGCGGAGACGGGGCGGGAGGAGCACGCCCGCACCCTCCGGCGCGAGGCGGTGGAGAACGCGGCGCTACTGTCCATGCTCACCCTCTCGCCCGGCGAGGAGGAGCGCATGAGTCAGGAATTTGCCTCCATCGTGGACTTTGCGGGCGAGCTGGCCGGGCTGCAGCGCGAGGCGCCTCCGCGGCCGCGCACCGCGCCCCAAGCGCAGTCCCTGCGCCCCGACGAACCCGGCGAAAGCCTGCCCATCGAGGCGGTGCTCATGAACGCGTCCACCGTGACGGGCCGCCTGATCACCGTGCCCAGGACCTTTGACTGAAGGGAGGCGCATTGTCCTATGAAATGCATACCGGCGCTCTGCCGAAAGACCGTGACGGAGCTGTGCGCCCTGCTGGACGGCGGGCAGATCACCTCCGTGGAGATCGTTCAGGCGTACCTTCGCGCCATTGACGCGCGCGACGGCGACGTGCACGCCTATCTGGAAACCTACCCCGACGACGCCCTGCGCGAGGCCGCGGAGGCCGACGCGCGGCGCGCGCTGGGACAGAAGCGGTCGCCGCTGGACGGCGTGCCCATCGCGGTCAAGGACAATCTGGTCATGCGCGGGCGCGTGTGCTCCTGCGCAAGCCGCATGCTGGCGTCCTTCCGCTCGCCCTATGACGCGACGGTGATCGAAAAGCTGCATGCCGCCGGCATGCCCATTCTGGGCCGCCTCAACATGGATGAGTTCGCCATGGGCGGCAGCACCGAAAACAGCGCCTTTGGCGTTACGCGCAATCCCTGGAACCCGGACCGCGTTCCGGGCGGCTCGTCGGGCGGCTCGGCGGCGACGGTGGCCGCGGGCATGGCTCCGGCGGCGCTGGGCAGCGACACGGGCGGCAGTATCCGCCAGCCTGCCAGCTTCTGCGGCGTGGTGGGCGTGAAGCCCGCCTACGGCGCGGTCAGCCGGTATGGGCTGGTGGCCTTCGCCAGCTCGCTGGACCAGATCGGCCCGCTGTGCAAGACCGCCGCGGACGCGGCGCTGGTGCTGGATGTGATCTGCGGGGGCGATTCCCGCGACATGACCAGCGACCCCGCGCTGGCCCGGCCCTGCGCGGGCCGGGAGATGCAGGACCTTTCCGGGCTGACGGTGGGCCTGCCGGCGGAGTGCTTCGGCGAAGGGCTGGACGCGCAGGTGCGCGCCGCCGTGGAGGCTGCGGCCGGGACGCTGCGCGGGCTGGGCGCGCAGGTGCGCAAGGTGAGCCTCCCCTCGCTGCCCTATGCGCTCCCCGCGTACTACGTCATCTCCAGCGCGGAGGCGTCCAGCAACCTGGCCCGCTATGACGGCGTGCGCTACGGCTATCGCGCGCAGGCCTACGCCGATCTGGACGAGCTGTACCGCAAGAGCCGTCAGGAGGGCTTTGGCGCGGAGGTCAAGCGGCGCATCCTGCTGGGTACCTTCGCACTGAGCAGCGGCTATCAGGACCAGTACTACCTCAAGGCGCTCAAGGCGCGCGAACTGCTGCGCCACGAGGCAGCCGAGGCGCTTGGCGGCTGCGCCGCCCTGCTCTCCCCCGTGGCGCCCACCCCGGCTTACCGCCTGGGTGAAAAGACGGACGATCCCATGGAAATGTACCTGGGCGACATCTATACCGTGCCGGCCAACATCACCGGATTGCCCGCAGTGTCGGTGCCGTGCGGACGGTCGGCGGAGGGGCTGCCCATCGGCATGAGCCTGATGGGCGCGCGGGACAGCCTGCCGCTTCTGATGGGAATCGCCGGGGCGTATGAACGCGCGGCGAGGGTGAACGAGGGCATGCATCCCTATGACGCGGTGGAAGAGGAGGCGCGGGCATGAGCAAGGAATATGAAATGGTCATCGGCCTGGAAACGCATGTGGAGCTGCGCACAAAAAGCAAGGTGTTCTGCGCCTGCAAAAACGCCTTCGGCGCGGAGCCCAACACGCATGTGTGCCCCGTGTGCATGGGCCTGCCGGGGGCGCTGCCGGTGTTCAACGCCCAGGTGCTGCGCTATGCGGCCATGGCCGGCATGGCGCTGGGCTGCCATGTGCACCACCGCAGCCGCTTCGACCGCAAGAATTACTTTTATCCCGACCTGCCCAAAGCCTATCAGATCAGCCAGTTCTACCG
>CALVNG010000149.1 GCA_944349545.1 uncultured Eubacteriales bacterium
ATTGGTGACCCTTTGCGCTGCGGCCGCATACCATGGCGCAGGGGGTGGCAGAATGAGAAACGGCTATGACGAGGCTGCGGCCGTGGCCTATGCGAAGCGCTGGGCCATGTCGCGCAACCCGGCTTACCTGGATTTTCACGGACTGGGTGGGGACTGCACCAACTTTGTCTCCCAGTGCCTTTATGCGGGCGCGGGGATCATGAACCGCACACCGGTATACGGATGGTACTACCTGACGGGCAACAACCGCACGGCCTCCTGGACGGGGGTGGAATACCTGTACCGCTTTTTGACGGCCAACAAGGGCGCGGGGCCCTATGCGCAGGAGGTAAGCCAGGACCAGGCGGGACCCGGCGATGTGGTGCAGCTGGGCGACCGGAGCGGGTTTACCCACACTGCCCTGATCGTGGACGTGCAGGGGGGAGAATGCTACGTGGCCGCGCATACGCTGGATTCCTGGATGCGGCCGCTGTCCAGCTACCGCCAGCCCGTACGCAGGTTTCTGCGCATTCGGGGCGTTCGCGGCAAGCAGCAGGCCGCGCTTGCGTCTCGGAGCGGAAATGTGGTATGATAGCACGCCCGCGCAGCGAGGCATTCATACAGGGAAAGAGGCACGCGCTCCATGCGGCGAAAAAACGACCTTGGCAGGGACCCCATCGGACCGCTGGTTTTGAAAATCGCATTGCCCAGCATGCTGGCGCAGTTCGTCAGCGTGCTCTACAGCATCGTGGACCGCATGTACATCGGCCATATTCCTCAGGTTGGCGATTTGGCGCTGGCCGGCGTGGGCGTGTGCGGTCCGGTGGTGACGATGATCGGCTCGGCGGCCTCGCTGATCGGCGTGGGCGGCGCGCCGCTGATGAGCATGCGCATGGGCGAGGGGGAAGAGGAGCAGGCCCGGCGGATTCTGGCCAACTGCTTTCTGATGCTCTGCGTGCTGTCTGCGGCGCTGATGGCGCTGCTTGCGCCCATCCGTGAGCCGATGCTGATGCTCTTTGGCGCGAGTGAGGCTACGTTTCCCTTCGCGGGCGCTTATTTTTCCGTCTACCTGTGCGGAACGCCCTTCGCGCTGCTGGCAACGGGCATGTGCCAGTTTATCATCTGCCAGGGATTTGCCGCGCAGGCCATGCTGTCGGTGGTGCTGGGCGCCGTAACGAACATATTGCTGGACCCGGTGTTCATCTATGGGCTGGAAATGGGCGTCACAGGCGCGGCGGTAGCAACGGTGATCTCCCAGATTGGCAGCTGCGCCTTTGTGCTGGCTTTCCTGTTTGGGCGCAGGCCTCCCGTGCGGATTACTTTTTCGGGATACGATTTTCGCGTGATGCGGAGGGTATTGCTCATCGGCTTCACGCCCTTTGTCATTATCGCCGTGGACAATGTGATGATTATTGCCATGAACGCTGTGCTCAAGCGTTATGGGGGCGCGGCGCAGGGCGATATGCTCCTGACGTGCGCCACGATCGCGCAGAGTTTCATGCTGGTGGTGACCATGCCTCTGGGCGGCATCAGCGGCAGTACGCAGACCATTTTGAGCTTTAACTATGGCGCGCGCAGGCCGGACCGCGTGTGGGAGGCGCAGAAGCGCGTCTTTGCGCTTTGCGTCGCCTATACCGGCGTGATGACGCTGATCGCCTGGACATGCGGAGGCCTGTTTGCGCGCCTGTTTACCAATGACGGCGGCATCGCCGGTCAGGCGGTGCGGGCCATCCGCGTATGCAGTTTGGCGCTGTTGCCGCTGGGCATTCAATATGAAATTGTGGACGGCTTTACCGCGCTGGGACAGGTGCGCTATTCGCTTCCGCTGTCCTTCTGGCGAAAGCTGGTCTACTTTGCGGCGCTGTTTGCGCTTCCGGCGGCCTTCGGCGCGCGGGCAGCGTTTTTCGCGGAGCCGGTATCGGATGTGCTGGGACCGGCGGTATCGATCGCCGTGTACATCCTCGTCATCCGCCGCATTCTGGAACGGCGCGGATGCGGGCCGGAAGGCGCGTGAGCAATCACAGCCAGGAGGGCAGGCGCAGGTCGTCACGCCGCACTTTGGACCAGTCAAACAGGGCGGTCAGCTCTTCAAGGTCCACCGGGCGGTCCTCCTCCAGCAACCCTGCCGCGTACGAAAGCATCCCCAGCAGGCGCTGCGGGGAATAGCGCCTGGACAGCGCGCCCAGGTCCAGATCACGATCACGCTTGGCCAGCCGCCGTCCCTGCGCGTCGGTGAGCAGGGGAATGTGATAATAACGCGGCACGGGGTAGCCCAGCTCACGAAGCAGGTAGATCTGCCGGGGTGTGGCGGAGAGAATATCGCGCCCGCGGACCACCTCGTCGACGCCGGTAAGCGCGTCGTCCACCACGACGGCGAGCTGATAGCCAAACAGTCCGTCCGAACGGCGCACGATGAAGTCGCCGCAGTCCCGCGCCAGATTTTCACATTGCGGCCCCTGCACGCCGTCCACAAAATGAATTTCCTCATCCGGTACGCGCACGCGCAGGGCGGGCGGGCGCACAAGCGACAATCGTGTCGCCTCCTCCCGCGTCAGATGCGCGCAGGCGCCGCCATAGATCCTTTGCGTATCGCCCAGGTTGGGTGCGGCAGAAGCCTGACGCTGCAGCTGTGCCCGCGTGCAAAAGCAGGGGTAGATCAGCCCCCTGGCCTCAAGCTGCTCCAGATGAGCTTGATAGAGGGCCGTGCGCTCGCTCTGGTACAGCGGCGGCTCATCCCAGCGAAACCCGAACCACGCGAGATCCTCCACCGCCTGCCGGGCAAGGGTTCGCGGACAGCGGGGCGCGTCGAGGTCCTCGATGCGCAATAGAAACCGTCCGCCCGCATGACGAGCGGACAGATACGCCAGCAGTGCGCACAGCAGGTTGCCCAGGTGCAGCCGTCCGCTGGGCGTGGGCGCAAAGCGCCCGGTGACATTCCCGCCGGAGGGGGAGAAAACGAAGGTTTGTGAAGCGGAAACGCACCCGCGCGCAACCTGGTACATGGATACACCCCCCGTCCTGTCGTATCGCTTGGGAAGCTCTATTATACGGAATCGCGCAAAGAAATACAACCTGAGCGGCACGCTGGCACAGAGTCCGGAGCCGGCGTCCCTGTACCGCTGATGAAGCCAATCGCTGGCCGCCCGCATGGGTCAGCGTTCGCAGGCTTTCAGCTGCCTGACGGCATAGGTGGATGAAATCAGATAGCCCAGGATGGGCGATGCGCCGCTGCCGAGCAGGGGCACCGGAAAAAGGCCGGTACACACAGCCGCGAGCAGTCCGGCATAGAAAAGTATATTTCCCGCGCAGAAAGGACGGGAGGATTCCCTGCGCAGGCCCGCGACAAAGGGACAGAACAGAATCAGCAGGGACAGAAGGCTTGCAAGCCAAAGCTCCCATCCCGATGCTTTGGATAGGGAGAGGATTCCTTCCACATGGGAAACCGGCTCCGGAGACTCCAGGCGAAACCACGAAACTGCCGCGAGAGCCAGCAGGATGGCGAATGCCGTTCTCTGCAACGCACGGTTCTTTCGATCATACCACAGCGCGGACGTCATCGTCATGGCAAGGGCGGTGACCATGGAGGCATCCGGCTGCAAAAACAGGATCGCGCCGATGAGCGAAGCGGAGACATACGCGGTGCGCTGCCTGCCGAGTTTGAAGAGCTGGTCGATTCCACCCAGCGCTATGGGCACGAAAATGAACGCCGCATTCAGTGATAAAGAGCCCAGACGAATCCACCGGTGGACCCCGTCAATTCCTGAATTGAGAAACGTGCAGCACAGCGCACCTGCGCACACAAGAATGGCAGTATAGCCTTTTTCGGCTTTCGGCTTCGCCCTGTGCGGGCCGGAGAGACACAGGCAGGAGATCAGGCCGCCCAGGAGCAATGCGGCAATGTTTTGGAATGGTGCGGAAATGTGGTTCAGCCGCATGACCATGCATCCGACGAGCACCCCCGGCAGGGCCGATACAAGAGGTAGAATAGTTAACAACGCTTGCTTTTTCATGGTATCCCTTTCTTTGACCGTCCTGTGCTACGTGTTCGTTTCGCATGGAGATCGTCCAGGGCAGCGGCTGTTTGCAGCCATGGGAACACAGCGCATAAGATATGAAAAGATGACGCCGACCGCTGCTGATGCCGTGCGTCCGATGAGATTTGAAGAAAGAAAATCCGTCTCTGCCGAGACGGAA
>CALVNG010000150.1 GCA_944349545.1 uncultured Eubacteriales bacterium
CTACGCAGCAGACCGGCGCTGACGCTACGCAGCAGACCGGCGCTGACGCTACGCAGCAGACCGGCGCTGACGCTACGCAGCAGACCGGCGCTGACACTACGCAGCAGACCGGCGCTGACGCTACGCAGCAGACCGGCGCTGACACGGGTGACGTTGTCGATGGCGCGTCCACCTCAAACGATGCGTCTTCGCAGATGGACCTTTCGCAGCAAACTTACTCCGAATCCACGCAGCAGTCCGCGGCGGAGCCTGAACCCCAGGCTCCCGCCCAGGTTGTGCTGGCCATCCAACAGACCAAGAGCTCCGTTACCAAGGGCAAGACCCTGCAGCTGACTGCTCTGATGAACGATCAGGCCATCGCGTATGATAGCAACAACGACGAGGCCTACCCCATTCTGTGGACGTTGTCCGGCGCCAAGTCAGAGGGAACCAGCATCAGCGCCAGCGGCCTCCTGACCGTCGCGGCGGACGAAACCGCCACCACCCTGACGGTGACGGCTACGCTGAAGTCGGACCCGGCCAACACCTGCCCTGTGACTCTGCAGGTGAAGGAAGCGAAAACAACTGAAACGACCGAAACGACCGATACCGCTGATACCACCGTTGACACCGTCATCAACGAAGACGGCACCAACGATATCGGGATGGCGTCCTTCGACGCGTTATTCAACCCGTAACAAACCCGCGGCGTCTGGATGAACCGGACGCCGCTTTTGCATGGGGATTCAAAAGGGGAGCCGTCTTGCGGGCGGCTCCCCTTTTCAGCTATGCGATTATACCGTGTGCTTTCCCATCGTGCTGCGGATTCGGGAAGATACGGGCGGCGCGGGCTCCTCCTCCGGCGGCTCGTTGGGCTCGTAGGCGATGCCGTCCAGCACCACCTTGCGCGACGCGGGCTGCGCGGGCGCAGGGGCTTCCGATTGCGCAGGAGAGGGCTTTTCCGCTCTGACGGCGATGGTCGAGCGGATCATGACGCGCGACCCGCTCTGGCTGGGCGTGCCGGCCTCGGCATGAGCGGGCACAGCCGGCGCGGGCGGGACGGGAACAGGAGGCGGAGCGGAGGGCGCATCCCTCTGCGAAACGGCAAACGGCGCGGACGCTGCCGGCGGCTCCTGCATGGCCTGTGCCGCAGAGGAAGGCTCCACAGCAGGCGGCGCTGGAGATTCCGGCATGGATGCTCCCGCCTGCACAGACGGTGTCGCAAAGAAAGGCTCTGCATCAGCAGGCTCCGGAGCGGGCGGCGGCACGGGCGGTTCCGCAAAGGGCCGGGCGTAGGGCGAGGGCTCGTCGGCGGCGTTGGAGGGAGGCAGTATGGGCGGCGGCGTGTAGGCTGCCGGCACCGGCGGAGACGATGTACGGGAGGGAAGATCCTCATAAATCGCCCCGGCGAAGGGGTTGGCTCTGGTTTCCCGCGGCTTCCATGCCGACCAGTCGGTATCCTCCTCCGGCCACACGGGTTTGGGCGCGGGGGCGGAGGTCGGGCGGCTGTAGGGTGACGGCGTCCTGCGGCGTGCGGGGCGGCGGCGTGAACGGTGCAGCAGAATCCCCATGCCGGCCGCCATCAGTACGATGCCGCACAGCAGCACCCCGTAGCAATGATGCAGCGCGTAGGTCATCGCGCCGTTGACGGCGCTGACGATAAGATTGCCCGACGGCATTTCAAATGAGGACAGCACCAGCTGCAGCTGGTCGTTCTGGACCATGGGCAGCACCGTCGCCAGGATACCCACAAATATCACCGCACAGCCTATTCCAAACAGCATCCCGCCGATGGTCCTGCGTACCTTCATCGCCCTGACCCTTTCGTTTATCAAGCATTATCAGAAAATATTTCGTGCTCCGCCGCCTCTTTTCCTCCCCGTTCGGCAGGAAAATACGGGCTGACGCAGAATCCTTTTGAAAGAACAACGCATTTGTGGGGAGGTCCGATCCGTTTGGAAGGGTACAAACTGACCTACCATGTAGACATGGTTTTTTGCATCGACGCCACGGGCAGCATGCGCCACGTGCTGGATCTGGTCAAGCAGAATGCGCTCAACCTCTACCGCGACATCGTGGCGGAAATGGAAAAGAAGCATAAGGTGATCGACCAGCTGCGCGTGCGGGTGATCGCTTTCCGCGACTATGTGGCAGACGGCGACGACGCCATGCTCAGCAGCGACTTTTTTGTGCTGCCCGATCAGGCGCAGATGCTGTACGAATGCGTCAACGGCATCACCGCCAAGGGCGGCGGCGATATTCCGGAGGATGGTCTGGAGGCGCTGGCCTACGCTATCCGCAGCGACTGGACGCGCGAGGGCGTGAAGAAGCGCCACATCATCGTCATGTGGTCGGACGCGCCCACGCACGATCTGGGACATGGCAAGATCGCCCCTTGGTATCCGGAGGGGATGGCCAAGGATTTTGACGAGCTGAGCCTCTGGTGGGAGGATGAGCAGCTGGGCGGCGGTATGGACGAAAACGCCAAGCGCCTGCTCATCTTTGCGCCGGACGCGCCCTCCTGGAACCGCATCTCCTCCGAATGGGGACAGGTCATCCACGTGCAAACGGTCAGCGAGGGGCTGCTGGACGTGGAGTACCGGCAGGTGCTGGACGCCGTTTGCAACACCATTTGACGCGGAAGGGAGCGCCGCCCGTGTCCCAGCCCCTGCTTAGCGCGCAATTTGCTGTTCTGCCCGGTTCCGGGGAGGACAGCTTTTGCATGCGCGCCACCGCCCAGGGCGCGCTGCTGTGCGTGGCGGACGGGTGCGGCGGGCTCGGAAGCCGCCGCTATGGAACCCTTGGTGATCACACCGGGGCGTTTGCCGGCGCGCGGCTGGCCACGCACGCCCTCTCCGCATGGGCGGGCGAGCGTCTGCCCATGCCCGCTTCCAAAGAGGAGGGCGAAGTGCTGGGCCACGAGCTGGCGGGCGAGCTGGAAAGCCTGTTTCACAGCTTCGCCCAGAAGCATTGCCCCGCCGGTTCGCGCATCGTGGGCAGCATGCAGCGCAGCCTGCCGACAACGCTCTGCGCGGCCATCTCCTCCGACCTTTCCTTTGCCAGCGACCTGTGCTTTTTCTGGGCAGGCGACAGCCGGGGCTATGTGCTGGATGCGAGCGGGCTTCACCAATGCACGCGCGATCACCTGCGCGGGGACCCGGACCCCTTTGAAAGCCTGTACCGCGACCGTCCCCTGAGCGCGCTGATCTGCGCCGACGCGCCCGTAAGGCTCAGCCTCCGCCGCCTGCGCGTGTCCAAGCCCTGCGTGCTGGTCGTGGCGACCGACGGGGCCTTCGGCTGCCTGCCCACGCCCATGGAATTTGAAATGCTGCTGCTCAACACCCTGCGCGCCAGCGCCGACTGGGACGGCTGGGAGCGCCGGCTGCTGAACCAGCTGAAAAAGGCCGCGCATGACGACGCGACTGTGCTCCTGGCTCCGCTCGGGTTTGGAGACATCGAAGCGGCGCGGGAGGCGTTCGCGCCCCGGCGCGCGGCGCTGCAGAAACGCTTCATCACCCCCGTGCGCAGAAAGCGGCGGGATGTGGACTATGCGCGGCGCAAATGGCAGGAATACCGCGCAGCGTATGACTGGACGGAGGGAGGCAGCCATGAGCGGTTTGATTGGCGGGTATAGGCCCCTCACCCCTCTGCGGACCGTCGGCAGCGGCAGCGCGCGCTGGTGCATCGCCGCGCGCGGGCTGGAGAAGTATTTTCTCAAGCAGTTTCTCTCCCCCGTCTATCCGGCGGACCCCTCAACACCGCTGGGCTTGCGCCAGCGCGAGCGCTGCGAAGCCTTCGAGGGGCAGAAGCAGCGGCTCTATGCGGCGCTTTCCTGCGTGATCGGGGATACGCTGGTACCCGTGCTGGATTTCTTCCGTTTCGAGCGGCACTACTATGCCGCCAGCGAAGCGGTGTTTCCCTCCGACCTCACGGCGGATGATGCGCCGGCGCTGGATGAGCGAGACAGGCGGCAGATTCTTTCCGACCTGGCGCTCTGCCTGCAGCGCCTGCACACGCAGGGCGTGGTGCACGCGGACCTCAAGCCCGATCATGTGCTGCTGCTCAGACGACCGACCGGCTACCGCATTCGCCTGATCGACCTGGACAGCGGCTTTCTCAGGGACGACCCGCCGCAGAACCAGCGCGACCT
>CALVNG010000151.1 GCA_944349545.1 uncultured Eubacteriales bacterium
CGTACTTACACAGTGCGCTCTCCCTCCTTATGATCTGCGACAGCCGGAGTTCTGCAGTATGGAAATGTCTACTTTTGCAAACTGCGCTACTCACGGTATCATTTGAGGACGCATGCCGCAAGGGAAGAGAAAAAGGACAAAGGTCGGCAGGGCTGAGCCACCCTGCCGGACAGTCTGAGGAGCGGAGCGGCATGCGTGCACCTATGTTAAAAAGCTTTTTATATAAGGCTTTGCGGACCGGAAGCAAAACATGGCTACCTGCCTCGAAGGGGGAAGCCGCCGGGTACGTAGCCCTGCGTTTCGTGTTATGGCAACAGTCGTATACTTGGGAAAAAATACATTTCTATATTGTACAATGTCAATGTTTGTGATATATTACATGATGAAGGTAAATTTTCAAAAGTAGAGGTTTGTATACTCATGCCGCCTCTGCTTGGGAAAAGGAAAGGGAGAGGACCTCATGCTGAAGAAAATCACGTGGCTGACCTGCGCTACGCTGCTGTGTGCGCTGCTCATCGCTTTGCCTGCGGGTCAGGCGGCGGTCGCTGCAGAGACAGTCGAAAATGTTTCAACAATTAGTTTAATCGGCGGAACGACAACGCAGGAAGATATTAATAAAGCATTAGGAGAGGGGGCGATTTCGTATACCTCCGAGCAAATTAATGGGGAAACCATATACACGATCAAGCTCTTGAAAAACATCACTATGAAAGCAGGGTGTGACGTCCGTATCGGAGAATATAGGGAAAACGGTCCTGCTCTACCACAGATGATTTTGGATCTTAACGGCTGCATGATAACAAGCCAGAGCATAGGCCTTATAAATTACGGAGACCTGATCATCAGAGACACTTCTGACGCTAAGACAGGTACTATTAAATACTCAACGACAAGTGATAAAAGCTCCTTGGTAGCCATTTCGCATAAAGGAGGTCTGCTGGAAATAGAGGGAGGCACATTCATCTGCGAAAGCGGGTACGCCTTTACCGGCTATGTAGCGGCGGTCAGCACACAAGCCGGTGCTACCACCCACATTAAGGGCGGCACGTTTGTCAGCAATTCCAGCGCGGTGCTTTCCTCAGGCGAAACGGTTGTGTATGGCGGTACATTTAATGCGCCTTACGGAATGTATGCAAAATCCGCTAATGGTGTTCCCGGAACGATCACAATTCCAGAGGAATCTACCGCTGTTGTAAATGCAAGCTCTTTTGCGCTCGTAATACAGCGCGATAATAACTGCGACGGCAAAATATCTGCGGCGGGCGGCACCTATAACGCTTCGAACATAGTTGGCGGAGTAAAATCGCCGGATACTGCAACTGGTGTCAGCATCAGCGGCGGCACCTTTTCCGAATCGCCCGTGCGGTACACCAGGGACACTGTGATACTCAGCGGCGGTGACTATTACGTAGGCACGCAGGCCAACGACGTGCTGAGCAACCCCAAAACGAAAGAAGCGACCGTGCTTCAGGCCAAGGGTGAGCTGACGGTAGCCGACGGAATCCAGCTGACCAACAACACCGGCAGGACCATCACCGTCAACGGCAATTCGATCGAAGACAAGGGCGCTCTGCTGATCCACGAATGGGAGGAAATTCCCGCCAAGGCTCCCACCTGTACCGAAGCGGGGCATGCCGCCTACCGGAAATGCCGTGTCTGCGGCCTGATGCTGGATCTGAACGGAAATGCGCTGACCACCGTGCCTGTCATTGCGGCCACGGGCCACAACTATCAGAACGGCGTATGCACGGTCTGCGGCGCGCGTGAGGACGTGCCCGCCCCCGTCACGCCCCCCAAAACCGGCGACAGCGCCCATCCGCTGCTCTGGTCCGTGCTGCTGCTGGCGGCGCTGCTGGGGGCCGGTGCCCTGTGCACGGGGCTTCGCAAGCGCTTCCGCTGACGGTTAAAAAGCATAACAAGACCGCCCCCGCGTCCTCTCTTTCCGGAGGGATGCGGGGGCGGTTTCTTTGTTTCCTTATTATGCGCCGGTCAGTAGCCCAGCGCTTCCTCCACGAAGATCACCGTCATGTGCCGGTTGCGCGGCACGCGGTCCACCGCCAGCGTCAGGCGGCAGATGCTGTTTTCGCATTCGTCGCCCCCGCAGTTGCCGGTGCGCGCGCAGGGCGTGTCGATGCCCAGGCGGCGCGTATTCTGCGGACAGGCCGTCTTTTTGATGCGGGCCACGGCGGTGTTGATGCCGCCGTCCACCACCTTGGAATGGCTGATCACAAAGTAGACCTGCTCGGGGCCGTCGCACACCGCGCCCACGCGGTTGCCCACGCCGTCCACCAGCACCAGCTTGCCCTTGCGCGTAACGGCGTTGGCCGAGGACAGATACACGTCGGCCCTGCGGCTGTTTTCGCGGATCATGGGCACGTCCTCAGGTTTGGCGCCCCAGCTGGTATAGACCTTGCAGCCCTTTTCCGCCAGAGCGGCCAGCACGCCGGTATCCCGCACGCTGACCGAGCCGCCCACGCCCACAGACTGCCCCGCGTCGATATGCGCCAGCAGATAGTCGCGCGCCTCGGCCGCGGTGCGCACCTCAACCACTTCAAAGCCGTTTTTCCTCATTCCCTGAACCGCATGCTCCAGCAATGCGTCCATCGCCGATCCTCTCCCTCCGAAATCTGGAATATGATGATAGCTTCAGTATATCACAGCGGGAGACGGCGCGCAAACGGTATCTTTGCTTCAGGCGGTGCGGTCCAGGCGCAGCTTGTCGGCCAGCATGGCGATAAACTCGCCGTTGGTGGGCTTGTCCTCCGGGGTGCAGACCCGGCAGCCCAGCACGCGGTTGAGCGTGTCCACCCTGCCGCGGTTCCAGGCGACCTCAATGGCATGGCGGATGGCGCGCTCCACCTTGCTGGCGGTGGTGTCAAACCGCGCCGCGATGCCGGGATAGAGCTCCTTGGTGATTCGGTTGACCACGGCGGGATTCTCCACCGCCATCTTCACGCCCGCCCTCAGGTACTGATACCCCTTGATATGCGCCGGGATGCCCAGCGTGAGAAACAGGCTGCCCAGACGCTCATCAAGGCTGACCTCGCGCGCCGCCGCCGCGTGAACAAGCGGCACAACCTCCTCTCCCCTGACCAGCCTTCGGATGTGGCCAAGCAGTATTTCGGGCTGAAAGGGCTTGACCAGATAAAACTTCGCGCCCAGCTCCACCGCCCGCATCACAAAGTCGTCCCGCGCCAGCGCCGTGGCCACAATCACCTTCGGGGCCGGGGACGGCATCAGCCGCCGCATCTCCTGCATCAGCGTGTAACCGTCCATCACGGGCATCACGATATCGGTCACCATCACGTCGTAACTGCGCTGGCAAAGCAGCTTGAGCGCCTCCGCGCCGTTGGCCGCCCCGTCCGCCAGGGCGACATCCTCCTGCCGTGCCAGCGCATCAATCATGGCGTTGCGCAGCGCGTCATGATCATCCACGACCAGAATCCTCATTCCCCATTCCCTCCTGCCTGCGCTTGATCTGCGCCATTATAGCACAAAGCCGCGGTTGTAGCCGGCTTTTCACACAAAAAAGCCACTTTGTTACGCCATGGCGCACATCCCGTCGCCCTTCTCCTGGCAGTTTGCGTCACACAGCCGCATTGCCCCCATGGCTCCCCATTGAGAAAGAAATTTCTTGTAGTCACGGCTAAAACAAAAACGCCGTTACAGGCATGCAAACGCTTGCATTCCCCGCCGGCCTTTCTGCGGCCGGTATTGCAACTCTGTTACAACCGCATTACGCCTGCGGATTAGCCGCGCGCTGTCCGGCTTCGCACCGGAACTGAACCCATCCCTTCCCCCGCCAGATATGGGGTAGGCTTTCCTCGTCATCCCCTATCCCTGCTCCGTTAAGCGGACTTCAATCCCCGCGCCGGACAAATGTTACACAAATCCTACAGGACATCCCATTTCCAGATCGCGGCAGAAAAATTTCGGTTTTTTGGGTTTTGCATATTGACAAAACAGCACTCAGGCGTTATGATATTACACGTCGCCGCGGTCGCCGAGCGGTTGCGGCAAAGGTTGGGGGAGCATAGCTCAGCTGGGAGAGCATCTGCCTTACAAGCAGAGGGTCACAGGTTCGAGCCCTGTTGTTCCCACCA
>CALVNG010000152.1 GCA_944349545.1 uncultured Eubacteriales bacterium
GTTATGTCACAAGGAGTATTGTAACACGCATCCGGTCCGGATGCAAGCCTTTTTCGGGGCAGTAGGCAGGTTTTTTTTGGGGCAGTAGGCAGGTTTTTTCAAAGAATGCCCATCGCCAGACCTGCCTCGCCTCAGGGACTTGCCTTTTCCCGCTCAAAACAGTATAGTGAAAACAAATACCGCGAGGAGGCGCACGGCATGGAGCAGCAGACGTTTTTTGATCGGGACGGGTCCCAGCCTCTGGCTGCGCGGCTCCGTCCGCGCACGCTGGACGAGTTTGTGGGCCAGCGTCACCTGCTGGGTCCCGGCAAGATGCTCACCCGCCTGATCGAGGGTGACCACCTGTCCTCCATGATCTTCTGGGGACCGCCGGGCGTGGGCAAAACCACGCTGGCGCGCATCATCGCGGGCCGCACGAAAGCGTCCTTCATCGACTTTTCCGCCGTGACCAGCGGCATCCGCGAGATCCGCGCCGTGATGCAGAAGGCCGATGACAACCGGCGTTTCGGGGAGCGCACGCTGGTGTTTGTGGACGAGATTCACCGCTTCAACAAGGCCCAGCAGGACGCGTTTCTGCCCTTTGTGGAGAAGGGCAGCATCATTCTGATCGGCGCCACCACGGAAAACCCTTCCTTTGAAATCAACGGCGCGCTGCTGTCCCGCTGCCGGGTATTCGTGCTGCATGCTCTGGGAGAGGAGGACCTTGGCTGCCTGCTTGAGCGCGCGCTGAAGGACCCTCGCGGCTTCGGCGATACGGATGTGCGGCTGCCCCCGGACGCGCTGGGCATGATCGCGCGCTTTGCCAACGGCGACGCGCGCGCCGCCCTGTCGGTGCTGGAGATGGCCGTGCTCAACGGCGAAAGCGGCGACGGCTTTGTCAGGGTGAGCATGGAAATGCTGGAACAATGCCTTTCCCGCAAATCCCTGCTGTACGACAAGCAGGGCGAAGAGCACTACAACCTGATTTCTGCCCTGCATAAGAGCATGCGCAATTCCGACCCCGACGCGGCGGTGTACTGGCTGGCCCGCATGCTGGAGGCCGGCGAGGACCCGCTTTACGTGGCGCGGCGCGTGGTGCGCTTTGCCAGCGAGGACGTGGGCCTGGCGGACCCGCGCGCGCTGGAGCTGTCGGTAGCCGCCTATCAGGCATGCCACTTTCTGGGCATGCCGGAATGCTCGGTGCACCTGACGCAGGCGGTGGTCTACCTGTCGCTCGCGCCCAAGTCAAACTCGCTCTACACGGCCTATGAATCCGCCAAGGCCGACGCCCTCCGGCAGCTGGCAGAGCCCGTGCCGCTGGTCATCCGCAACGCTGTGACTCCGCTCATGGCCCGCGAGGGCTACGGCAAGGGCTACCAGTACGCCCACGATACGAAGGACAAGCTGGCCGCAATGCAATGCCTGCCGGACTCGCTCAAGGACAAAACCTACTACCATCCCACCGAGCAGGGGCTGGAGAGCCGCTTCAAGACTCGGCTGGAGGAAATTCTGGCGTGGCGCAGGCGCAACGGCTGACTACTTCGAGCGCCGCACCTGCGCGTCGTGTACGGCGGGGCCGCTCAGCACGCGGCCGATATCGTCAAAGCGCGATCCGTGGCAGGGACATTCCCAGATTCGGGCGCGCGCGTCATACACCAGGCGGCAGCCCATGTGCGGGCAACGCGGCGCCCAATGTCTCGTCGTCAGCCCTCCCGCGTAGCGGCCGGCCAGCCCCAGCACAAAACGCGGCGTCACGCCTCCGCGCTGGCCGCCATAGAGATCGTACCCGTCGCCTGGCAGGCCCAGGACGCGCGCGCTGATGATCTGAGCCGCGAGCATCGCCCCTACCAGCCCCCGTCCGCCGTATCCGCCCGCCACAAACAGGTTGGGCGTTTTATGGCTGTAAGGCCCAATGAAGGGCAGCCCGTCCGCAGTGACGCATTCCGCGCCGCCATACATGCCATCCGGTTCGCCGCATCCCAGGGCGGGCGCGTAGTTCCGGCGGAACGCCTCCAGCGCTGTGCGGTTTTCCCCCGCTCCCACAGGGCCGCCATTGAGCTGAAACAACGCGCCATCACGCAGGTTTCGCAGCGCGTAGCGCCCTTCCGCGTCCAGATAGATGCCCTCGAACCTCACTGCGCTCTCCAGCGGCAACAGCCATCCTTGACGCTGCTGCATTCTCAAAAAATACCACCCCGGCGTATTGACGATGGGGTATCCCGTGGCGATAATGATATAGGGCGCCTGGACGCTCCCGCGCTCGGTGTGGACCATATTGGTTTCCAGCGAGGTAACGCGCGAGTCCTCGTAGAACTTTGCCCCCTGCCGCACCGCCTGCGCAGCCAGGTAGCGCAAAAAGCGCATCGGATGCAGCATGCCCATATCCCTGACGGTGAGCGCCGCCGCGGCGGGCAGCGGGCATAGCGAAGGCGGGGCAACGGAGGCCGCTACGCCCGCGCGCATCATGGCCTGTGCCTCCTGTTCCAGCCGGCGCGCGCCGCTTTCGCCTTCCGCTGTCAGATGCACGTCGGCATCCCGCCAGCCGGAGGAAGGCCCCTGCTCGCGGGCCAGGTCCCGCAGGGCGCGAAAGGCGCCCGCCTGCGTCCGGGCGTAGTCCGCCGCCGCTCCGGCTCCCAGCCGCTTTTCCAGCCGTGCATAGCGAAGCCCGCCGCATACGCTCGCTATCCCCGCGCAGCACGCGGACGCGCCGCTGCCCAGGCGGGCAGCCTCTACCAGCGCCACACGCAGGCCGGCGCGGCTCAGCCACAGGGCCGTCATCAGACCTGTCAGTCCGCCGCCCACCACCGCCGCATCCGCGCTGTGTCGTCCCCTGATGATGGGATATTCCTGTTGCTCCCTGTGCATCCAGAAGGTTTTCTGCTGCATGCCGTCGCCTCCAGTGTGTTTGGCATACAGTGTTCCCCGGCGCGTGCCGCCGCATGCCCATGCCTTGCGCAGACAGCGTACCGCGCGCAGCGCCGCCCGGCCTGCGCCGGAGGAAAAATCAAAGGAAGGATTTCAATGGCAAAAATCGTCGTTACCTATGGCGTGCCCGCAGAAGGCTTCAGCCTTCTGGCCGGGCATGAGGTCGTGATTCCCCCATCCGGCACGGCCTTCTCCCGCGAGGAGCTGCTTCGGCTGCTGCCCGACGCCGACGCCGTGCTGGCCTGCACCGCGCTGGACAGCGGACTGATCGCAGCGGCAAAAAAGCTGAAGCTCATCGTATGCTATGGCGCAGGCTATGACGCCATCGACGTGGCCGCCGCTACGGCGCAGGGCATTCCGGTGGTCAATACGCCGGAATGCGTCACCGCCCCCACCGCCGAGCTGACCATCGCGCTGATCACGGCGCTGGCCCGCCGACTCCCGGAGCTGAACGCGCTGATGCACACGCGGCCTCCGCGTGAGCTCTTCGGCATGGGGCTGCGCATGGGTTCGTCGCTGGAAGGAGCCGTGATGGGCGTGGCGGGCATGGGCCGCATCGGCGGGAGGGTGGCGGATTTTGCCCGACTGATGGGCATGCGCGTGCTCTATGCCTCCCGCACGCCCAAGCCGGGGCGCGACGCGCTGGGCGATGTGCGCGTCCCCTTGCCGGAGCTGATGGCACGGAGCGATTTTATCTCCGTGCATTGTCCCCACACAACCCAGACCGAAGGGCTGATCTCACGAGAGATGCTCGCGCTGATGAAGCCCACGGCATACCTGATCAACACCGCGCGCGGGCCCGTCGTGGACGAGGCCGCGCTGATCGAGGCCCTGCGCGCCCGCCGCATCGCCGGGGCCGCGCTGGACGTATTCGTGGGCGAGCCGGATATCAACCCGGCCTTTGCCGCGCTGGACAACGTGATCCTGACCCCTCACGCAGGCAGCAATACCCTGCATGCCCGAAACGAAATGGCCCGCGCCGCCAGCCGGCGCATACTGGACCGGTTGGCCGGGCGCGTTCCGGAAAACCTGCTCAATCCGGAGGTCCTGTAAAAAGCATAATGGAGCATCCGTCATCCCCCGCCGTGCGCGGGGGACCAGACCGCCGACAAAGGGGCTGCTTTTTTGGGGAAGCAGCCCCTTAGCGCATAGAGCAAGACGGAAAAAAGAGAACG
>CALVNG010000153.1 GCA_944349545.1 uncultured Eubacteriales bacterium
GTGTCCATGTCGATGGGCACGGCCACCAGGAGCTTGAGCCCATGCAGCCGGTCCGACTTGCGGGTGCTGACCATGCTCCCGATCACTTTTGCCAGCTGCATGCCTCCGCCTCCTTTGCCTTGTCGTAGGTTCGCGTGCCGCGCATGTTGATGGAATCCACGATGCCGTAGATGGTGTAATCCGAAGCGACCTTCTTGGACGTGTCCGACTGCCGGGCGGAGCTTCCGTAGGCGCAGAACACCAGGTCGCCCTCGCCCGCGCCCACGTCATCCACGCAGACCACGTAATCGTCCTTCATCTCCAGCGTCTCCAGCGCCACGGGCTGCACGATCAGCAGCTTGGCCCCGCGCAGCGTATCGACCTTGTTGGTGCTCACCACATTGCCCGTAACCCGCCCTACCAGCATAGGGTCCTCCTTCAGCCGTTTTTGGGCCGGGTGCTGTTGCGCACGATCAGCTTGCCGCCGATGAGCATGTGCATGCCCGGCCAGTCGGGATATTTGATGCGCTTGCGGATCATGTCCACAGCCAGCATGCCCATGGCGGAGCGCGAAATGCGCATGGTGGTCAGCGCCGGCATGGTGACGGCGCTGAAGGGGATGTCGTCAAAGCCGACGATGGACATATCCTCCGGAATGCTGTACCCCGCCTCGCGGATGGCCTTGACCGCGCCGATGGCCACGGTGTCGTTGTCCGCCACCACTGCGCCGTGCGGCACGTAGGCGCCGCTTTTGATCAGGTTTTTCATGTCCTCAAACGCGCCGTCCACCGTGGGCTTGAGCCAGATGGGTTCGGGAGCGGTCAGGCCCAGCCGTTCCAGCTCCGCCAGATATCCCTCGTAGCGCTCGTCGCAGTTGTTGACGGGCTGAGTGAATTTGAAATAGCCGATTTCCCGGTACCCCAGATCGTAGAGGTAGTGAACGACGTTGGCCATCAGGGCGCGGTTTGCCATGACCACGCTGTCGATGTTGTCCAGAATGATGTTGTTGTCCAGCACCACCACGGGCACGGTGAAGAGCTTGAGCAGCGAATAGTCCGGCTCGCGAAGCTCGGTGCCGATGACGATGACGCCGTCGGGCGGATTCTGCATCAGCTCGCGGATGGTCGCCGCCGCGGTTTTGGCTTCGCAGTTGCACATGATGAGGTCAAAGGCGAAGCGGCGGCACTCGCTTTCGATGCGGTCGATGATGGAGGCGATGAAGCCCTGGTTTTCTTCCAGCGCAATACCATGCGCACGGAATTTAAGCACCATCAGGCGAAAGCGCTCCACCTTTTTTTTCTGAAGCGCCGGCGCGTAGCCGCATTCTTCCACCACGCTCATCACGCGGCGGCGCGTTTCCTCGCTGACGCCCTTTTTGTTGTTCATCACCAGCGAGACCGCCGCGGGCGATACGCCCGCGATGGCCGCGATTTCTCGGATGGTCATGCCCATCACTCACTGTCCGCTTTATATTCGGCGTATCCCTTCATCAGCAGGGCCGCCACCGCCGCGCCGGGGTCCAGCAGCTCGCGCGAGGCCTCGCCGCGGATGGCCATGCGGCCGTGCTTGGCCAGCATGCCGCGCGTGTTTTCAAATGCCTGCCACGCCGCGTCCGCCGCCGCCTGCGCCTCTTTGGCGCCGATGGGGCCGGCCTGCGCCGCCTGCGTAAGCACGTCCACGGCGGGCGCGAGGCCGTCCAGAAATGTCTTGTCTCCAAGCTCGGCCTTGCCGCGGTTCTTCACGCCCTCCAGGTATGCCTCAAACAGCTGCGCCTCCTGTGCAGGGGTCAGCTGCTCCAAGCCCTTGAGCACCTTGCCCGCGTTCATCAGCCCGCTGGCCATCAGCGTACCCATGGTGGAGGGCACGGCGGTAGCCATGGCTTTGCCCGCCTGATAGCACAGCTTGCCCACATCCGCAAGGTCGGATGCGTCAGCCGCCTCGCTGGCGGCGCGGAAGCCGTCGCTCATGGTAAGCCCCAGGTCGCTGTCGCCCACCACGCTGTCCAGCTCGATCAGCCAGTCGCGCTTGTCCGCCATGATGCCGGCCCACCGGGCCAGCAGGGCGCGCAAATCGGTCGCGTTCATCGCCATGCCTCCTTAGAGCTGGAACTGCTTGAAGAAGGGGGTATCCGCCGGCGCGGAGAGGTAGCCCTTGAGCTCGTCATCCAGGCGGATGAGCGAAATCGACGCGCCCGCCATCTCCATGGAGGTGGCATATTCGCCCACATAGGTGCGGAAGACGCGGATGCCCTTTTCGTCCAGCGTCTGCTTGACGCGGCGGAACATCACGTACTGCTCCTCCATGGGGGTCGCGCCCAGGCCGTTGATAAGCACGGCCACCTCGTCGCCCGCCTGGAAGGGCAGGTCGCTGAGGATGGGCGCGAGCATCTCGTCCACGATTTCGTCGGCGGGGCGCAGCTTGCCGCGGCGGATGCCCGGCTCGCCATGGATGCCCATGCCGATTTCCATCTCGTCGTCCCCGATTTCAAAGCTGGGATGGCCCACGCGCGGCACCGTGCAGGAGGTGAGCGCCACGCCCATGGTACGCACATTGGCGCACGCCTTTTCGGCTACGCGCTTGACCTCGTCCAGATCCAGCCCCGCCGCCGCGGCTGCGCCCGCGCACTTGTAGACGAAGAAGATGCCCGCCACGCCGCGGCGCTTGTTGGGCTCGCCCTCGGCGCTGGGGCCCGCGGAGGCCACGTCCTCGCCCGCGACGACGCTTTCCACGCGGATGTCCTCCTCCATGTCGGCCATCTCGGCCGCCATGTCAAAGTTGAAGATGTCGCCGTTGTAGTTGCCGTAGATGTAGAGCACGCCCGCGCCCTGGTCGATCTCCTTGGTCACGGCCAGCATCTGCTCGGCGCTGGGCGACTGGAACACGTCGCCGATGGAGCAGCCGTCCAGCATGCCCTCACCCACATAGCCCAGAAACAGCGGGAGGTGGCCCGAACCGCCGCCCGTGGCGATGCCCACCTTGCCCGCATGCTTCCGCTTGGAAACAAGGCAATGAAGGTCGCCGCCCACGCACATCAATTCGTCGGGATGCGCGGCATAGATGCCCTCCAGCATTTCAGGAATAAAGCGCTCCGGTGCGTTGATGATCTTTTTCATAGCCCTGTCCTCCTTATGATGGGGCCGCTTTGCGGCTTACAGCTTGGGAAGAATGGCCTCCACGTCGTCGTGCGGCCGGGGAATGACGTGCACGCTGACCAGCTCGCCCACGCGCTTGGCCGCCGCGCCGCCGGCTTCCACCGACGCCTTGACCGCGCCCACATCGCCGCGGACCATCACGGTCACCAGGCCGCCGCCCACGTGGACCTTGCCGATGAGATGAACGTTGGCCGCCTTGACCATGGCGTCGGCCGCCTCGATAGAACCTACCAGACCCTTGGTCTCAACCATACCCAGAGCTTGCTTTTCCATGATGATAACTCCTTTCTATCCTGTGGCGGTTACGCCTTGGTAGCTGTTTCGGTAACGTTGGGGAGAATGGCCTCCACATCGCCATGGGGCCGGGGAATGACATGCACGCTGATGAGCTCGCCCACGCGCTTGGCCGCCGCGCCGCCCGCCTCCACAGACGCCTTGACCGCGCCCACGTCGCCGCGGACCATCACGGTCACCAGTCCGCCGCCGATGTGCTCCTTGCCGATCAAATGCACGTTGGCCGCCTTGACCATGGCGTCGGCCGCCTCAATCGCGCCTACCAGCCCTCTGGTTTCAATCATGCCCAATGCTTCCTGCATGGTAGAAAACTCCTTTGCCATTTGAATTTCATCTATGTTCCCGCGCCTGAAAGAAGACTTACATCAGCGCGCGAATCATGTCCATATGGGGAGAGGGAATCACCACGCTGGAGGCGATCAGCCCTTCCAGCCCCTCGCCTGCCTCCGCGGCCCGGACCGACGATTCCACGGCCGCGACCTCGCCGGTGATAATTACGTAGGATTTGCCGCCCATGCCGCGCCCCAGGCGCACCTCGATGAGCTCCACGTCGGCGGCCTTGACGGAGATATCCGCCACGCTGATGGCGCTGGCCAGCGAGAAGGTCTCCAC
>CALVNG010000154.1 GCA_944349545.1 uncultured Eubacteriales bacterium
TTCTATCTGGGGCGCGACCTGCGCGCCCGCATGCAGCAGAAGAGCGCCGGGCTGCAGCGCCACATCAAGAGCGCGCTGGAGCGCACGGAGAAGAAAAAGGCCATCATGCTCGATTCCATCCGCCAGAGCGAGCTGGCCGAGCGGGACCGCATCTTCGGCGACCTGCTGACCGCCAATCTGCACCTGATCGGACGAGGGGCATCCAGCGTAACGGTGCAGAACTACTACGAGGAAGGCTGTCCGGAGGTGGACATACCGCTCTCCATCCGCCTGACCCCGTCGCAGAACGCGCAAAGCTACTATAAAAAATACCGCAAGGCCAAGGTGGCCGAGCAGTACGCGCGCGAGCAGCTCATCACCATCGAGCGCGACCTCGCGCTTTTGGAAAACGCGCTGGACGACCTGGACAAGTGCGAAACCACCGCCGATCTGGGCGAGGTACGCTACGTGCTTTCGCAGGCGGGTTTCCTGCGGCCCGAGCCCTCGCGGGGGCGCGGCGGCAAGCCCAAAAAGCTTCCGGAGGGCAAGCCCTGCCGCTTTACCGCGCCCGACGGCACCGTGATCGAGGTCGGCAAGAACTCGCTGCAAAACGACCGGCTCACCCTGCACGCGCGCGGCGGCGAAACCTGGCTGCACGCGCAGGGCATTCCGGGGTCGCACGTGCTGATCCGCACGGAGAGCGACCCGTCGGACGAGACGCTGCTCTATGCCGCCAAGCTGGCCGCCTATTTCAGCAAGGGGCGCAATCATCCCCAGCTTCCGGTGGACTACACCCGCCGCAAGTACGTCAAGAAATCCGCCAACGCGCCTGCCGGGCTGGTCACCTACACCCATTTCAAAACCCTCATCATCGGCCTCACGCCCGAAGATGTGGCAAAAATCATCCGGGAAGGAGGCGGCGGCAAGTGACCATTCAGCTTCGTATCGCCAAGCCCCAGGACGCGCCGCTCATCCATGACGCCTACGGTCATTACGTGCGTACTTCCACGGCCACCTTCAACGAGGTCAATCCCGGCGTCGAAAAGCACGCCCAGGACATCCAAAGCCAGCTGGAAACCTATCCCTACCTGATCGCCGAGGACGAGACAGGCCGCTTTCTGGGCTACGCCTGCGCCGAGCCCTTCCGCCCGCAGACGGGGTATCGCTATTTTGCCGAGCTGACCATCTTTCTCGCTCCCGATGCGCCGCGCCGCAGCGGCATCGGCCGGCAGCTGTACCGGGCGCTTTTGCCCTTCCTTCAGCGGCAGGGGTTCCGGCAGGTTATCGCGGTGATCACCGCCACCAATGAAGGCAGCCTGGCCCTGCACCGTTCCTTTGGCTTTACCGAGGCGGCGCGCCTCACCTCCAGCGGATACAAGCACGGCCAATGGCTGACGTCGGTATGGATGGTCAAGCAGCTCAATGATTTTGATCTTTCCCCCGCGCCCATCACGCCCTTCTGTGAGTGCCGGGCGGAAATGGAAGCGCGCCTGGCCGCGCTGAACGCGGAGGCGTGAAGCGTGGACGAGGCGTTTCAGGAATGGATGACGTGGCGGGAGGCCACCCGCGATGAGCCGCTGGAGGGGATGGGCGCTTTTTTTGACGCGCGCGTGGAGGCTTATGAAGCCCACATGGCGCGCTGGGAGGCGCATTACCGCTGGATGGCCCGTCTGCTGCCGGACGGCGTCCGCACGCTGCTGGACCTGGGCTGCGGCACGGGGCTGGAGCTTGACCGCATCTTTGAGCGTTTTCCCGACCTGGCGGTGACGGGGGTGGACCTTTCGCCGGACATGCTTGGGCGGCTTGCCCGCAAGCACGCCGGAAAAAGGCTCACGCTGCTTTGCGCGGACTATTTCGCCTGCGATTTTGGCGAAAGCCGCTTCGACGCCGCCGTTTCCTTTGAAACGCTGCATCACTGGCCCGCCGCGCGGAAAACAAAGCTGTTTGGGAAGCTCCGTCGGGCGCTCAAGCCCGGCGGGTGTTATCTGCAATGCGACTACGTAGCCACGTCGCGGGCCATGGAGGACGCGGCCATGGCCGAATGCGCGCGCAGGCGGGCGCGGGACGGCGTTGCGGAGGACGCCTTCGTACACTTTGACACGCCGCTCACCCTGGCGCATGAGATGCAATGCCTGCGCGATGCGGGGTTTGCCAAAGTGGAGCCGCTGGGCTTTTTGCCGGGAGACGGTCATACCGCCATGCTTGGGGCGGTCCGATAGGCGTGCCGTGAGCCGGCGACAGAATCAAAAAGCGCCCGGAGTGCCATACAGCATTCCGGGCGCTTGTTTGCTTGCGGCTGCGAAATTACTTGATTTCGACGGTCGCGCCGACCTCGGCCAGCTTCTCCTTGATCTTCTCGCACTCTTCCTTGGAAGCGGCTTCCTTGATGGTCTTGGGAGCGGATTCCACGAATTCCTTGGCTTCCTTCAGGCCCAGGCCGGTCAGCTCGCGCACGACCTTGATGACCTTGATCTTCTCGCTGCCGGCATCCTTGAGGATGGCGTCGAACTCGGTCTTCTCCTCCTCGGCGGGAGCGGCGGCGCCGGCGGCGCCGGGCACGGCCACCACAGCGGCGGCGGCGGACACGCCAAACTTCTCTTCCAGAGCCTTGACCAGGTCGTTGAGCTCAAGCACGGTCATTTTCTCAATCTCGGCAATAAATTCCTCGTGAGTCATGTGAATAGCCTCCATTCTATCATCGGTTTTCGGTTAGCTTGCGCGGGGAATGGGAAGCCTCTCAGGCTTCGGGAGCGGCTTCGGAGTCCTTCTTGGCGATCGCGTCCAGCACGCGCACGAAGCTGGCGATGCTGCTCTGCAGGCTGCCGACCAAGCGGGCCAGAAGCACTTCGCGGCTGGGCATCTCGGCCAGGGCCTTGATCTGCTCCATGCTCATCAGCTCGGTGCCAAGCAGGCCGGCCTTGATCTCGATCGCGTCGCTCTTCTTCTTGACGATGAAGTCGTTGACGATCTTGGCGGGGCTTACGGGGTCGTTCATGCCGAAGGCGAAAGCCGACGGCCCGTTAAGCACCTCGTCCAGGCCTTCGATGTTCAGCTCCTTGAGCGCGCGGCGCACCAACGTGTTCTTCAGCACGCAGTACTCAACGCCGTTGGCGCGGAACTGGGCGCGCAGCCCGGTCACCTGCTCCACAGTCAGACCGCTGTACTTGACCACGATCACGCTCTGCGCTTCCTGGAACTTCTTCACGATGTCGCTGACGACCTGCTTTTTCAGCTCGATGTTCTTGCTCATTGGGGTTGCACCTCCTTTTTGAAAAGCTGCGATTCCAAAAAGAAAACCCTTGCAGGCGCAAGGGCGAACAAGTCGCAGGGGATTTCTCCCGCCTTACACCTCGGCGGGGAGGTTTTACGGGGCTTTCGCCGCCAACCCGCTGTCTTCGGCATAGGTTTCCAAAAGAATCGACATCTATTATACCCAAAGCGCGGCGTTTGTCAAGCGCAAAAGGCGTTTTTTTCTTCATCTGCCTTGAAAACATTTGTCAGCGTATTTTCAGCCCGCGGGGCCAAAATAGCGTTGAACCCACTTGAGGAGGTGAACAACGGATGGTGAACCGGCAAAACACCGGCAAGAGCAGCCGGCCCGAGGCGCCTCAGGCCCGCGCCGCCCTGGACAGCATGAAATACGAAATCGCCAAGGAATTGGGCATCAATTTCAAGCAGGGCTACAACGGCGACCTTAGCTCCAGGGACAACGGCTATGTGGGCGGCTACATGGTCAAGCGCCTGATCGAGCAGGCCGAACGCCAGATGGCTTCCCAGGGAGGCAACACCATGCGCTGAGGCGCAAATCATTGATGAGGTGAAGGAAAAATGTATCAGAATCAGCAAAGCACCACCGGCACCAACCGCACCATGGTCCCCGAGGCCAAGCAGGCCCTGAACAACATGAAGTTTGAGATCGCCAACGAGCTTGGCATCAACCTCAAGCAGGGCTACAACGGCGATCTGCCCAGCCGTCAGGCGGGCTACATCGGCGGCTACATGGTCAAGCGCCTGATCGAAAACGCCGAGCGCGCCATGAGCGGCGGCCAGCAGTAACC
>CALVNG010000155.1 GCA_944349545.1 uncultured Eubacteriales bacterium
GTCTGCTCGCGGTCCCAGGGGCAGCCGTCGGGCGCGCGCAGGCGCTGCATCACGTGCACCAGGTCGTCCATGTCGTAGCGGGCGCGCCGCTCCATGGGCACGCCGGGCACGTAGGCGGCGGTGAGGTGGTCATAGGCGCTCTGACGGTCCAGCTCGTAGAGCGGGATGGAATGGACGGCAATCTCGCCCGTCGCCTCGTCGCCGGTGAAGAAGGACACGGGCGTCTCCTCCGGCAGAAGGTCCATCAGCCGCAGCTTCACCCCGCCCGCACATTCGCGGCTGTGCACCTCCGTTACCAGCAGCGGCTCTTCCGGCGAAACGCGGGCCTGCAGGAAGGACTCCGCCGCGTACAGCCTCACGCCCGCCGGCGCATCCTCTATCATGGCCAGGCAGCGGTCCGCATGGCTGACGCCGGGCAGAACCCGCACGTCCGCCTCCCGCGGCTTGAGGCGCTGAATCTGGGCCACGGTCTCGTCAAAGGCCGCATCGCTCACGGCGTAGCACACGGGACTTTCCCCAAGCAGGCTGAGCACTTTGACCGCCGCTGCGCGGTTGAAGGTGTCAAAGTCCTCACATTCGTCATAGAGCGCGTCGAGCGTCTCAAAGGCGATGCCCTCCTGGCGGAGAAAATCCGCCATGGGGTGACGGCCCGTGCGCAGCATCACGCGCGGGGCCTCGCGCAGCGCGCGCTCCACGCCGCGGGTCAAAAAAGCCTCGCCGCCGGTTCCCAGGGTCACAATGGTCAGGCGGTTCATGAGTCAGTCCTCCTTCTTTGGCGCCCTGCCGCGGCTGAAGCGTTTGAGCAGGGGAGCAAGGTCATCGCGAGTCATCGCCCCGGTGATGAGCGCAAAGGCGGCATAGGCGCCAATGCCCAGCAGCACCAGCGCCACCGTCCACAGCCGTCCGGAGGGCAGCCAGCGGATCGCCAGCGCCAGCACGGCGCCCATGAGCGCGGTGGCCAGCGCGGGCTTGAGCAGAATGCCCTTCAGATCCAGCTTCATGCCGGTGTACTTGCGCACGTACCACAGGTTGGGCAGCATGCTGATGGTATAGCAGGTGAGCGAGGCGATGGGCGCGCCGTAGATGTTGATGCCGGGCATGCCGATGAGCGTATAGTTGAGCAGCACCTTGACGGCCACGCCCGCCATGAGCGTATACATGGGGATGCGCTGCTTGCGCAGGCCCTGCAAAATGCCGCTTGTGGACTGCACCACGGTAAAGAGCACAATGGTCAGGCTGGAGAGGCTCAGCAGATCGGCGGTCACGCGCAGGGAATCGGGCGTGTCGAAATGATAGATCAGGCTGAGAATCTGCGAGGACAAAAGGCTCATCCCGATGGAGCAGGGCAGGCCTACCACAAACGACAGCCGAAGCCCCAGCGCGCTCTGGCGGCGCATGGCCTTGCCGTCGCCGCGGGCCATGGCGCTGGAGATGGAGGGCACCAGGCTCATGGAGATGGCCACGGCCAGAGCGGTGGGCACGTTGATCAAAGTGAGCACATAGCCCGAATAGCGCCCGTAGAGCCCCAGCGCGGCGCTGTGCTCGATGCCCGCGTCCACCAGACGGTTGAGCAGGAGGCCGCTGTCGATGAAGGAGGCGATGGGCACGATGCACGCGCCCAGCGTGATGGGAATGCTCAGGGACAGGAGGCGCTTGAGCAGGGGACGCACGGCCAGGGGCGGCTCGTCCGGATTCTGGGGCAGGGCGGCGAAGGATGCGCGCCTGCGCCGGTAGACCGCCACCATGTACAAAAGCGCCACCCCCTCGGCGATGGAGGTGCCCAGGAGCACGCCCGCCGCCGCGTAGGCCACGGAGACGCGCATGCCGAAATACGCGAGCGGCAGGGCCACAAAGACCTTGCCCACCTGCTCGATGAGCTGGGAAATAGCGGTGGGCACCATGTTCTGCTGTCCCTGCATGAAGCCGCGCAGCGCGGACATGGCGCACACCAGCAACAGCGCGGGCGCGATGGCCACAAAGCCCGGCTGCGTGGAGGGGTCGCCCGAGCGCAGGGCCAGCGTGGGACTCATGACCACCATGAGCAGCGTGGCGATCAGGCCCAGGCTGGAGAGAAGGCACAGCGCCACGCGGAAGATGCGCCGGGCGTTGCGGGGATCGTCGCGCGCCAGCGTAAAGCTGACCATGCGGCTGATAGCGACCGGCAGGCCGGCCGAGGAGATGGTTAGCAGCATGTTATAGGTGGGAAAAACCAGCTGATAGGTGCCCATGCCCTCGTCCCCGATGAGCCAGGCCAGGGGGATGCGGTACAGGGCGCCCACGATCTTGCAGATCAGGCCCACGACGCTGAGAACGGTCATGCCGCTGAGAATGGATTTCTGCGTGCTGCTCAAAAAAAGGCCTCCGAAAAAAAGGAAATTTGTCGGCGGAATATGGCAAAACCGCGGCAAGCCTATTATAAGCGCATTGCCGCGGTTTCGCAAGGTAATGATGTGCGTTGGGGGCCAGTGTTACTGCTCCATCTGACGGCCTACGATGCCCGCGGCGGTTTCCGCCACCTTGAGCTCCGCGTCGCCCATCTTCGCGCCCTGCTCCTTGGAGAGAAGCAGCACCGCGCCGATGGCTTCGCCGTCCGCGATGATGGGGGAGACCACCTGCGCCGTGTAGCCGGTAATGTCCTCCTCGTTGGTCACGGCTACGATCTTGCCGCCGCCCGCACGGTTGATGGCCACGGTCTGGCGGTTGGCGATGGCCGTTTCCAGATCGTGGCTGATGGGCTTGTCGGCCAGTTCCTTCTTGCTTACGCCGCTGGCCGCCACCACCTGATCGCGGTCTACGATGCAGGCGATGTGCCCCATGGCGCGAAAGATGGATTCCGTATAATCCTTGGCGAAGGCCGACATTTCCCCGATGGGGGAGTATTTCTTCAGGATGACCTCGCCGTCCCGGTCGGTGTAGATCTCCAGGGGGTCGCCGCTGCTGACAACATGGACATCGAAAACCTTGTCCCGCTGATTTCTGGCAGACTGGACAAGCCGGCAACCCAGGGCGTTTTCGATGCCCGCCTTAAAATTTACGGTATCCTCCAGCTCACAGGCGCGCAGAAGCTGGTCGATATCCGCCTGAAGCTGAATTTCGAGGTGGTCCTCGTAGACTTTGATGCGGTCGATGATGAGCCGCAGGTCGTTTCGGTCGAGCTTTTCCTTGGCGAGGATGTCCCCAAAGACGTCGATAGCGGTTTTCGCCACGCGGTTGACGCGCAGGATGGTGTTGCGCCGGTCCGAGAGAAGGTCGATCTGGTGGGTCAGCCCCTCGATCCTGCGCTGGAGGTCGCTTTCCATCTCGTCGTAGGTTTCCTCCAGCAGCGACTCCTGATCGGGGTGCTTCATGATGTCGCGGATGCGCTGGCGCTTGGTGGCCTTGAGCTCCTCGTGCAGGTCGTCCAGCACGGAGGCGAGGTGGTCGGCGGATTGTTCGGTTTCGGCGACGGTTTCCGGCTCGGCGGCAAGGTCCTGATTCAGCCGCTCGATCATGCAGGCCGAGCTTTCCATCACGCGCCGGATATAGATTTTGATCAGCTCGTCCAGCCGGTCCGCGCGGATGTGGTGGCTGGTGCAGCCCGCCGTCCCCCGGCGGTGATAGGTGCCGCAGGTGTAGGCGGGGGCCAGGTCGCTGCGGCTCATGGCGAACATCGGGCTTCCGCAGTCGCCGCACTGGAGAAAGCCGGAGTAGACGTTGTCGTACTTCTTGACGCCGCGGTAGTGGGAGCGGGAGCGGCTTTCACGCAGCGCGCGCGTGGTGGCGAAGGTGCGGTAGTCGATGATGGGCTGGTGGTGGTTTTCGATGACGATGTGCTCGCT
>CALVNG010000156.1 GCA_944349545.1 uncultured Eubacteriales bacterium
GGGCGCGGCGGGTTGCGTGCGGCGCGGGGCGTGCGGGATGGCGTGGCGGGTGCGCGGGGCGCGGGTGCGTGCAGCGGCGGGCGGCGGGTTGCGCGGGGCGGGTGCGGGCGCGGGTGCGGGTGCGCGCGGCGGGTGCGGCGGGTTGCGTGCGGCGGCGTGCGGGATGGCGCGGCGGGTTGCGCGGCGCGCGGGTGCGTGCGGCGGCGGATTGCGCGTGGCGGGTTGCGTGCGGGGCAGCGGGGCGTATCGCCGTTTCCTGCGATTTTTACATCCGTGCGGGCAGGAAAAGGGGCGGCGCGCTTCCCAGGGGAGGGAAACTGTGCTATAATAAACTGTTGTAACCTATCCCGACGCGGGCGCGTCGGCAGAAAGGAGCCGCATGCGATGAAGGAGCCGGAGAAAAAGAAGCCCCAGGAGCCTGTGCTGCCGGGCAAGGATGAAAAGATCGTCCTGGCCTCGGCCTCGCCCAGACGCAAGGCCATGATGGCGTATTTCGGCGTGCCCTTCGAGGTCATCCCCTCCGAGCTCAGCGAGTTCTTCGCCGAGGGCGAGGGCCAGTGGCGCGCGCTGGACATGGCCCGCAAAAAGGCCTTCATGCTCAGCCGCAAGGTCAAGGGCCGCTTCATCCTCGCGGCGGATACGATGGTCCACGTGGGCAAACACTACCTGGGCAAGCCCAAGGACCGCGACGACGCCCTGCGCATGATCAGGATGCTCAGCGGCCGCGCCCACCACGTCTACACCGGCGTGTGCCTGCGCCGCCCCGACGGCTCGGAGCTGTACGACGCCTCCATCACCCGCGTGGGATTCGTCACCATCCCGGAGCGGATCATCGAGCGCTACGTCGATTCCGGCGAGCCGATGGACAAGGCCGGCGGCTACGCCATGCAGGGGATGGCGAGCGTGTTCATCAGCCGCATCGAGGGCAGCCCCACCGGCGTCATCGGCTTTCCGCTGAGCATGGTGGGCAAGCTCCTGCTGGACGCGGGGTTCGACCTGCCCCTGCGCAGCGCAAAGGAGATCTGCGACTGGTACGACGTGAAATTGGCCGCCGAGGCGGCGCTAGAGGACGGGGATTGACCGATGGGCTTTGTCGCGCATGACCTGGGCGTGGACCTGGGCACCAGCAACACGCTGGTTTACGTTAAGCACAAGGGCATCATGATCAGCGAGCCCACCATCGTCGTGGTGGACGCCGGTAACGAGCGCAAGGTCCGCGCCGTCGGCGACGACGCCAAGATCATGCTGGGCCGCACCACCGAGGGCGTGATAGCCGTCAGGCCCATGCGCGAGGGCGTGATCACCGATTTCGACATGACCGAAATCATGATCCAGTACTTCATGCGCAAGGCCATCGGCTCCAGCTACCTCGTCAAGCCGCGCCTGTTTCTGAGCTATCCGTGCTCGATTTCCCCCATCGAGCGCCGCGCCGTGGGCGAGGCCGCCAAGTACGCCGGCAGCCGCAAGGTCATGCTGGTGGAAAAGCCCTTCGCCGCCGCCCTGGGCAGCGGCCTGCCCGTCTTTGACCCCAACGGCTGCATGGTGGTCGATATCGGCGGGGGCACCACCGACGCCGCCGTCATCTCCCTGGGCGGCGTGGTCATCAGCCATTCGGTGCGCGTGGGCGGCGTCAAGATGGACGAGGCCATCATCGACTTCATCAAGCGCGAGTTCAACATTTTGATCGGCGACCGCACCGCCGAGGAGGTCAAGCTGGACCTGGGCTCCGCGCTCCCCCTGCGCGACGAGCGCCGCGCCCGCATCCGCGGCCGCGACATGGTCACCAACCTCCCCCAGACCACCGAGATCACCTCCACCCAGATCTACGAGGCCCTCCACGAGCCGTGCATGGCCATCCTCGGCGCCATCAAGTGGGTCCTGGAGCGCACCCCCCCGGAGCTGGCCGCCGACATCATGCACAACGGCCTCTACCTCACCGGCGGCGGGTCCCTGCTCTACGGCATGGACCAGCTCATCGCAAGCGAGCTGGGCATCCCGGTGCTGCTGTCCAAGGAGCCGATGGACTGCGCCGCCCTGGGCCTGGGCAACATCATCGAAAACTACGAGCTGCTGGAACACCTGGGCCGCACCAGCTTCCTAAAGCCGTTCTGACGGCCGGGGGACATTCCGGAGGATGGACGGCGGCCTGAACACTGACGGCCGCTGGACGGGCGGGGCCTTGCGCAGGGGCGCAAACGCAGCCCCGTTGACAAACCCTTTTCGGGAGGTTTGGAGGGCCCGCAGGCCCGCAACCTCAATCGTCGCGGCGGGCGTGAAGCATACGCCTCCGGCGCAAACGCAGCCCCGTTGACAAATCTTCTCCGGGAGGTTTGGAGGGCCCGCAGCCCTCCAAATGAATTCGTATCGCCCGGCTCTGCCGGGCGGGCGGGGAGTTTGCGCCTTCGGCGCAAACATTCCTTACACGTTTCCCCGGCCGCGCCGAAGGCGCAGGGGAAACGTGCAAACCTGGCGGAAAAGATCGCCGCAGGCGAGCTTTTCCGCCACACCGCAGGGAGGTCGGGCATGAAGCTAAGGGTACCCAAAACCGAACGCAAGCGCCCGCAGGACAGCCGCCTCAGGCGCATCCTGCGAAGGGCGCTGATCATCGCCCTGGTGGTGGGGCTGATGGGGCTGGCGGCCACGCATCTGCTCGCCCTCATCACCGGATACGACGTGCTCGCCGTGCCGGAGGAGGGCGTGGCCGCCGTGATCACCCCCCTGCAAAGCGGGTTTTCCTCGGTGGTGGACTGGGTGGTGGACTATCTCTACACCCTCAAGCTGCGCGCCCGCATCGAGCTGGAGTACAACCAGCTCAAGACCGAAAACGAGCAGCTGGTCTACGACGCCATGCTGGCCGAGGAGATGCAGCACAAGCTGACCGTCTACGAAAACCTCTACGACGAGATTTCCGTCAACGAAAGCCTCAACCCCCTCGTGGCCACCGTCATCGGCCGGGAGAGCGGCAACTATTTCTCCGTGTTCACCATCAACAAGGGGTCCAACGACGGCGTGGAGGACTACATGGCCGTCACCATGGACGGCGCCATGGTCGGATACACCTACAACGTGACCCCCACCAAGTCCACCGTGCGCACGATCATCGACAGCGAGGCGAGCATCGCCGCGCTGATCCAGTCCTCGCGCGATCAGGGCACGGTGCGCGGCACCCTCGGCGTGGACGGCACGCCCCTGTGCCGCATGTACTATCTGCCCGAGGACAACCTGCCCCGCCCCGGCGACGTGGTCGTCACCAGCGGCGTGGGGGACCTCAACGACAGCCGTTCCTTCCCCAAGGGCATTCCCATCGGCACCGTGCGCGAGAGCACGCGCGGGATGGAGAGCAACAAGCAGTACGTGGTGATCGAGCCGCAGGCGGACTTTCAGCACATCGAATACGTGATCGTGCTGCGCTACCAGCCCGTGGCGCAGGCCGTGGAGGAGCGCGCGTCCGCCGACGCGGGCATCAGCTTCACGCCGCTGGATTCGCCCGTGCCCGTGCCTACGGTGCAGATCGGCAGCGACTTCTACCAGCTCGCGCCCACGCCCACCCCCAGCCCCACGCCCGGTCCGACCGTGACCGTGGGCGAGGACGGGGAAGAGACGCTCGTCACCCCCGCCCCCGTGGAGGCGACCCCTCAGCCCGGCGAAAGCTACGAGTACCAGGTGCCCGACGCGGCGGCCACGGACATGAGCTACGGCTTCACGCTGCCGCCCACGGCCACCCCCAGCCCCACGCCGCCGCCGCTGGATTTGTCGGTGGAGGAGGATTAAGCGGTGCTAAGCAAGCTGCTCAAGGTTTCG
>CALVNG010000157.1 GCA_944349545.1 uncultured Eubacteriales bacterium
ATCAGCGAAAACTACATGTACGACCTCTTCAGCGAGCTCAAGCTCCTCTACGGCGACGCGCTCAGGCAAAAGCTCATCCTCTGCGTCGGCTCCATCCGCGACGCGCAGCGCCTGGACGAGATCTTCGCCCGCTACCGCCCCGAGGTGGTGCTCCACGCCGCCGCGCACAAGCACGTGCCCCTCATGGAGGACTGCCCCGACCAGGCGGTCAAAAACAACGTCTTTGGCACCTGGCTGACCGCGCAGGCCGCGGTGCGCCACGGCGTCAGGCGCTTCGTGCTCATCTCCACCGACAAGGCCGTCAACCCCACCAACGTCATGGGCGCGACCAAGCGCCTGGCCGAAATGATCATCGAGGCCCTCAACGCCCAGACCGACACGGAGTTCACCGCCGTGCGATTCGGCAACGTCCTCGGCTCGCACGGGAGCGTGGTGCCGCTCTTTGAGCAGCAGATCCGCGCGGGCGGGCCGGTGACGCTCACCCATCCGGACATCATCCGCTATTTCATGACCATCCCCGAAGCCGCCTGCCTGGTGCTCAAGGCCGCCAGCATGGCAAAGGGCGGGGAGCTGTTCGTTCTGGACATGGGCCGCCCGGTCAGGATCCGCGAGCTGGCCGAGCGCATGATCCAGCTCTACGCCCCGCGCGACGGGCGCAAGGTGGAGATCGTCTACATGGGCCTGCGGCCCGGCGAGAAGCTCTACGAGGAGCTGCTGCTGGCGGGCGAGGGCATCGCCAGGACGGAGAGCGAGAAGATCTTCGTGGCCAAGCCCGAGGTGGTGGACAAGTCCACGCTGGACGCCATGCTGGACCGCCTTAAGCGCTGCCTGGACGAGGGCGGCGACATGCTGGCCTGCCTGCATGAGCTGGTGCCCACCTTCAAGGAGGCCGACCAGGTCAACGGCGCCGTGCCGACCGCCGGGCAGGCCGCGGCCGTATGACCGCGCATGAATCCCTGATGCGCCTGGCGCTGGAGGAGGCCGAGGCCGCCTTCCGGGAGGGCGAGGTGCCCGTAGGCGCGGTCGTCGCCAAGGACGGCCGGCCCGTCGCCCGCGCGCACAACCGGCGCGAGCAAAGCGGCGACCCCACCGCGCACGCCGAGCTGCTGGCCATCCGCGAGGCGGCGCGCGCGCTGGGCGCGCGGCGGCTGACCGGCTGCACGCTGTATGTGACGCTGGAGCCCTGCCCCATGTGCGCCGGGGCCATGGTGATGGCCTGCCTGGACCGCTGCTATTTCGGGGCGCGCGACGCGCGTCAGGGCTGCTGCGAAAGCGTGTACGCCCTGCCCGGCGATCCCGCCTTCTACCACCGGCTGCCCTGCGTGGGCGGGCTGATGGAGGAGGAGGCCGCGGCCCTTCTCAGGCGCTTTTTTGAAGCGCGCCGCCCTACCGAAGAAGGAGGAACCCCATGACCATCGACACCATCGTGACCGACCTGGACGACACTTTGCTGGACGGAAGCGGCCAGCTGAGCAGCTATACCCTTGAGGTGATGGCCGAGGTCAAGCGCCGCGGCATCCGCCTGATTCCCTGCAGCGGCCGCACGCACGCCAGCATGTACCCCTTCATGGCGAAGCTGGACACGGGCCTGCCCTACATCGGGGGCAACGGGTCGGAGATCGTGGGGGCGGACCACCGCCTCATCGAGCAGCTGACGCTGGATGTGGACCTGGCGCGCGAGATCTGCGCCTTCCTTGTGGAAAACGGGCTGTACGTGCAGGTCTACACCGACGAGGCCTTCTACTACTCCGCCGAGTGCGACACCGCCCGCCGCTACAAGCAGTCCTCCGGGATGAAGGGCGTGGCCGTGGGCGATGTGTGCGCCTTCCTCACCTTCGCCACGCCCAAGGTGCTCAGCGTGGGCGAGCCGGAGGACGTTTTGCGCCTGATGCCCCTGGCGGGCGAGCGCTTCCTGGGCCGGGCCACCTTCACCATGAGCAAGCCCTATTTCCTGGAGGCCGAGCCGCCGGGCGCCACCAAGGGCGAGGCGCTCTCGCGCCTTGCGGAGCGCATCGGCATCGTGCCGGAGCGCACCGTCGCCTTCGGCGACAGCCTCAACGACATGAGCCTGCTCGCCTTCACCCCCAACAGCGTGGCCATGGCCAACGCCATCCCCCAGCTGCGCGCGGCGGCGGCGCACGTATGCCGCCCCAACACCGAGGACGGCGTGGCCCGCTTCGTGGCGGAGCACATCCTGTAAGGAGGCGCCGGAATGATCGACCTGGAGGATTTTCGCACCAAGCTAAGCCTCGAGCTGCTCAGCCCCACCACCAAGACCCAGCTGGACATCAGCGTGACCGACATCAACCGGCCCGGCATGCAGTTCTGCGGCTTTTACGAGTACTTTGCCCACGAGCGGCCGCAGGTCATCGGCAAGGTGGAGATGACCTACCTGGAATCGCTGGACGTGCGCGCGCGCCGTCCCGTTTTGGAAAAGTACATGAGCTACCCCATCCCCTGCATCATCAGCTGCTGGGGCATGACGCCCCCGCGCGACCTGTTGGACATCGCCCGCGCGCACGACATCCCGGTGTTTCAGAGCAAGCTCAAGACCACCAAGTTCACCCTGCAGGCCATCATGTACCTAAACCGCGTGCTGGCCCCGCACATCACCCGCCACGGCGTTCTGGTGGACGTCTACGGCGTGGGCATTCTGCTCACGGGCGAAAGCGGCGTGGGCAAGAGCGAGGCCGCGCTGGAGCTGGTCAAGCGCGGGCATCAGCTGGCCGCCGACGACGTGGTGGACATCTGCCGCGTGGCCGACGACCGCCTCATCGGCGAATCGCCGGAGATGGTGCGCCATTTCATGGAAATTCGAGGCATCGGCATCATCGACATCCGCGCCATGTACGGCGTGGGCTCGGTCATCGTCAGCAAGTCCATCGACATGGTCATCCACATGGAGAAATGGGACTCCGCCAAGGAATACGACCGGCTGGGGCTGACGGAGGAAACCGTCACCATCCTGGGCGTGAAGGTGCCCTACCAGACCATGCCCGTCAGGCCGGGGCGCAACCTGGCCATCATCATCGAGGTGGCCGCGCGCAACCTCAGCCTCAAGCGCATGGGCTACAGCGCCGCGCATGAGCTGGACCGCCGCCTCAACGAGCTGATCGCTCAGAATTCCGCGAATCACACCTGATACAACGGGGAGGCTTTTCTATGGTCTATATCGGCATTGATCTGGGCGGCACCGGCATCAAGGTCGGCGTGGTGGACGAAAGCGGCGCCATTCTCTCCCAGGGCGAAACCCCCACGCTGGCGGGCCGCCCCTACGAGGACATCATCCGCGACATGGGCTGCTGCATGCTGGAGGTGATGGCGCGCGGCGGCTTTGAGGAAAAGGACGTCGCCTCCATCGGCGTGGGCATTCCCGGCGTGGCCGATGAAAAGACGGGCAACGTCATCTTCTGCACCAACCTGGGCTGGAGCGACGTGCCGCTGCGCGCCGAGCTGCAAAAGTACTTAAGCAAGCCCGTCTACATCGACAACGACGCCACCGTGGCCGGCTTTGCCGAAAGCATCTGCGGCGTGAGCGCGGGGTGCCATTCCAGCGTGTTCATGACGCTGGGCACGGGCGTGGGCGGCGGCATCGTGATCGGCGGCCGGCCCTGGAGCGGCTTTCACGGCGTAGGCAGCGAGATCGGCCACATCCCCATGGACATCGGCGGCGAGCCCTGCTCCTGCGGCAACTACGGCTGCCTGGAGCG
>CALVNG010000158.1 GCA_944349545.1 uncultured Eubacteriales bacterium
GAGGCGCGGCTGAGCCGCTCGGCGCAGGGGCGGACGCTCGACCTGTGGAACGGATACGCGGCGGGCGAGGCGGTGCTGGCGCGGCTGATCGTGACGGAGGGACGCGCGGGGGCGGCCAGCGCGCAGTACCTGACGCTATGGCCCATGGAGGAGGCGGACGAAAGCGCCTGCGCCCTCGGCTTTGAGGCGGCGCGGGAGCGGGCGCTGGCGCTGGCGGAGCGCATCGCGCCGGGGCTGGCGCTGCGGGCGGAGGGCTTTGTGGGAAACGCGCAGGCGTATTCGCAGGCGCTGATCGCGCGGGGCGACGGGCTGACGGCCCTGCCGGGCGCGGCGGTCCCGGAGGGGTACGGGTTTGTGTTCACCCGCACGGTGGACAGCCTGCCCGTGACCGCCACAGGCAAGGAAACCCTGCCCAACCCCCACGGGGAGGAGCGCCCGCCCTTCGCCTGCGAAAAGCTGCGGGTGCTGGTGCGGGACAACGGGGCGCTGACGGCGCTCTACACGCCCATGGAGGTGCTGGAGGGCACGCGGGAGCCCGTCGCGCTGCTGCCCTTTGACAGCGTGGCGCGGATCGCCCGCGAGGCGCTGCCCGCGGCGCTGGAGGCGCAGGAGGCGACCAACCCGGAGCGCGTGCCCCGCGCCGCGCATCGCGTTAGCATCGACCGGGTGACGCTGGGCTACGCGTGCGTGCAGACGGGCGTGAACCCGGACCGCTGGGAGCTGCGGCCCGTGTGGGATTTCTTCGGGCGCAGGCATTTCCGCTATTACGACGCGCGGGAGGACGTCTGGCGGGAACGCTACGAAACCAACCTGCTGACCAGCTGGCTGACCCTGGACGCGGTGAGCGGCGAGGTGATCGCGCGGTGAGGCCGCGCCCTGCCAGGGCCTGTCCCCCTTAGAGCAGGAGGACCCTGCCCGCGCGCACGCCCAGCGCAGCGCCGTCCCGGACGGCCTGCTCGCCGTTGACGAACACGTGGCGGATGCCCACGGGCCGCCCGGCGGGGTCGGGGCCGGGGGCGGCGGTGCGGGGGTCGAACACGGTCACGTCGGCGCGGAAGCCGGGGCGCAGGTAGCCGCGGCCCGTCAGGCCGAAGCGGTCGGCGGCCGCGCCGGTCATCTGGCGCACCACATGGGGCAGCGTGCCCGTCTCCCGGCCCAGGCGCAGGAATTCGGGGAAGCAGGAGAAGGCCGCGGGGTTCTGCATGCCCTCGTCCTCAATCCAGGCGTCGGTCATATAGAGGCATTTGTCATCCGCCATGAGACGGCCCAGGATCTCCGGGGTCAGGTACTTGTGCATCAGCACCCGGCCCTGGCCCTGCGTGTCGTCCACGAGCTGAAGGTAGGTATCCAGCGCGCTGCGGCCCCAGCGGCGCGCAATCTCCCGCACGTTCAGGCCCGTGATGTCGCGGTGCCTCTCCCCGGCCCAGGTGATCACGATGTCGTCAAAGTCAAAGCCCAGCAGCTTTTTGGTCACCCCGATCTCCACCGCCAGCCGCGCCCGCACCGCCGCCGAGCGGCGCTTTTTTTCGGGCAGGGCGAGGTACCACGTGGGCAGCACCACCGTGATCACCGACGCGCCGTACATCATGGCGTAGGAGTCGTAGCGGAAGGAAAGCCCCTTCGCGTTGGCCCGGTCGATCAGGCGCAGGGCCTCGTCCACCGTGCGCCAGGTGCGCGCGCCCACGAAGATCAGGTGGGAGAATTGCAGCTTCACGCCCGTCTCGCGCGCGAGGGCGAGCATCTCGTCCAGGGCGCGCAGGTTGTGCGCCCGGCCGCCCACCGGCGGCGAATACGACGTCGAGGCCGCCGAGCACGCCCGCGCGTGCACCGTGAGCACCCGCCCGTAGCGCTGCGCCATCCGCGCCGCGCGCCGAAGCTCCTCCGGGGGCGCGTAGCGGTCCGGCTCGTACATCAGGCCCAGCGAAATGCCGCCCGCGCCCGCCTCCAGCGCGGAGGCCATCAGACCGTCGAGCCGGTCCAGCTCCTCCGCCGTGAGCGGCCGGGGGTCATACCCCGCCAGGCTGATGCGCCCCGACATGTGCCCGTAGAGCGGCAGCAGGTTCACCGGCGGCCGCCCGCACGCCGAAAGGAAGCCGGGCAGGTCGTGCACGTCCGGCGCGTCCGGCGGCAGGGCAAACAGGCCGCTGCCGATGAGCGCGCGATGTGGCGTATCCGCCTCCCAGCCGAAGGGCGAAAAGCCGCAGTTGCCCGCCACCTGCGTGGCGATGCCCTGCTCCAGAAACGGCGTGAAGTAGGGCAGGGGGTCGCGGCGGCAGGCGAACCAGTCGTTGTGCGAATGGCTGTCGATGAAGCCGGGAGCCACGGCCAGCCCCTCGCAGTCCAGCACGAGGTCCGCCTGCGCGCCCTCCGGCGCGTCCACGGCGGCAATGGTCCCGTTTTCGATGAGCAGGCTGCCCCGGCGGGCGGGCGCGCCCGTGCCGTCGTAGAGCCAGCCGTTTTGAAAAAGCGTGCGCATGGGGGTGTCCTCCTTTGGCATGAGGGTCGGCGGGGGATGCGCCGGAGGGCGCGGGGATGGTGCGCAGGGATGGCGCACGGTGCGCGCGGCGTGGCCGGGGGGGATGCGCCGCGAGGCGCGGAGATGGTGCGCAGGGGTGGCGCGCGGTGCGCGGGGGCGAAGTGGGCGGCGTGGCCGGGGGATGCGCCGGGGGGCGCGGGGATGGTGCGCAGGGATGCGCGGGTTCGGTCGGGGAGGAGCGAGGCGCGCCGGGCGGCCATGTGCCGCGGCCCCGTCAGGGCTGCTCCACGGGCAGGTGCATGAGGGCGTCGGCCTCGTCCCAGGGGACGAAGTAGCCCGCGCCGTGCGAGCAGAACACGCTGCCCGCGGGGTTGTCCGCATCCGCGCCGGGGTCGTAGGCGGCGGCTTCGATGGCGGGCGCGGGGTCGCGGCAGGGGTCGTAGCCGTCGGGCAGGAGGGAAAGCTCCCCCTCGCCGTGGGTGAGCGCGCGCAGGGCCGCGGGGTAGTCCATCAGCGAGGCCACCGGGCCGCGGCCCGAAAGCCGCGCGCACGCGCCCAGCGTTTCGGGCGCGCCGCAGTCCGCGCCCATGGCGGCCAGATCGGTCATCACGCGGCCCACGTTTTCGGCGGGCACGGTGAGGGAAAAGCGGTAGTACGGCTCCAGCAGCACGCAGCCCGCCTTCATCAGCGCCTGGCGGATGGCGCGGTACACCGCCTGCCGGAAGTCGCCGCCCTCGGTGTGCTTGAGGTGCGCGCGGCCCGAAAGCAGCGTCACCCGCACGTCGCTGAGCGGCGCGCCCGTGAGCACGCCGCGGTGCTCGCGCTCCAGCACGTGGGTGCGGATCAGACTCTGGCAGGGCGCGGGCAGGTCGTCCACATGGCAGCGGGAGTCAAAGGTCACGCCGCTGCCCCGCGGGCCGGGGGCGAGGAGCAGGTGCGCCTCGGCATAATGCCGAAGCGGCTCGTAGTGGCCGCAGCCCACGGCGGGCCGGGCGATCGTCTCGCGGTAGAGCACGTGGGGCGGCAGGAGGCGCGCGGCGAGGCCGAAGCGGTCCTGCAGCAGCCGCGCGAGCACCTCGATCTGCACCGGGCCCATCACCCGCACGGTGGCGCTGGCGTGCTCCGCGTCCCAGGCCGCGCACAGGGCGGGGTCCTCGTCCTCCAGAAGGCGCAGGCACTCCATCAGCCGCG
>CALVNG010000159.1 GCA_944349545.1 uncultured Eubacteriales bacterium
GCATTTTGAGCGAGCTGGCGGCGGACATGGACGGGCTGAGCTTCGTGATCCCCGGCGTGGGCATCAACGTCAACCAGGCGGGCTTTGAGGGCGAGCTGCGCCAGAAGGCGACCTCGCTGCTCATCGAATTGCGAAAGGCCGACCCGGACGCGCCGCCCGTCTGCCGCAGGAAGCTCCTGCTCTCCTATCTGCGCCACATGGAAAACGCCGTGGACGCGCTGGAGCGCGAGGGGCTGGCGGGCATCCTTGACGGGTACGTGGCCCGGTCGGTCACGCTGGGTCGGCGCGTGAAGGTGATCGGGCTGAATGGGGAGTTCACCGGAACGGCGCAGAGCATCGACGAAACCGGCGCGCTGATCGTCAGCGAGGACGGCGGCGGCGAGCGCCGCGTGCTCAGCGGGGACGTATCCGTGCGCGGGCTGATGGGATATTGCTGAGAGGCGCGCCGGGGAAGGCGCGAAGCACAAGGAGGTTTGAAGCGATGAAACAGCCTGTCTTTGAAGGCAGCATTACCGATGTACACGGCATCCGCGTGGGCCAGGCGCAAAACGCCGCCGCCAAAACCGGCGTGACGGTGGTCCTGGCCAGCCATGACGGCGCGGTGGTGGGCGCGGACGTGCGCGGCGCGGCGCCCGGCACGCGCGAGACGGACCTGTGCGCGCCGGAAAACACCGTGGAGCGCGCCAACGCCGTGGTGCTGGCGGGCGGCAGCGCGTTCGGGCTGGCGGCCGCCACGGGCGTGATGGCGTTTCTGGAAAAGCATCAGCTCGGCATGGACATGGGCGTGTGCCATGTGCCCATCGTGCCAAGCGCGGTGATCTTCGACCTGACCGTGGGCGACGCGCATGTGCGCCCGGACGCGGCCATGGGCATCGAGGCGTGCAAGGCCGCGTCCAAGGTGGTCGAGCAGGGCGCGCACGGCGCGGGCACGGGCGCGACCGTGGGCAAGCTGGTGCCCGGCGCCACGCCCATGCAAAGCGGCGTGGGCACGGCCAGCATCGTCCTGCCCTGCGGGGTGACGGTGGGCGCCATCGCCGTGGTCAACGCCTGCGGCGACGTCTACGACATCCGAAACGGCCGGCCGCTGGGCTTCGGCCGCATGAAGGACGGCACCCCCGTTTTGTGTGAAAGCCTGCTCAGCGGGGCGGCCCCCGCGCCCGGCACCCCGCGCATCACCACGGGGCAGAATACCACCATCGCCGTGGTGGCCACCGACGCGGTCATCACCAAGGCGCAGGCCAGGCGGCTGGCCACCTGCGCGCATGACGGGCTGGCGCGGGCCATCCGCCCCGTGCACACGCAGATGGACGGCGACACCATCTTTGCCCTGGGCACGGGCCGCGTGGACGCGGACGTGAACCAGATTCAGCTGTGCGCGGCGGCGGCGGAGGTCATGGCGCGGGCCGTGGTCAACGCGGTCGCCATGGGCCGGGACGCATGAGGGGCCTGGGCATCGACCTGTGCGGGGTGGAGCGCATCGGGCGGGAGCTCAGGCGCGGCGACGCCTTTCTGCGCCGCTTCTTCACCGACGGCGAGCGGGCGTACATCGCCTCGCGCGGACAGATGGGCGCGCAGAGCGCGGCGGCCATGTTCGCGGCCAAGGAGGCGTTTCTCAAGGCCGTGGGCGCGGGCATCGGCGGGGGCATCGCGCTTTGTGACATCGCGGTGGAACACCTGCCGGGCGGCGCGCCGGCCTACCGCCTGACCGGGGCGGCGCAAAAGCGGCTTGCGGAACTGGGCGCGGAGCGCGCGTTTCTGAGCCTGACGCACGAGGCGGGTATGGCCGCCGCCGTGTGCGTCATCGAATAGCAAAGGGGGAAGGGCGCATGCTGCGCACCATCACACCGTCGGAGATGAAGCGGGTGGAAACCCGCGTGATGCGGGAGACGGCCCTCACGGGCGAAGCGCTTATGCAAAACGCCGCGGCGCACGTGGCGCAGGCGGTGCGCCGCCGGATGGCCGGGCGCGCGGGACAGGTGGTCTGCCTGTGCGGCACGGGCAACAACGGGGGCGACGGCCTGGCGGCCATGCGCATGCTGGCGCAGGAAGACCCGGCCTTTCGCGGGACGTGCCTGCTGCTGCCCGGCACGCTCAGCGCGGACGCGCAGCGCGAGCTCAGCCGCCTGCGGGAGGCGGCGGAGGACCGCGTGGCCGTGCGCCGCGCGGAGGACGGGCTTGCGCTGCCGCAGGAGGCCGCCTGCGCGGTGGACGCGCTCTTTGGCACGGGGCTGTCGCGCCCGCTGGAGGGCGCGGCCCGCGCGGCCTGCGAGGCGCTCCAGGCGCTGGCGGAGGCGGGCGTGCCCGTGGTGGCGGTGGACATCCCCTCGGGGCTGAACGGCGAGACGGGGCAGGTGATGGGCGCGGCGGTGCGCGCGTGCGAGACGGTCACCTTCCACCGGCCCAAGCCGGGGCTGTATTTGGGGCAGGGGCCGGACTTTGCCGGAGAGATCACCGTGGCGGACATCGGCCTGAGCGCGCCGGAGGCCGCGGCGCTGGACGACGCGGACGGCATGCGCGTGCTGGAGCGGGGCGAGCGGCCCCTGCCGCCGCGCGCGAAAACCGCGCACAAGGGAAATCTGGGCCGCGTGGTGCTCTGGGCCGGAAGCCGGGGCATGGCGGGGGCCGCGGCCATCGCCGCGACGGCCGCCCTGCGCGCGGGCGCGGGGCTGGTGACGGTGGCCTGCCCGGACGACGTGGTGGACGTGGTGCAGACGCTCTGCCCCTGCGCCACCTGCGCCCCGCTGCCTGCGGAGGACGAGGACGCCGCCTGGGAATCCCTCTCGGCGGCGCTGGAGCGCGCGGACGCGCTGGGCGCGGGCTGCGGGCTGGGACGGGGACCGATGGCCGCCGCGCTGATGGAGCGCCTGCTTCGCTTTCTGCACGGGCGTGCGCTGCCCTGCGTGCTGGACGCGGACGCGCTCAACCTGCTGGCCCGCCGGCCCGCCTGGCTGGCCGACGGCGCGGCGATTGTGCTGACCCCCCATCCGGGGGAGGCGGCGCGGCTGCTGGGCGTATCCACGGCGGAGATTCTCGCGGACATGCCGGGCGCGGCGGCGCGCATCCGTCGGCGGTACGGCGCGGCGGTGGTGCTCAAGGGCGCGCGCAGCGTGCTGTGCGCACAGGAGGGCCTGGCCCTCAACCCCTTCGGCACGCCCGCCATGGCCAAGGGCGGCAGCGGCGACGCGCTCACCGGCGTAATGGCGGCGCTTCTGGCCGGGCGAGCGGCGGGCGCCTACGCGATGGACGACCTGCTTCTGATGCAGGCGGCGTGCGCCCTGCACGGGCTGGCGGGCGAGCGGGCCGCGCGGCGATACGGCGAGCGGGGCATGCTGGCGACCGACCTGTGCCAATGCCTGGGCTTGGATTTCTGGGAAGACGTGGCGAGGGAAGACGCGAAACCCTGCGCCGCCCCCTCGCCGCTGGGGCGGACCGTGCATGTGACGGTGGAGCGCCGCCGCGGGGCGCGCGACGCGCAGGGCCGCGTGTACGAACTGCCCTGCGGCCATGTGACCGAGTGCCTCGAAAGCGAAAACCGCTGGCAGGACGCCTGCCTGCTGGGGGTGAACGGCTCGCCGGAGTGGTTCGAGGGCGAGGTGGCGGCGCGGGTGCGGCTGGCCGGGGGCGATATGTGGGTGGTCGCGC
>CALVNG010000160.1 GCA_944349545.1 uncultured Eubacteriales bacterium
GAAAGGAGGCTTGCGGGCTGCATGCAGGGGCGTCTGTGATTTCCCAGCGCTATTTTGCGTTCGTCCGCCGCCGGAACGCGACGCCGAATTTGATGAACACTGCGACGTAAACGGCCAGAATCAGCAGATACACAACCGTCACAAACCGGCTGAACGGCCCTGTCCGCTGGCCTTCGGCGATCAGCACGGGCACGATCACCATCAGCAGAATCACCATCAGCGGCAGCATGCGTCCCTTCATCACCCGCTCCATCATGTCCAGCCGGGACGCATCGTCGCAGAAGATTTCCGCGTCGCGCTCCGACGCGGGCGCGGCCTTGCGGAAATAGCTGTAGCCCACATAATCCTGTATATATTCCCAGTCGCAGTCGCTAAACATCTGCACATATTCCTCCCGGTGCGCACGCCCTTCCGGGTTGTAATCCAGCCGGTACGCCACCTCCTGCGGCTCGCACCGCTCAAAGCCGTACAGCCCCGGCAGGCGCACGCCCGTGAACCGCCAGCCCTCCCGATGACGCTGGCTCAGGTACGCCTGCTCTTCCTCCCAGTCAGCCACGGTAAAAAACCGGAATTCCCTCTTGCGCTCCCCCATGTTCAGCGCGCCTCCTTCATGGTTTCGTACAGCCGCTCGATTCGCTTTATTTCCAGGTCCAGCACCTGCGTGCCCAGCGGCGTAATTTCATAGATCCTTCTCTTTTCCTCCTCCCGGACAAACCGGATCAGCCCGTCCTTTTCCATCTTGGACAGGCTGCCGTACATCGTGCCGGGGCTCAGGCAGATTTCCCCATGGGTCAGGCTCTTCACCCGCTGCACGATGCCGTAGCCGTGCTGCTGCTCACGAAGGCACAGCAGGATGTAGAACCCGGTTTCCGTCATCGGGACATATACCTTGCGAATATGCGCGTCCATGCCGCTCACCTCCACACCCCCGCAGCACGATATATCGCACCACGATGTATTGACGTGAGTATACCACACCCATGCCGAAGGTGTCAATGACCGCAGCATAAAAAAGCGGAGCACTTCCAGAGAAGCGCTCCGCTCAGGCTATCACCGCATGTTGTCGATCAGCCACTGCATCAGCTTGACGGTGTTGTCCAGATTGCCGCCGTTGGCCAGCAGGCCCATCACACAGCCCTCCGGATCGATGCCGTAGGCCTCCAGGCCCGTCAAGGTACCCGCGGGCACGCCCATGAGATATTTCGTACCGGTTTCGGGGTCCGTCACATAGCCCGCCGTCAGGTCGATATCGCCCGTTGACAGCGCGCCACTCTCAATATAGGGGGTCAGCTGCGCCATGGCTCCTCCGGAAGCGAGGTTTTGAAACTGCTCCCGCTCCAGCATGTACAAGTCGCCCTGCCCGGCGCTGGACCATACCATCAGCTGCATGTCGCCATAGGTCTGGTCATAGGCGACGGCGGTGAAGGTGACCTCCTCCATCTCGGGAAACAGCTCCAGGCGCAGCTGCTCCATCAGCGCGTCCAGCTTTTTCTGGGACTGCGCATCCACCACTCCCTGGCAGTACCATTCCACCTTGAGGGCTTCGGGGCTGCGGTAGCGGGTGGTGGTGTACAGCAGGTTCCATCCGAAAACCGCCAGACACACCAGCAGCACGTACTGCCACCAGGCATAATGGAAATGGGTACGGATGCGTTCTCTGGTAATGGGCAGTCTCATAGGCATTCATCCTCCGGACGGGCGGGCATACACCCATGGGTGCATGGGGATTTGCGTTAGCATAGCACAAGCGCCGGTTTTTTTCAAGCCGGGGCAAAGGGAGCAAAACCCGCCGCCGCGGCATAGGATGCCTGGGGAGCATTCCCCGGAAGGAGGTAACACGCATGGGTGTTACAAATTCGAACAAGGTGATCAATACCGACCGCATTGCCTGCGACGGCTCTCTGCGCGTGACGCTGGCGCTGACGGCCGCTCCGGATATCCTGACCAACCCCACGGACATCGTATTGGCGCTGGACCGCTCCGGCAGCATGGCCGGCGAGCCGCTGGCGAATGTGAAGCTGGGCGCGAAAACGTTTATCGACATCATCGAGAAGGCCACCGGCGGGTCCGGGCAGATCGGCTCCGGCAGCCGCATCGGGGTGGTGAGCTTTGCCACGTCCGCCACGGACGACACGCAGCTCATCACCTCCGTCGATGCGCTCAAGGCTGCCGTGGACGCGCTTTCGTCCAGCGGAAGCACGAATCATGCCGCCGCATTTGAAAAGGCCACGCAGCTGTTCGACCCCATGTCGGGCAACGCCAGGGTGATCGTGATGTTCACAGACGGCAACACCACCACCGGCGCGCCGCCCGCCCCCGTAGCCGCCGCGGCCCGCGCACAGGGCATCATCATCTATTGCATCGGGCTGATCGGCTCGGACGGGCTTGATGTGAACGCCCTGAACGAATGGGCCACCGACCCCGACGCGTCCCACGTGGCGGTAACGCCCGACGTCGCGGACCTGGAGGCCCTCTTTGCCGAGCTGGCGGCCAACATCTCCAAGACAGGCGCCACCGACATCGTCATCAACGAGGTGCTCAATCCCGATTTCGTCATCACCAGCCTCGGCGACCCCACCCGCGGCTCCGCCTCGACGCTGGATGCCCACACCATTCGCTGGACCATTCCAGCCCTGGGCGTGACGGGCAGCGAGAGCGCCGCGCTGGAGTTTTTCATCCGGCATACGAGCCAGGAGCCGGGCGAAAAGCTGGTGAACGAGTCCATCGAATACAGCGACGCGGAGGGCAACCTGGTGATTTTCCCCAAACCGAAGGTCACGGTGGACTGCGACGTGGTGGTGCAGCCCGACCCGTGCCCCGTGCCCGTGGAGCTGACCGCGGAGGGCTGCAAGGACACGGTGCTGGTGGACATGGGAGATGTATATCTGGAATCCCAGGGCCTCATTTTGCAGCTGGATGTAACGGTGAAAAACGTATGCCCCGGCAAACGCGTGGCCCTGGCGGCCATCCTGACCGAGGTGGACGAAAACGGCACGGAGCACCAGCGCGGCATGAAGGTGATGACCTTGCCCGCACACAGCGCTCCCGTGTGCCGGGACGTACTGGTCAAGTGCATCAAATTCGTGGTGCCTGAGGACCTGGACGTATCGGGCGGCGAGCCTCTCTCCCTGTGCAATCCGCGCAGCTTCAAGGCCCGCTTCCTGGCCAACGCCATCGACACCGATTACCGCTGCTGTGAGCCCCTCGTAACCGAATAGACGCGCCCGCCGTCCGATGGACGGCGGGCCCAGACTGTTGACAAATCCTTTTGGGGAGGTTTGGAGGGCCCGCAGTTCCGCAACCTCAATCGTCGCGGCGGGCGCTGGCCGCGCCCACCGCTCGTTTCGCTCCCCACCTTCGGGAAGCTTTGCCACCTTCGGTGGCAACGGCCCACTGGACTGACGCTTCCCTCCGGTGCCAGGCGGGCGGGGAGTTTGCGCCCCCGGGCGCAAACAGCCCCCGGGCGCAAACATTTCTTAAGCATCTGGCGGAAAAGGCCGGCGCAGCCGGACTTTTTCGACAAGCTGTGCGCCCGCCGTCCATCGGACGGCGGGTGCTGGATTATTTTCTGCCAAGCCTCGCGGCGATCTGCACCGGCATGTCGATGCGTACCTCCGCAACGCGCTGTCCCA
>CALVNG010000161.1 GCA_944349545.1 uncultured Eubacteriales bacterium
ACTATAAAGACGCCAGGGTTGCGGCGGTTTTTATAGCACATCAATTCGGAGGTGTTTCCATGCCCACGATCAATCAGTTGATCCGCAAGGGACGGAAAAAGGTCGAAAACAGGTCTACGGCTCCTATCCTGCAGGGCTGCCCGCAGAAGCGCGGCGTGTGCCTGAGCGTGAAGACCACGACCCCCAAAAAGCCCAATTCCGCCCTGCGTAAGATCGCCCGTATCCGTCTGACCAATCAGATCGAAGGTACGTGCTACATTCCGGGTATTGGCCACAACCTGCAGGAGCATAGCGTGGTGCTCATCCGCGGCGGCCGCGTGCGCGACCTGCCCGGCGTGCGCTACCACATCATCCGCGGCGCTCTGGATACCGCCGGCGTGGCCAAGCGGATGCAGGCGCGCTCCCTGTACGGCGCCAAGCGGCCCAAGAAGTAAGACGTTTTCCTGCGCTGCGTTTGCAGCCCATTTCGGAGTGGGCGCAGGCGTTCGTTCCCCCGCCCGTGAGAATCGAAGCGTGGCGGAGGGCGGGCACACCGCGTGACTTTCCCGTAGTTCGGGAGCGGTCGATGCTGAAGGCCGTCAGAAACCTGTATGCAGGCGCGCTTTGAAAACGCATTCCCAGGCCACCCCAAATCTTACGCTGTGCCACAGGCACATTGCGGCGATGCAATCGCCACAACGAAGGAGGAAATCACATGCCCCGTCGTGGATTTATCCCCAAGCGCGAGGTGCTGCCCGATCCCGTTTACGGGACCACCGTGGTCACCAAGCTCATCAACCAGATCATGCTGGACGGCAAGCGCGGTACCGCGCAGCGCATCTGCTACTCCGCGTTTGACACCATCAGGGAAAAGACCGGCAAGGACGCCGCTGAGGTCTTCAACGCCGCCCTGGGCAACGTTTCGCCCCAGCTGGAGGTCAAGGCCCGCCGCGTGGGCGGCGCCACCTACCAGGTGCCTATCGAGATCCGCCCGGAGCGCCGCCAGACCCTGGCCCTGCGCTGGCTGGTGGAGTTCAGCCGCAAGCGCGGTGAAAAGACCATGGCCGAGCGCCTTGCCGCCGAAGTGATGGACGCCGCCAACAACACCGGCGCCGCCGTCAAGCGCAAGGAAGAAATGCACCGCATGGCCGAGGCCAACAAGGCCTTCGCGCACTACCGCTGGTAATGCGCAGGGGCGCGGGCGGGGCGCCCGCGCCTGGAAGAAGAATGAGAGAAAGCCGAATTTGAAAGGAGACCCTCTGTTATGCCAAGAAGTCACCCGTTGGAAAAGGTGCGCAATATCGGCATCATGGCCCACATCGACGCCGGTAAGACCACCACGACCGAGCGCATCCTGTTCTATACCGGGCGCGTTCACCGTCTGGGTGAGACACACGAGGGCGCGGCCACCATGGACTGGATGGCGCAGGAGCAGGAGCGTGGCATCACCATCACCTCCGCCGCGACCACCTGCCATTGGAAGGGCCACCGCATCAACATTATCGACACCCCCGGCCACGTTGACTTCACCGTGGAGGTGGAGCGCAGCCTGCGCGTGCTGGACGGCGCCGTGAGCGTGTTCTGCGCCAAGGGCGGCGTGGAACCCCAGAGCGAAACCGTGTGGCGCCAGGCCAACAAGTATCATGTGCCCCGCATGGCCTATGTCAACAAGATGGATATCATGGGCGCGGACTTCTTCCGCGTGGTGGACATGATGAAGGACCGGCTGGGAGCCAACGCCGTGCCCATCCAGCTTCCCATCGGCAAAGAGGGCGATTTCAAGGGTATCATCGACCTGGTGCGCATGCGCGCGGAGGTCTACTACGATGATGAGGGCAAGGACGTGCGCGACGAGGAGATCCCCGCCGAGCTGCTTGCCCAGGCCCAGGAGTATCACCAGAAGCTCATCGAAAGCGTGGCCGAGAGCGACGAAACCCTGATGGAGAAATTCTTCGAGGGCGAGGAGCTGACGGTGGAGGAAATCAACGCCGCCATCCGCAAGGCGACCATCGACTGCACGATGAACCCCGTGCTCTGCGGTACGTCCTACCGCAACAAGGGCGTGCAGCCGCTGCTGGACGCGGTGGTGGAGTACATGCCCTCCCCGCTGGACATCCCCGCCATCAAGGGCGTCGATCCCGACGATCCCGAAAAGGAGATGGAGCGCCATCCCTCCGATGACGAGCCCTTCTCCGCGCTGGCTTTCAAGATCATGACCGACCCGTTCGTGGGCAAGCTGGCCTTCTGCCGCGTCTACTCCGGCATGCTGGAAAGCGGCAGCTACGCCTTCAACTCCACCAAGCGCAAGCGCGAGCGCGTGGGCCGTCTGGTGATGATGCACGCCAACCACCGCGAGGAGGTCGAGACCGTCTACACCGGCGACATCTGCGGCATCGTGGGCCTCAAGGACACCACCACCGCCGATACCCTGTGCGACGAGAAGCACCCCATCATCCTGGAGTCCATGGAGTTCCCCGACCCGGTCATCCAGGTCGCCATTGAGCCCAAGACCAAGGCCGGTCAGGACAAGATGACCATGGCGCTGGTCAAGCTGGCCGAGGAGGACCCCACCTTCAAGACCTACACCGATCAGCAGACCGGCCAGACGATCATCGCCGGCATGGGCGAATTGCATCTGGAGATCATCGTCGACCGCCTGATGCGCGAGTTCAAGGTCGAGGCCACCGTGGGCAAGCCCCAGGTCGCCTACCGCGAGACCATCCGCAAGGCCGCCAAGGCCGAGGGACGCTACGTGCGCCAGACCGGCGGTCACGGCCAGTTCGGTCACTGCTGGATCGAGATCGAGCCCGTCAAGCCCGGCGAGGGGTACTCGTTTGAGAACAAGATCGTCGGCGGCGTGATTCCCAAGGAGTTCATCGCCCCCATCGACGCCGGTATCCGCGAGGCCGCGCAGAGCGGCATCCTGGGCGGCTTCGAGGTGGTGGACTTCAAGGCCACCGTCTACGACGGCAGCTATCACGAGGTTGACTCCTCCGAGATGGCCTTCAAGATCGCCGGCTCCATGGCCTTCAAGGAGGCGCTCACCAAGGCGGACCCCTGCCTGCTGGAGCCGATGATGAAGGTCGAGGTCATCATCCCCGAGCAGTACATGGGCGACGTCATCGGCGACATCTCCAGCCGCCGCGGACGCATCGAGGGCATGGACGCCCGCATGGGCGAGCAGACCGTGCACGCCTATGTGCCGCTGAGCGAGATGTTCGGCTACGCGACCGACCTGCGCAGCCGCACCCAGGGCCGCGGACTGTTCACCATGCAGTTCGACCACTACGAGGAAGTACCCAAGTCGATCGCCGAAAAGGTGACCGGCACGCGTAAGGGCGAATAACCCGAACCAAAGCATCCGATGCTTGAACGCATATCCCCAACAACCGTTTTCCGGATATTGTAAGGAGGAAACAACTCATGGCCAAGGCGAAATTTGAACGCACCAAGCCGCACGTAAACATCGGCACGATCGGACACGTAGACCACGGCAAGACGACGCTGACGGCGGCGATCACGATGACGCTGGCGCAGCTGGGCGACGCGCAGGCGATGAAGTA
>CALVNG010000162.1 GCA_944349545.1 uncultured Eubacteriales bacterium
CTTTCATACCGGCTCTGCCTCCCTCTGCGTTGATGGGAGGAATGATAGCACCATCTTTTCGCCTTGTCAACCGTTTTCCAGAAAAAAGTTGGTTCGCACGTGCGGCCGCCGTGAGCGGCCGCCCGCGCTGTGCGCATTATGGGCTTGGTCGCCGCTCGCTCGCTGTTGCTGCGCACGTGCGGCCGCCGTAAGGGCGGCCGCCCGCGCTGTGCGCGATATTCTCTTGGTCGCCGCTCGCTCGCGGGTGGGTCCCATCCCCACCCTTCGCTCGCTGTGGCATGGGCCGCCTTTGCGGCGAACGCAGGCGGCGCGAGCGTTGCGAGCGCCCGCAGGGCGCAAGAAACGCGACATGCCGCACCCGGCGGCGTATTTCGCCGGGCCATGCGCCCGCAACAGCCGCCGGGCGGTCCGCCGCGCGCGCCCGCTCCCGTCGCGGTAGGCGCGTCCCCGCGCCCACCGCTCGCGCCGTGGGTGCGCACCTGCCCCGGTCCCGCCGCACGCCAGCGTTTCGAGCGCCCATCTGGCGCAAGAAACGCGGCATGCCGCACCCGGCGGCGTATTTCGCCGGTCCAACCGCCCGCACCAGCCGTCAGAGGTTTGGAGGGCCGCAGCCCTCCAAGTGAAATCGTATCGCCCGGCTCCGCCGGGCGGGCGGGGAGTTTGCGCCCCTAGGCGCAAACATTCCTTACACGTTTCCCCGGCCGCGCCGAAGGCGCAGGGGAAACGTGCGCCCCCGGCGGAAAAGATCGCCAACGGCGAGCTTTTCCGACGCCCGCCGTCAGGCCGAGCTTTTCCGACGCCCCTATAGCAGTATGCAGATCATCCCCCCGCTGCCCTCGTTGATGATCTTGGAAAGCGTCTCCTGCACCTTCTCCTGCGCGTCGGCGGGCATGCGCATGAGCTTGTTGCTAAGGCCCTCGCGCACCAGCTCGTGCAGGCTCTTGCCGAAGAAATTGGTGTTCCAGATGCGCTGGGGGTCGTTTTCAAACTCCTCCAGCAGGTAGCGCACCAGCTCCTCGCTCTGCTTTTCGGTGCCCACCACGGGGCTGACCTCGGTTTCGATGTCCACGCGGATGAGGTGCAATGACGGCGCGTTGGCCTTGAGCTTCACGCCGAAGCGGCTCCCCTGCTTGACGATCTCCGGCTCCTGGAGCGTCAGCTCGCTCATCGTGGGGGTCACCAGGCCGTATCCTGTCTCCCGCACGCTTCTGAGCGCGTCGGCCACGTGGTCGTATTCGGTCTTGGCGGCCACCAGCTCCTTCATCAGGCGAAGCAGATGCGCATCGCCGCGGATCTCCGTGCCGCACTCCTCGCCCAGCACCCGGTTGAACAGGCCGTCCCTGAGCGGCAGGGAGAAGCTCACGCGCCCCTGCCCCAGGTCGATGCCCTCGTTCTTGAGCCCCCCGGTGTAGGGCGAATCGGCAAACGCCCCCGCAAAGACGGCGTGGTCGCCCACGCGCGTGACCTGCGCCGCCCCGGCGCGCACGCCCTCCAGCACATGCTTTGCCAGCCAGTGTCCCTCGTCCAGGGCGCTGAGCCAGTCGGGCACGCTGATCTGGATTTCGCGCAGCGGAAACTGGAACAGCACCTGCTCAAACATGCCCAGAATATCGTCCACTTCCATCTCCTTGACGTTCATCGCCATCACGGGCACGCCGTAGCGTCCGGCCAGCCGCTCGCGCAGGCGCTGGGCGTCCGGGGAATCGGGCGTGCGGGAGTTGAGCACCACGATGAAGGGCTTGCCCAGCGTCTTTAGCTCGCTGACCACGCGCTCCTCCGCCGCGGCGTAGCTCTCGCGCGGCAGGTCGGCCACGGTGCCGTCCGTGGTCACCACCAGCCCGATGGTGGCGTGGTCGGCGATCACCTTGCGCGTGCCCGTCTCCGCCGCCTGCTCGAAGGGGATGTCGTAGTCGAACCATGGGGTGTGCACCATGCGCGCGGCTCCGTCCTCCTCGGTGCCCAGCGCCCCCTCCACCAGATAGCCCACGCTGTCCACCATGCGCACGCGCACCGTGGCCTGATCGCCCAGCGTCACCGTCACGGCCTCGCCGGGCACGAACTTGGGCTGCGTGGTCATGATGGTGCGGCCGCTGCCGCTCTGGGGCAGCTCGTCCGAAAGGCGGTCGCGGCGCGGGCCGGGCGCCATGGCCGGCAGGACGAGCTTTTCCATCATGCGCGCGATGAGCGTGCTCTTGCCCGTGCGCACGGGGCCTACCACGCCGATGTATACGTCGCCGTCGGTGCGCTCGGCGATGTCTCGGTACAGGTCGAATGTTTTGTCCATGCAAAAACCTCCTTGCGTTGCGCTTGCCAAACGATATGCGCGCCGCCGCGCGCGCCATGCAAAAAAGGCATGAAATTTTTGCCCTTTTGCGTTATACTAGATAGCGCGAAGGGAGGGGCTTGTGTCATGGAACTGCCGGAGGACGTGGCCCGCGCCACGGAGGCGCTGCTTGCGGCGCTCAGGGAAACGGAGCCCTTCCAGACCTGCGCGCGCCTGCGCGAAAGCGTCATGGAGGACGAGGTCAGCCGCCGGCTGCTTGAGCGCTTCACGCGCGCGGAGGCGGCGCTGCGCATGGCGGCGGCCGCGGGGAGCGACCCGCGCCCCGAGGACATGCAGGAATTTGAACGATTGAGCGCCTTGCTCTACGAAAGCGACGAGGTATCGGCCTATCTCCTGTCGCGCATGAGCGCGCAGCGCCTGGCCGCCGCGGTGATGGAGCGCGTGGCGCAGGCGGCGGAGATCGGCGCGGAGATCGGCGACATGTAAAAAGGAGGCGGCGTTTTGCCAAGGAAGCGCGACCCCAACCGGGAATACGACCACGAATCTTTGCGCGACGAGCGCGAATACGGCTTTTACTGGTACAGCGGGCTGTGGAACATTCTTCGGCCCGTGCTGATCGTGCTCGCGGCGCTGCTCATCGTCTTTGGGCTGGCGTCGGGCGTGTACGCGGCGGTGGACGAGCATTTCATCAGCCCCGTCGATCCGGCGGACATGCAGGAGTACGCCTTTTCCGTGGAGAGCGGCAACAGCCTCACCCGCGTGGCCAACAACCTCGAGGAGCAGGGCCTGATCAAAAGCCGCACCTTTTTCAAATATTACTGCGATTTCGCGGGCCTGGGCCAGAAGATTCAGGCGGGCGACTACCTGATCAAAAAGAGCATGGACGTCTTTGAAATCGCGGACCTGCTCACCACCGGCGACGGCAACCCCATCACCACCGACATCACCATCATCCCCGGCACCACGGTGGAGGTCATCGCCGAATCGCTCAAGGAGAAGGGCATCTTTGACGATACCTCGGAGTTCCTGAATATTTGCAAGACCGGCGAGGGCGTCACCGACTACTACTTCATCGACGAGGAGCTCAAGACCGAAAACGTCGAAAGCCGCCGCTACCTGCTGGAGGGCTACCTCGCGCCCAACACCTATGAGATCTACACCGACGCGAGCGCGCTGGACATCATCAAAAAGCTGCTCTCCCAGACGGACAAGGTCTTTACCGCCGAGTGGCAGGCGCGGGCCGAGGAGATCGGC
>CALVNG010000163.1 GCA_944349545.1 uncultured Eubacteriales bacterium
GGAGGCCGAGTACCGCGCGCTGACCGACGAGCAGCTCCAGGCCAAGACGCCGGAGTTCAAAAAGCGCCTTCAAGCCGGGGAAACGCTGGACGACATCCTGCCCGACGCCTTCGCCGCCTGCCGCGAGGCTGCCGAGCGCACCGTTGGCATGCGCCCCTATCCGGTGCAGGTGATCGGCGGCGTGTGCCTGCATCAGGGCCGCATCGCCGAAATGAAGACCGGCGAGGGCAAGACGCTGGTGGCCACCTTGCCTGCCTACCTCAACGCCCTGACCGGCGAGGGCGTGCATATCGTAACCGTCAACGACTACCTGGCCCGCCGCGACAGCGAGTGGATGGGCAAGATCTACAAGTTCATGGGCCTCACCGTGGGCCTGATCGTGCACGATATGGACAACGCCCAGCGCCGCGCCGCCTACGCCTGCGACATTACCTACGGCACCAACAACGAAATGGGCTTTGACTACCTGCGCGACAACATGGTGATCCATGAGCGCGACATGGTGCAGCGCGGCCACGTCTACGCCATCGTGGACGAGGTGGACTCCATCCTCATTGATGAGGCGCGCACGCCGCTGATCATCTCCGGCCAGGGCGACAAGTCCACCGACCTCTACGAAAAGGCCAGCCAGTTCGTCAGCCGGCTCAAAAACGAGGAGGACTACACCGTCGCCGAGAAGGAGAAGGCCGTCTCCCTCACCGAGCAGGGCGTGGCCAAGGCGCAGCGCACCTTCAACGTCGAAAACATCGCAGATCTGGACAACGCCGAGCTCTACCACCACATCCTCGCAGCGCTCAAGGCCCATGCCATCATGAAGCGCGACGTGGACTACGTGGTGCAAAACGGCGAGGTCATCATCGTCGACGAGTTCACCGGCCGCCTCATGGTGGGCCGCCGCTACTCCGACGGCCTGCACCAGGCCATCGAGGCCAAGGAGCACGTCAAGGTGGAGCGCGAGAGCAAGACGCTGGCCACCATCACCTTCCAGAACTACTTCCGCATGTACAAAAAGATCAGCGGCATGACCGGCACCGCCAAGACCGAGGAGGAGGAGTTCCAGGGCATCTACAACCTGGACGTGGTGCAGATTCCCACCAACAAGCCCATGATCCGCAAGGACCTCAACGACATGGTCTACAAGACCAGGCGCGGCAAGTTCAACGCCGTCGTCGAGGAGATCGTCAAGCGCCACCAGACCGGCCAGCCCATTCTGGTGGGCACCGTGAACGTGGAAACCAGCGAGATGCTCTCCCATCTCATCAAGCTGCGCGGCGTGAATCATGAGGTGCTCAACGCCAAGAACCACCAGAAGGAAGCCGAGATCGTGGCCCAGGCCGGTCACGTGGGCGCCGTGACCATCGCCACCAACATGGCCGGCCGCGGCACCGACATTTTGCTGGGCGGCAACCCGGACTTTCTGGCCCGCCGCGCCATGCGTCAGGAAAACTACCCCGACGAAATCATCGAGGCGGCCACCGGCCACAACGAAAACGTCGATCAGGTGGTGCTGGACGCGCGGGTACGCTACCGCGAGCTCTACGAGGGCTTCAAAAAGGAGACCGACGCCGAGCACGAGCGCGTCATGGCGCTGGGCGGCCTGCACATCATCGGCACCGAGCGCCACGAGAGCCGCCGCATCGACAACCAGCTGCGCGGCCGCGCCGGCCGCCAGGGCGACCCCGGCTCGACGCAGTTCTTCATCAGCCTGGAGGACGACGTGATGCGCCTCTTTGGCTCCGAGCGCATCGCGCCCATGATCGAAAAGCTGGGCATGACCGAGGACCAGCCGCTGGAGGCCGGTATGCTCACCAAGCAGATCGAGGCCGCGCAGAAGCGCATCGAGGGCCGCAACTACGCCATCCGCAAGAGCGTTTTGCAATATGACGACGTGATGAACAAGCAGCGCGAGCTCATCTACGGCCAGCGCCGCGACATCCTCATGGGGCATGACGTGCGCCAGAACATCATCGACATGGTGCACAAGCTCATCGACTCCACCGCCGAGCGCAACTTCACCGGCGAGGGCAGCTTTGACTGGTCCGTGGACGATGCGCGCGACTATCTGGAGAAGCTGTGCCTGAAGCCCGGCGCCTTCGACAGCCACGCCGCGGCCATCAAGACCATGGAGGAGCCGGACGAGCTGGTCAAGCTCCTCTATGCCGACGCAGAGGCTTTCTACGCCGAGCGCGAGGCGCTGCTTTCCGGCATGGGCATCGACATGCGCGAATTCGAGCGCGTGGTGCTGCTCTCGGCCATCGACCATCACTGGATGGACCACATCGACGCCATGGACGATCTGCGCGACGGCATCGGCCTGCGCGCCTACGGCCAGCGCGATCCCGTGCAGGAATACCGGATGGAAAGCTACGACATGTTCAACGACATGGTGCACTTCATCCGTGAGGAAACTGTGCGCCGCCTCTACCAGGCCCGCGTGGAACGCCTGCCGGAGCGCCGCCGTGCCGTCAATCTCGACGCCGCCAAGGCCAGCCTGCAGGGGGAGGAAAACACCAACGGTCAGGCCAAAAAAGGCGGCGCCCCCACCAACAAGGCCATGCCCGGCGCGCCCGGGCGCAACCAGCCCTGCCCCTGCGGCAGCGGCAAGAAATACAAGCACTGCTGCGGCGCGGGCAAATAACGCGACACTCGCGCGCGGAAACGGAGGAACGATCTGTCAGGAGGGAGCAAAGCATGAAAAAATGGGGGTATTTGTTGCTTGTGGCGCTGTTGCTGACGCAGCTTGCCGTGCCGGCGACAGCCGAACCGTTTGACGACCGCTTTGACGTGGAACTGCTGTACGCATACTCTATCGCCGAGGACACGCCCGCCTACGATCTGACCCTCTTTTCCTCGGAAGAAACCGAAACCTTCGAGGACTGGCAGTACCTGACCTATGACGGCTCCATGCAGTACGACTTTTCCAGCGGAACGCTGGCGGGGTACGTGGATCTGTCTTTTGTGATCAGCGGAAGCAAAAGCGATTTCGGCGTTCCATTTCTTTGCCTGGAGGGCTGGAGCGATCAGAAGTTTTCGGCCAGGCTCCTGCAGCTGCTGATCGGGGATCGCGTGTACTGGCTGGACCTGAAGCGCTACACGGACGGTTTTCTGCTGGAGCCGGACGGGGCGGACGGCTACGATTTTGATCTGATCCTGCCTCTGGGCAATCCGGGAATCGCGCTTCTCAGGGATCTGCATGACGCGGACTTCGCCTTCTCCCTGCGCCTCTACGACGCCAGGAAGCTGTGCTTTGCCATCAAGCAGCCTGCCGTAACGGAGGCGGACGGCGGCTATCCGGTATTTTACGAGGGGCTTGTGCGTTCCCGTTTCCTGGACAGGGACGGGCAGGTGCAGGAGAGCATCGCCACCTCGGTAGCCGTGCTGGACGGCGACAGCCTCATGCCGGCTATTACGGTCTATCCCAGCGGAGAAAAGGTCTGGCTTCCCGACGGAGCATCCGGTATTCCCAAGCCCGGCAAGAGCGTCAAGCCTCTGGAGG
>CALVNG010000164.1 GCA_944349545.1 uncultured Eubacteriales bacterium
CCCGCATCCGCGCCAACCGCCGCAGCCCCCGCATCCGCGCCAACCGCCGCAGCCCCCGCATCCGCGCCAAGCGCCCCCGCATCCGCGCCAACCGCCGCAGCCCCCGCATCCGCCGCAGCCGCCGCATCCGCCGCGCCAACCGCCGTACCCGCCCCGCACCCCGCGCACCCCGCGCCGCAATCCCTGCAACACGCACAACCCGCCGCGCCAAGCGCCCCCGCAGCCCCGCCATCCCCCCGTCCCCGCGTGCTGCTCCCCATGGCCGTGCTCCTGCTGGCCTGGACGCCCATGCTGCTGGCCTTCTACCCCGGCATCCACGCCTACGACACCTTTTCCCAGATCCCCGAATACCTGTCGGGCAGCTTCAGCACGCATCACCCGCTGCTGCACACGCTCCTCACCGGCTGGCTGTACGACCTGGGCGGGCTGATGGGCAGCCATGCGCTGGGCATGCTTTTCTATTCCGTGGCGCAGATGCTGCTGCTGGCGTGGGCGCTGGCCTACGGGCTGACGTACCTGGCGCGCCTGGGGTGCCCGCGCTGGGTGCGGCTTGCGCTGCTTATGCTGTTTTGCCTGCCGCAGATCTCGCTGCACGCGCTGGGCTGCACCAAGGACATCCCCTTCGCGGCGCTGATCACGGTGTTTTCGGTCAGGCTGCACGCGGCCGTGCGCGATCCGCGGCTGCTGCGCTCGCGCCGGTGGGTGGCGGGCACGGTGGCGGCGGGCGTGTTCATGGCGCTCTTTCGCAACAACGCGCCCTACGCGCTGGCGCTGCTGGTCCCCTTCGCGGCGGCGCTGGCGGGCCGGGGCGCGCGGCTGCGCACGACGGCGCTTTTGGCGGCCGTGCTGGTGCTGGGGCTGGGCGCGGGCAAGGGCCTGCAGCTGGCGACCCATGCCCAGAGCGGCCTGGTCAACGAGATGCTCAGCGTGCCCGCCCAGCAGCTCTCCCGCGTGTATGTGCTGCACGGGGCGGAGGACCCCGTGGGGTATGAGATCGTCGAATTCGTGCCCTATGCGGACCAGTACGACGTGTGGAGCGCCGACCGGGTGAAGCTGCACCTCAAGGTCAGCCGTCCGGGCGAATTGTGGGGCTTCCTCAAGTTCTGGGGCCGGGAGCTTTTGCACTATCCCGTGGAGTATATCGACGCGTTTCTCTACCAGTGCAAGGGCTACTGGTTTCTGGACGATACGCTTTTCTCCAGCCGCACGGGGGCGATCTACCTGTGGTTTTACGACGGCCTGGGCGCGGAGCAGCACAGCGTCCTGCCGGGCCTGCGCAGCGCCATGCTCAGCCTCTTTGACCAGAATACCTACCGGGCGTACCCGATTGTCTCCCTGCTGATCCAGCCGGCGCTGTATACGTGGCTTGCGCTGTTTGCGCTGGCCTGCGCCGCCCGCCGGCGCGACCGGGGCGTGGCGGCGGCGGCGCTGTGCCTGCTTGCGTACCTGTTCACGGTATGCCTGGGGCCGCTGGTGGGCAACCGCTATTCCTTCTGCATGATGACGGGCGCGCCGCTTTTGATCGGCCTCCTGCTGGCGCCGCGCGCGCATAACCTGCTGGAAACTGGGAAACCTGTTTGCCGGAGGTGATCGCAATGAGCCCCAAGGAGCTCATGTACATCGAGGATGCGCTGGGTCACGAGACGTTTCTGCAAAGCCAGTGCCGTCAGGCCGCCCAGGCGCTTACAAACCCGGAGCTGAAAAGCTACGTCACCCAGCTGGCCAACCAGCACCAGCAGCTGTTCCAGAAGCTCTACGGCCTGATGTGAAGGGGGAACGCGGCATGAACGACCAGGAAATCATGGAAAGCCTGCTTCTGACGACCAAGGGCGCGTGCGACCTCTACCTGCACGGCACCATCGAATCGGCGACGCAGAACGTGCATGCGGCCTTTGACCAGGCGCTGGCGGAGAGCCTGTGCATGCAGGAGGGCATCTACCAGAAGATGGCGGCGCAGGGCTGGTACCCCAGCGAGCAGGCCCAGCAGCAGCAGATCGACAAGGTGCGCGGCAAGTTCGCCAACGCCTGACGGCCCAAAAGCCCGCCGGCCAAACGCAGGGCGCCGCCCTCCCGCGATGGGAGGGCGGCGCCTCAGGTTGCTGACAAAGTGCGGGGTGCAGGGGGATCATCAGTTGCTCAATCATTCGCGCTTCCCTGACGGTCGCGCTCATGGTTTCGCTGCCCCGCTGCGGGTCGCTTTGCCACCTTCGGTGGCAACAGCCCACAGGGCTGACGCTTCCCTGCGCGCCTGCCGGGGTTTGGGGCAGAGCCCCAAAGCCTTCTGCCGCAGCATTTTTCGCGAGCGTTGCGAGCGCCCAAAGGGCGCAAGAAACGCGGCTCTCCCCAAAATCATGGGTTTTTCAACGATCTGAGGCGCCGCCCTCCCGCGATGGGAGGGCGGCGCCTTCGCATATCGACATCGCCCCGCCGGGTCCGCCGCCGGGTCCGCCTGTTTATTTGTCCAGCCCCTCCCACGCCGGCGCCAGGTCGCTCTCGCCCAGGCCGATCATGCCCGACACGCTGCGTCCGTCGCGCACCAGCCCGTCGGGGTTGGAAATGCTGAGCTTCACGCCCATGAACACAAGGCAGCTGGTCTTGCCGCCGTCGAGGTTGATCGCCTCCGCCGCGCCCAGCTCCGCCATGCGCTGGGCCAGCCACTCACACGCCACGCCGCCGCTTCGCTCCACGCGCCCCTCCACATACAGCGCCACGTAATGGTACGGCTCGATCATGCCGATGGCCGTGCGCGGCTCCTTGGTGCGGTAGGACGTTTCCAGCGCGGGGTTGATCTCGCCCCCGCGCACCAGCCACGGCCCGAAGGCCAGCACGTTCTCCGCGCCCATGGCGAGGTATTCCTCGCCCGTGTGCTCCGCGCTCTCAAACACGCGCATGCTCCCGTCCGGGAAGAAGGCGGCGGTGTCCAGCGGCGGCCAGCCCTTGCTGCCGCTCTTGCGCGTGCGCTCGCTGAGCACCTCCCCGCCGCGCACGATCACGCCGACGGTGTCATGGTTGTAGACCCGGTGGCCGAACTGGTCGTCGTTGATGGCAAAGACCGCCCGCTTCTCCCGCGCCAGCCGCTCCGGGTACCAGAACCCCTTGCCCGGCGACTCCTCGTTGGCCGTCAGGAACCGAAGCGGCGATGCCTCCCCAAAGCGCAGGTCCGCCTCGTACCACAGCACGCGGTTTTCCTCATCCTCCCGCCGCACGATCTCGATGCTGACGCCCCGCTCCGTGTCCTCGTACAGCCAGCGCCCGCCTTCAAAATCCGCCTCCACCGTCTCCCGCGCCAGGCCCGCGCAGGGCGTCAGGCACAGCGCAAGCAGCGCCAGCGCCGCCAAACGCTTTCTCAAACCCAAGCCCCCCTTTTCCGATATGACAAAAAACGCCGTCTTTCCGGCCCCCTGAGCATAGCACCCCCGCCCCGCGCGCGTCAAG
>CALVNG010000165.1 GCA_944349545.1 uncultured Eubacteriales bacterium
ACTTCCAGCAGGCTCATTCCTCATCCACCCCCAAATAGGCCGCGATCACCGCGGGATCGTCCTGCACCTGCTGCGGCGTGCCTTCCGAAATCAGCTTGCCGAAGTCCAGCACATAGATGCGGTCGGAAATGTCCATCACCAGATTCATGTGGTGCTCGATCAGGAACACGGTGAGCTTGAAGTCCTCCTTGATCTTGCGGATGAAGTCGCTCAGCTCGTCGGTCTCCTGCGGGTTCATGCCGGCGGCGGGTTCATCCAGCAGAAGGAGGCGCGGCTCGGTCGCCAGCGCGCGAGCGATTTCCAGGTAGCGCTGCTTGCCGTATGGCAGCGAGGACGCCTTTTCCTGCGCCACGTCGCCCAACCCCAGCATATCCAGCAGATCCAGCGACTCCTGACGGATGCGCCGCTCCTCCTGCTGATTGATATGCAGCATGGATGCGAACAACCCCGCTTTCAGACGCATGTGCCGTGCTACCAGCACGTTTTCCAGAACCGTCATGTTTTTGAACAGGCGGATGTTCTGGAACGTGCGCGCCACGCCCATCTCGGTGATCTTGTCGGGCGTGTTGGAGACGAGGTGGTTGTATTCGCCGATGTGGGTGCCGGCATAGAGCTTGCGCATCTTGCCGGTGGGATGCCCCTGCGCGATGATCTTGCCGCGCAGCTTGACGCAGCCGTTGGTGGGCGCGTACACGCCGGTGATGACGTTGAACGCGGTGGTCTTGCCGGCGCCGTTGGGGCCGATCAGGGCAACGGTTTCGCCCTGATCCACATGCATGCTGAAGCTGTCCACGGCCACCACGCCGCCGAACTGCATGGTCACGTTTTCCAGCTCAAGGACGGTTTCGACGATGTTCATTTGCCCGCCCCCTTTCCTGCCGCCTTTACAGCGGCTCTTTTGCGGAAGAGATCCGGCAGCTCACGAGAACCCATGATGCCCTGGCGGAAGAACAGCACCACCACCATGATGATCAGCGAAAACACCACCAGGCGGAAGCCGTTGCGAAGCAAAGGCACTTCCCACTCACCGATCATCTGCTTCTGGTCCAGGAAGCGCAGCCACCACTCCGAGCAGGCCACGAACAGGAACGAGCCGATGCAGCTGCCCGTGACCGATCCGATGCCGCCGATGACCACGATGAGCAGAATCTCATACGTCATGGCGGAGGTAAAGCTCTTGGCCTGAACGCTGTTTTGATACATGGCCAGCATCGCGCCGCCCACGCCCGCAAAGAAGCTGCTCAGGCAGAAGGCGAACTGCTTGTGCCGCGCCAGGTTGATGCCCATGGCCTCGGCGGCCACCTCGTCGTCACGGATGGCCATGAAGGCCCGTCCGTAGCTGGAATGGATCAGCGCCACGATGAGTGCGATGCAAACGCCCGCGATGAGGAACGGCACCAGCGTGGACAGGTACAGCGTCACCTCGCCCTCGGCGTTTTTGATGTTGAAATCATTGAACGTGGGAAACAGGCGCAGCATATTGGAGCCGTTGGTGACCGCGCCCAGCTTATCCCACTGGAAGATGGAGCGGATGATCTCCGCAAAGCCCAGCGTGGCAATGGCCAGATAGTCGCTCTTGAGGCGAAGCACCGGCAGGCCGATGAGGAACGCAAAGATTGCCGCCGCGATGCCTGCCAGAATCAGCGCGGGGATGACCGGCATGGCAAACTGCACCAGGCCGCCGTTATAGTACTGGTACACAGCCGCACGCTGCGCAACGGGGATGGTCAGAATGCCGTAGGTGTAGGCCCCAATGAGCATGAAGCCCGCCTGGCCCAGTGAAAACAGCCCGGTGAAGCCGTTGAGCAGGTTCATCGACACCGCGACCAGCGCGTAGGTCGCGCCCTTTTTCAGCACCGTAAAGAGCATGGAGGTCGGCGGGAGGATCTGCTCCAGCGCAAACACAAGCGCATAGATCACAACCAGCACCACGGCTGTCAGGATTACGCCGCGGTCCGCTTTCTTGATACGGGGAACGCTCTGTACATTGGTCATGATGCTCACCTCACACCTTGTCGGTCGTCTTTTCGCCAAACAAACCCGTCGGTTTGACGATCAGAATCACGATGAGCAGCGCAAAGGTGAACGCATCGGAGAAGGTGGTCAGACCCAGCATCTGCTTGCTCAGACCGGCCTTGATGAGAATCACGTCCAGGCCCTTGATGATGTTCTCGCAGATGCCGATGATGAACGCACCCACCACGGCCCCCGGTACGCTGCCGATGCCGCCGAACACCGCTGCCACGAACGCCTTCAGGCCCGGCATGGCGCCGGAGGTCTGAATGACGGTGGTGTAGTTGGTGAAGTACAAAAGCGATCCCACGCCCGCCAGGAACGAGCCAATCACAAAGGTGACCGAGATCACGCGGTTGATCTTGATGCCCATGAGCTGGCTGGTTTCAAAGTCCTTGGACACGGCGCGCATGGCCATACCGATCTTGGTATGGTTGATGAGCATGACAAGCGCAATGACCAGCACCAGCGTGAGCACCGGGGTGATGATGGTGACCATCTTGGTGGTCGCCGTACCAATGGTCACGGATTCGGAGATGAAGGGGATGCTGGGATAGTACTGGTTCAGACCGCCGGTGATGTACAAAACCAGGTTCTGTAGCGTGTAGCTGACGCCGATGGCCGAAATCATGATGCTCATGCGCGGAGCGGAGCGCAGGGGCTTATAGGCCACGCGCTCGATCAGGAAGCCGATAAATGCGGTAAGGACCAGAACCAGCGGAATCGATACGTACAGTGGCAGTCCGCTGGCGGAGATATAGACCATCAAAATGCCCGCTACCATGAACACGTCGCCGTGGGCGAAGTTGATCAGGCGCAGGATGCCGTACACCATCGTATAGCCGATGGCGATCAGCGCGTACTGCCCGCCGACGCTCACGCCGGAAAGCAGGTAGGGCAACACAGTGCTCATCATCGAAAAACGAGCTCCCTTCTGGCAGTTTGACGCAATTCGCGGCGAGGGCACAAGCCCCCGCCGCGAAACGGACTTTCTCGGTCAGGCCGGGAACGGGGCCTGATTATTCCACCGTCTGAACGGTCACGAAGTCCCACGCGCCGGTCTCGGTGTTGGCGGTCTTGATGTAGGCGGAGTCGCGGGCTGCGTCACCGATCTCGTCAAAGGCGATGTGGCCGGAAACGCCGTCATACGTCACATCCCACAGCGCCTCGTTGACAGCCTTGCTGTCGGTGCTGCCGGCGGCCTTGAGGGCCTCCAGCGCCACGAAGTAGGCGTCGTAGCCCATGACGGACACGGCCGCGATCATGTCGTTGCCGCCGTTGTTGGTCAGGGCTTCGCTGTTGCTGTTGAGCCAGGCCTTGAAGCCCTCGTCAAACTCGGGAGAGCCGCCCTCCTGATAGAAGGTGCTGATGTAGAGCTTGACATTGGTGCCCTTGGCCGCCTC
>CALVNG010000166.1 GCA_944349545.1 uncultured Eubacteriales bacterium
CCGCCCCATCCCGTCCCCCCTTCCCCCCGCGCACCCCCCCCGCCACGCTTGACAATTCCCCGCCGCCGCTGGTAAGATAACCCTGTCCGCATCCCGCGTTTTCAACCGCATGGCGCGCCGCGGCGCGGCCAACCTCCGTTATTGAAAGGGGCTGCTTGCATGCCTTGGGCGAAACTGCGCCGCGCCGCGCCGTGGCTGGCGCTGGCGGGCAGCTTTCTGGCGCTGTGCGTCTTTATGTGGCGCAACGTCACCGACCTGCTGGATTCCGACATGGCGTCGGACATGATCTACGCCAACCTCCTGGCGCGGGAGGGGTCGTTTCTTTCGGAAAACTGGTACTATTCCACGGAGCTTCGCATCATCCACAATCATCTCTATTTCGCCCCGCTGTTCTATCTTACCCAGGACTGGCATCTGGTGCGCTTCCTGGGCACGGTGATCAGCTACGCGCTTCTGCTGGCATCCCTAGGCGCGCTCATGCGGCGGGCCGGTCTGTGGCGCTGGTTTCCCCTCGTTGGAACCGTCCTCCTCCTGCCCCTGTCACAGCTCTATTTTCGCTTTGTCCTCGTCGCAAATTTCTATATCGCCTACCTCATCCTCACCCTCCTCCTCCTCGCCCTCGCCCTGGCCCAGAGCGCCCCCTGCCCGCCCCGCGCCCGCGCGCTGCGGCTGGCCGCGCTCCTAGCGCTCTCCGTGGCCGCGGGGCTTGGCGGGTATCGCTTCCTGTACCTGTTTTCCCTGCCGCTGGCGGCGGCCGCGCTGTACCTGCGCCTCAGGCACGGCCCCGTCCCCCGCGTCTCGCGGCTGCTGGGCGGCGCCATGCTGTCGCTGGGCGCGGCGCTTTTGGGCGCGGCCCTCAACCGCCTCGTCCTGGCCAACCGCTATGTCTTTTCCAGCTACGACTCGATGGCCTTCCTCAACTTCAGCTTTGACCGCGTGACGAATTTTCTCTCCTTCCTGCCCACGCTGCTGGGCTTTCCCACCGGTCAGCCCGTCCTTTCGGTCTACGCCGCCCCCGCCGCGCTGTCGCTGCTGCTGCTGGCGCTGGCCGGCTGGAGCGTCGCAGCCGCCCTGCGCGCCCCGCGCGGGGCCGTCGAGGACGTCTCCCCCGCGCCGGACGCCCCGCACAGCGCCCCCGGCAACCCGCCGGCCTTCGGGGAGCAGGTGCTGGCCCTGTTTGCGGGCTTTGCGCTGGCCTTCTACCTCGCCCTGCTGGCCCTGACGAACGTTGAGACGTACCAGTACCACTTCCTGCCCCTGGCGGCGCTGTGCGTGCCGCTGGCGGCGTTCCGGCTGGACCGCCTGCCCGCCTCCGGGCCGCTGCTGCCCGCGGGTCCGGCCGCCGCCGCGCCCCGGCGGGGCGGGCCGCGCCTGTCGCCGCGCGCGGCGGCGGCGGGGCTGCTGGCGTGCCTGCTGGCGGTGACCTCGGCGGTGAACTACCGTACCTACAGCCGTCTGGACAACACCTATGAGCAGCGCATGCTCCTCAACACCCTCGCGGAGGAGGGCTACGACACCGGGTATGCCAGCTTCTGGCTGGGCAACGTGCTCACCGAGCTGTCGGGCGGGGAGGTGGAGATGTACCTGCTGGACCGTCCCTTCGCCTCGGCGGACATCCTGATCAGCGGGGTTTCGGGGTGGCTGCAGGAGCGGTCGCACCTGGAGAGGCGGCCGGAGGGCAAGGTGTTCATCCTCTTTTCCAAATACTATCACGAGACGGACTACCCGCTCTTTGCCAGCCTTGACCCCGCGCACGCGATCTACGAATCGCCCTACCTGATCGCCCTGGGCTACGAAAGCTTCGACGATCTCTACAGCGACGCGGCGTCTTGACAAACGGTCCCCCCGCGGCTATCATAAGAAGGATTCCAACCGGTTTCAAGCTATTTTGTGAGGGGAGATTTTCACCATGTCGGCTCTGACCATGGACAAGCTGGTGGCCCTGTGCAAGGGGCGCGGCTTCATCTATCCGGGCAGCGAGATCTACGGCGGCCTGGCCAACAGCTGGGACTACGGCCCCCTGGGCGTGGAGCTCAAGAACAACGTCAAGCGCGCCTGGTGGCAGAAGTTTGTGCAGGAGAACAAATATAATGTAGGTCTGGATGCGGCGATTCTGATGAACCGCGAGGTCTGGGTGGCCAGCGGCCACGTGGGCGGCTTCAACGACCCGCTGATGGACTGCCGCGCGTGCAAGGCGCGCTTCCGGGCCGACAAGCTGATCGAGGATTTCACTAAGGGCGCGGAGACGGGCGACGGCTGGACCAACGCGGAGCTGGAGGCGTACATCAACGAGCACGACATCGTCTGCCCGGTGTGCGGCAAGAAGGACTTCACCGGCATCCGCCAGTTCAACCTCATGTTCAAGACCCACGCCGGCGTGACCGAGAACGCGACCAACGAAATCTACCTGCGCCCCGAGACCGCGCAGGGCATCTTTGTGAATTTCCAGAACGTCATGCGCGCCTCGCGCAAGAAGCTCCCCGCGGGCATCGCGCAGATCGGCAAGTCCTTCCGCAACGAGATCACCCCCGGCAACTTCATCTTCCGCGTGCGCGAGTTCGAGCAGATGGAGCTGGAGTTCTTCTGCAAGCCCGGCGAGGACCTCGAGTGGTTCAATTATTGGCGTTCCTTCTGCCGCGACTGGCTTTTGAGCCTGGGCCTCAGGGAGGAAAACCTGCGCCTGCGCGACCATGAGCCGGAGAAGCTGGCCTTTTACTCGAAGGCGACGACGGACTTTGAGTACCTCTTCCCCTTCGGCTGGGGCGAACTGTGGGGCGTGGCGGACCGCACCGACTACGACCTCACGCGCCATCAGGAGCATTCGGGCAAGAGCATGGAATACCTCGACCCCGTGACCAACGAAAAGTACGTGCCCTACTGCATCGAGCCGTCCCTGGGCGTGGACCGGATGCTGCTCGCCTTCCTGTGCGACGCCTACGACGAGGAAACCCTCGAGGGCGGCGACGTGCGCACGGTTTTGCACCTGCACCCGGCGCTCGCGCCCTACAAGTGCGCGGTGCTGCCCCTGCAAAAAAACAAGCTCGGCGGCCTGGCCACCGGGATCTACGAGAAGCTCTCCAGGCACTTCATGGTGGACTATGACGAAACCGGCTCCATCGGCAAGCGCTACCGCCGCCAGGACGAGATCGGTACGCCCCTGTGCGTGACGGTGGATTTCGACACCGTCGAGGACGGCACCGTCACCGTGCGCGACCGCGACGCGATGACGCAGGTCCGCGTCAAGGCGGACGACCTGCCCGCCTTCATCGGCGAAAAGCTCGCCTTCTGAAACGAAAGCCCGCCGGAAAAGCCCGGCTGACGATCCCGCGCCCGCCTCCCCCACGGGGGAGGCGGGC
>CALVNG010000167.1 GCA_944349545.1 uncultured Eubacteriales bacterium
CGCCTCAGGGAGCGCGAAAAGCAGGTCGCCGGCACCCTGAGCGGCGGCGAGCAGCAGATGCTGGCCATGGGCCGCGCGCTGATGAGCAAGCCAAAGCTGCTCATGCTGGACGAGCCGTCGATGGGCCTGGCGCCCATTCTGGTGGAGCAGATCTTCGATATCATCAAGGAGCTGCACGAGGCGGGCACCACCATCCTGCTGGTGGAGCAGAACGCGCAGATGGCGCTGAGCATCGCCGACCGTGCCTACGTGCTGGGCACGGGCCGCATCACCATGAGCGGCAACGCCGCGGAGGTGCTCTCCGACGACGGCGTGCGCAAGGCATACCTCGGCGGCTGACAAACGCAAAAAGAAACGCCCCCTCTCCCGCCTAACGGCGGGGGAGGGGGCGGGTTTTTTTGTCAGCTTCCAGAGGCGGCGCGTTCCCCCAGCCGCTTGTGCACCTGCTCGCGCAGGAGCGTGTAGCACACCGAGGTCAGCGGGATGAACAGCAGCATGCCCAGAATGCCCATCAGGCCCTCGCCCAGCAGCACCGCAAACAGCACCCAGATGGACGGCAGGCCGATGGCGTTGCCCATGACGTGGGGGTAGATGAGGTTGCCCTCGATCTGCTGCAGGACCAGAAAGAGCAACACGAAGCCCAGCGCCTGCAGGGGGTCGCTGACCAGAATGAGGATCGCGCCCACGATGCAGCCCATCCACGCGCCGATGACCGGAATCAGCGCCGTCACCGCGATGAACACGCTGATGAGCAGCACATAGGGCATGCGCAGCAGCGTCATGGTCACAAAGAACATGGCGCCCAGGATGCACGCCTCCAGGCACTGGCCCGTGATGAAGCTGGAAAAGGTGCGCTGGCTGAGCTCCGCCACGCTCAGCGCCTTTTCGACCCAGCGGGGCTTCAGGTAGGCGCGCATCACGTTTTTCACCTGGGAGCGCAGGCGCTCCTTGGAGGAGAGGAAGTAGATGGTGAACATCACCGTGAAGAAGAAGCTCAATACGTTCTGATACACCGTGCCGATGACCGTGGTGGAGAACGCCGCGCCCTTGAGCAGGAGGTTGACCATGTCGGCGATCTTGGCGTCCACGTCGCTGGCCGAGGGCACGGTGAAGCCGGCGCTGAGCATCTGGGACACGCTGAAGCCGTAGGGCTCGATCAGCTCGTCCAGGCGCTGGAGCGCCGCGGGAATGGCCTTGATGATCGACAGGATGGTGTTGATCAGCTCCGGCACCACGATGGACATGATCACGTACACCACGCCCGCCACCAGCGCCAGCACCAGCGCCATGGCCACCGGCCGCCGCGCGCGCCGGAGGCGGGGCGTGCGGTCCATGAAAAACAGGACCCGCCGCTCCAGAAAACGCATGGGCACGTTGAGCACGAAGGCCAGCACGCCGCCCAGGAAAAAGGGCATCAGGATGCCCCAGAGGTTGACCATCAGCCCCGTGAGCGAGCTGCCCCGCTCAAAGAGAAAATAAATGCCGATGATCAGCGTGGCCAGCAGCAGAATGGCCAGGAATTTGCGGCGCTCCATTCGGTCCCCTCCCGTGTGCGTGGTACCCTTATCATACCACATCCGGGCGGAGGGAGGAAGGGCGTTTTTTCCGCGGGGGCCGATTTGGTTACGCTTTGTTCATCTTTCCCGGCTGGTTTGTTCATTTTTGCCTGCTATTATGATGGAGAAGGAAGGGAGGCGGCGGACATGCCGAAACGGCGGCGCAGAATCGCGGCGGTGGTGGGAATCGCCCTGGGCGTCTATGTGCTGCTGGCGGCGCTGCCCTATGCCTTCCCGCCCGCCGCGGAGCGGGCGCAGGCGGCGTTCGTGCCCGTGGAGGACGGCGCCGAGGGCGACCGCGCCACCATCCTGACCACGGGCGAGCAGGCGCTCGCCGCCCGGCTCAACCTGATCGCCAACGCGGAAAGCTCGCTCGTCGTGGGCAGCTATCTCTACGCCGACGACGAAAGCGGCTACGCCGTGGCCGCGGCGCTGCTGGACGCGGCGGACCGGGGCGTGAAGGTGCGCATCGTGGTGGACGGGCTGGTGGGCCGGCTCAATTTCCTCGGCGGCGATCTGGGCTACGCGCTGGGCACGCATGAGAACATCGAGATCCGCTTCTACAACCCCGTAAACCTGCTGGCGCCCTGGGGCCTGAGCGCGCGCTTCCATGAAAAGTACGTCATCGCGGACGGAAGGGCCTTTGTGCTGGGCGGGCGCAACATCTCCGACGAGTTCCTCACCCCCGAGGAGCACCCCGCCTACAACTACGACCTGGATGTGCTCATGTGGCGCGAAACGCCCGCGCAGGGCAGCGCCGCGAGCCTGTTGACGGCGTATTTCGACCGGCTGTGGGACGAGGAATGCGCCCCGGCCTACGAGCAGGCGCCGGCGTGGCGCAGGGCGGGCGCCGCGCGCACGCAGGACGAGCTGCGCAGCCGCTGGGAGGCCATGGAGGCGGAATATGCCCGGGCCGTCGCCCCGGCGGACTGGGAGGCGCTGACCGTGCCGGTGGAGGGCTGCTCCCTGATGACCAACCCCACCAACCCCGGCGTGAAGGAGCCGGCGCTGTGGACCTCGCTGGTGGCGCTGATGAAGAGCGCGCAGGAGCGCGTGTGGATTCAGACGCCGTATGTGGTGCTGGACGCCGCCATGCGCGACAGCCTGCGGGCGGCGGCGGAGCAGGCGCCGGAGATGGTGATCCTGACCAATTCGCGCGCCGGGGGCAACAACATCGTGGCCTCGGCGGACGGGGTGTTCCACCGGGGAATGGCGCTGTCGATGCCGCTTTCCTACTACGAGCTGCAGGCCCCGCGCAGCATGCACACCAAGGCCATGCTGGTGGACGGGGACATCAGCGTGTTCGGCTCGTTCAACTATGACATGCGCAGCGCCTACGCGGACACCGAGGTGATGCTGGCCGTGAAAAGCGAGCCGCTCAACGACCTGGTGGAGGCGTACATGCTGGACATGCGCGCCATGGCGCTGCCCGTGGAGGCGGACGGCGGCTATGGCGGGGGCGAGGCGGAGGCGCTGGACGTGCCGCTTTTGAAAAACGTGCTGATCGTGACGGCGTCGCCGCTGATATCGCTGGTGCGGTTCATGGTGTGACGCGGAGGAAGAAAAGCCCCGGTGGGGGCGGAGAAAAACGCGGCTTCGGGCCGCCGGAAAGGAGAACGCCATGAAGAGATTCTGCGGATATATGGGCTGGGGCCTGCGGGTGGACCGGGAGGGCAACCTGCACGACACCTTCCCCGTGCCGGGGGAACCGTTCCGCTGGCCGAAAACGCCGTGGCGCGTGAAGGTCCGCCGCCCCGCGAAGCGCCGCGTCAGGCGGCTG
>CALVNG010000168.1 GCA_944349545.1 uncultured Eubacteriales bacterium
CCCGCGCTGCTCACGCCGATGGCGTCCACGCGGGGCATCTTGGAGGCGGCGGTCTTCATGGCGCTGACGATGCCGTCAAAATGGTACGCAGGGTCGGACTGGGTCTTGGGGAACCATACGACCTCCTCGCTGTAGACGCTTTCGCCGTTGATGACGGCGGACACCTTGCGGTCGCTTCCGCCCGCGTCAAAGCCGATGCGGCAGCCGTCCAGGTGGCGGCCGATGGGCGCGGAGGCGTCCTTGCGCTCCGGAGCCTCGGCGGGCGTGGCGGCGTAGCACACCTCGAAGGCATGTTCGTAGACGTGCGCCATGAAGTTCGCGTCAAAGGCGCGCGCGCCGCCCTCGCAGTATTGCGCCTTCACGCCTTCGTACACGGCTTTGCTGCCCGCGATGGTCACGCGGAAGCCGCCGTACACCCACAGCATGCTCTTGACCATGCGCTCCACCATGCGCAGGCTCAGCGCGTCGTCCTCGCCCTCCGGGAGAATGCGCATGTCATGCGTGGCCACCAGACCGTCGTTGCGTTCCACGGCAATGCGGATTTCAGGGCCATTCGCCGCACGCGCGGCAAAGGCCTGCAGCCCCCGGTAGATGGGCTCAAAGGCCGGGTCGAGCGGAGCCAGTACCTTCATCTTGTCCATGTTTCATGCCTCCCGATCCATCATAAGTAGGTTGTATTGCTTCGTGTTGCTTTGAAATCGACAATATACATTATATCGTATTGTTTTCTGATTGTCTATCCCCTTTCGCGCGCAAGAAAAGCCCGACGCCCTGTTTTCAGGCGTCGGGGTCATTCCCTTAAAACGGCAGGCAGTCCAGCTGCCACAGGGCGCAGCCCGCGGCGGCCAGCGCAGCCAGCGCGCCCAGCCATACCCAGCGTCCGCGCCTGCCGCTTCGACCGGAACCAAAGAGGTCAAGCGGCACCGGTACGGGTACGGGCATTTGGTCCGTGGGCACGGCGTCCTCGCCGTCGTCCTCCGGGTCCTCAGCGTCTTCAGGCGCGGCCTCCTGCAGCCAGGACAGGTTTTCCCACAGACGGTCCAGCCCGTCGGCCGGTTCCGGCGGAGCCGGACACGCCGGGACCCGTCTGGGTGCGAACGTGGGCGGACGCATCAGGGGCTGGCGGTTCGTCGGCGCGGGCATGATAGCGGCCTTCTCTTCGGCGGGCAGAGTCTGTGGCGCACCCGGCCGGAGCAGGCTGTCCGCGCGCATGGGTCTGAGCAGCGCGCTGCTCTGTGCCATCCGCTTCACCCTCCTCCGGTATTGATAGATTCATTATACCATAACCGGGCGCGGATGTCTCTGGCCGTTTGTGCTGTTTTTTGGCGAGAGCTGGGAAATCAGGCCGTTCGCGGAGACGCCGTTCCACAAAAGCGGGCCGCCCCGAAGGGCGGCCCCGGAAAACCGTCTGTGATTATTCGGCCAGGCTCTTGTACTTGGCGTACTTGGCCATGGCGTCGGCCTCGTTCTTCTGGAACAGGTCCTGCGCCACGTCGGGGAACATCTTGGCCAGGGACGCGTAGCGCACCTCGCCCTTGATGAAGTCCTGATAGCCCTCGGCCTTGGGCTCCTTGGAGTCCAGGGTGAGCGGGTTCTTGCCCTGCTCGGCCAGGTCGGGGTTGTAGCGGTAGATGGTCCAGTAGCCGCACTCGACCGCCTTCTTGATCTCGGCCTGCGCCATGCCCATGTTGATGCCATGGTTGATGCAGGGCGCGTAGGCGATGATCAGGGACGGGCCATGATAGGCCTCGGCCTCGACCATGGCCTTGACGACCTGAGCGGGGTTGCTCATGGCGACGCACGCCACGTACACATAGCCGTAGCTCATGGCCATCATGCCCAGATCCTTCTTCTTGGTCCGCTTGCCGCTGGCAGCGAACTTGGCGATGGAGCCGGTCGGGGTGGACTTGGAGGACTGTCCGCCGGTGTTGGAGTACACCTCGGTATCCAGCACGAGGACGTTGACATCCTGGTTCTGGGCCAGCACGTGGTCCAGTCCGCCGTAGCCGATATCGTAGGCCCAGCCGTCGCCGCCGAAGATCCAGAAGGACTTCTTGGTCAGCAGGTCGGCGCTGTCGACGACCTCGCGGGCCAGCGTGCAGGCCTCGCAGGTGCAGCCCTCGACGATGCCTTCCTTGCACTTCTCAAGCAGCGCCTTGCCGGCGGCCTTGGAAGCCTTGCCCTCGTTCATGTTGTCCAGCCAGTTCTGACCCGCGGCCTTGATCTCGTCCCAGCAGTAATCCACGGCGATGAGGGCGCGCACGGTGTCGGCCAGCTTGGCGCGGCGCTGGTTGTAGGCCAGGTTCATGCCGAAGCCGAACTCGGCGTTGTCCTCGAAGAGGCTGTTGGCCCAGGCGGGACCATGGCCTTCCGCGTTGGTGGTGTAGGGGCAGGTGGGGGCGGAGCCGCCGTAGATGGAGGAGCAGCCCGTCGCATTGGCAATGACCATACGGTCGCCGAAGAGCTGCGTGACCAGCTTGACATACGGGGTCTCGCCGCAGCCGGCGCACGCGCCGCTGAACTCGAAGAGGGGCTTGAGGGCCTGGCTGTTCTTGACGGTGGCCACGTTCTCGATGCCCTGAACCTCGGGCACGGTCATGGCGAACTCCCAGTTCTTCTCCTGCTCCATCTGGGAAGCCAGAGGCTTCATGACCAGCGCCTTCTCCTTGGCGGGGCAGACCTGGACGCAGTTGCCGCAGCCGGTGCAATCCAGGGGGCTGACCTGCATGCGATACTGCATGCCGGCGAACTCCTTGCCGGTGGCGGGCTTGGTCTGATAGCCCTCGGGCGCGCCCTTCATGACTTCCTCGGAGGCGTAGATGGGACGGATGCAGGCATGCGGGCAAACCAGCGAGCAGGTGCCGCACTGGATGCACTTGTCGACCAGCCACTCGGGCACGGTCACGGCGATGCCGCGCTTCTCAAACTTGGTGGTGCCGGTGGGAACCACGCCCGCGGGATCAAAGGCGCTCACGGGCAGGCTGTCGCCTTCCTGCGCCAGGATGGGCTCGACGAAGTTCTGGAAGTACTCGGTGCTCTTGAGCTTGACGGGCTCGGCGCCGGTGGTGGCATCGGCCCACTCGGCGGGCACGGGGATCTCGACCAGGCCGGAGATGGCGATGTCGATGGCGTCCCAGTTCTTCTTGACGA
>CALVNG010000169.1 GCA_944349545.1 uncultured Eubacteriales bacterium
TCCACGCGGCGGGAGTTCACCATCGGCGGCCTCACGCTCAGCAGCGGCGGCGAAACCACGGCGCTGGTGGGCGTGGCGCGCACCGCGTCCGTGAGCGGCGTGGTGTTTGAGGACGCGGCCTACGACGGCGTGCTGGGCAAAGGCGACAAGCGCCTCTCCGGCCTCAAGGTCTATGCCCTGGATGCCGACGGCCAGACCGTCGCCACCGCCACCACCAGCGGAAAGGGCGAATACACCCTCACGGGCATCCTGCCCGGCGCCTACACCATCGCGGTGCAGCGCAAGGCGGGCTACGGCTTCACGCGCCTGCGGCCCGCCGAGGAGGGCGGCAGCCACGTGACCGCGCTGGTGGGCGATCTGGGCGTGACCGCCGAAATGGACATCGCCATGGGCGACGCCCTCACCGGGGTCAACGCCGGCATGCTGCCCGCCTCCACGGTCGGCGGCGTGTTCTTCCACGACCTCAACGACAACGGCCTGCGGGACGAAAACGAGATCGGCATGCTGAGCGCGCAGGTGCGCCTGGTGTCCGAGGACGGCGAGATCGACCTGATCCAGACGCCCGCCGAGGACGGGTCCTACTTCTTTGACGGCGTGATGCCGGGCCGCTACACTTTGCACTACCTGCTTAAGGAGCACTGCGAAATGGCGCGCGTGGCCGAGGGCGGCAACGCCGTGGCCCACGCCGGGCAGGACACCGTCTACGGCCCCTTCGAGGTCGTCATGGGCGAGGCCCTCACCTTGCCCACGGCGGGCGCGGTGACGCTGGGCAATTTCAGCGGCGCGGTCTTTGAGGACCTCAACGCCAACGGCCAGTGGGACGAGGGGGAGAAGGCCCTCGCCGGCGCGACCGTGACCCTCGCGCCCGACCGCGCGGGCGTCGAGGCCGCGCAGGCCGTGACCGGCGCGGACGGCGCGTTTGATCTGGAGGGCCTGCGCCCGGCGGGCTACACGCTGACCGTCGCGCTGCCGGAGGGCTACATCTTCAGCTGCCCGCTGGAGGGGCTGGCCTTCGGCACGCTGGGCGAGCAGTCGCTGGTGTGCGCGTGGCAGACGCTGACCGACCGGACCGACAAGGCCATCGGCGCGGTGGAGCCGGGCAGCATCTCCGGCGTGATCTGGCTGGACGAAAACGAGGACGGCAGCCGCGGCGAGGGCGAGCTGCTCATGTCGGGCGTGAGCCTGGAGCTGGTGGACGAGCGGGGCGGCACCGTGGTCAAGCGCACGGCCTCCACCGATCAGGGCTTCCGCTTCGACAACGTCAGGCCCGGCACCTATACCGTGCGCCTGACGCTGCCCGAGCAGGCCTCCCCCGCCTCGGACGACGCCTCCACCTTCGTGGCAAGCGGCCTCAAGATGACGCAGAGCGGCGTGACCGTCGAAGCGGGCGAGGACGAGGACGGCCTGACCACGGGCCTGGTGTCCACCACGAGCGTGGCCGGCCGCCTGTACCTGGACGAAAACGGCGCGCGCACGCCCCTTGCCGGCGTGACGGTGAGCCTCTACCGGGGCGGGGAGCTCAGCCCCCTCATGACCGTGCTGACCGACGACAGCGGCCGCTACCGCTTCGACGGCCTGTGGCCCGACGACTACTATCTGGAGGCGGGGCTGCCCAGCGGCACCATCTTCGTCAGGCCCGGCGACCCCAACTACGAAAGCGGCGCGTCCGCGGTGACCGCCTCCGGCGAGGGCTCGGGCACGAGCGATTTGTTCTACCTGCACATGGCCCAGCACCGGCTGGACATGGACGTGATCTACATCAAGCCCGCGCGCGTGGGCGACCTGGCCTGGCTGGACGAAAACGGCAACGGGCTGATCGACGAGGGCGAGCCGGGCATCCCCGGCATCACCGTGCGCCTTGTGCAGGACGGCGAGGCGGTCTACGAAACCGTGACCGACGCCTACGGCTACTACCTCTTCACCGACGTGTACCCCGGCGCGTACACGCTGGTCGCGCAGGCCTATCCCGAGCTGACCCCCACCAAACAGGTGGAAACGCTGCGCATCATCTCCAGCTGCCTCGTCGGCGGCGACGGGACCGAGGCGCACAGCGATTCCTTTGAGGTGGAGAGCGGCAGCCTGAACGTCAATTTTGATCTGGGCTATCTTTTAAGGGAGGGCGAGTCCCTCCCTTCCGCCATCACGGCCCCGCCCACGCGGGACTGGACGATCTCCAATGGCGCAGCGCAATAAAAAACGGCGCGGCCGCGTTCCCAAACAGCAGGGACGCGGCCGCGCCGCTTTGTCAGCCCTTGTACATCTCGCCCAGCGGAATGGCCAGGAACACCAGCCACCCCGGATGCCACAGTCCGAAGAAACAGCCCAGCGCCAGATAGATCAGCGTGACCACCACGGGATTGGTGAAGCGCTCCCACTGGGAATCGAAGTGCATGTAGTGAATCGGGATGGTCAGAAACAGAAGCCAGCCCGGATGCCACAGCCCGAACACGAAGCCCAGCAGGAGGTACAGCGCCGTGATCCACACCGGAAACATCGCGTCCCCCCTGGCTTTGCGGGCCTCCTCCTCCCGGCGCGCCTTGTTTTCAAAATAGCTGCCCTCCGGGCCCAGCCCGTCGTGATCGCTCATGCGGCACCCTCCTTCGGCCGGCTCCGGCCGTTTGTCAGAGCTATCTTACCACGCCTTGCCGCCGGAAAAAAGAGGGCGGCGGTCAAAAATCGGTAAATGCCGCATGAAAAGCAGATGAGAATTTGATGAGAGAGAATTGCGCCCCTGATTCGGAAAAAATTCTTGCAAAACGCACAGCACTATGCTATAATCACTTTTGCGGTTTAAGACAACCCACAGCATGCGCAAAAGAGGTGAGAACGCGTGAAAGAAAAGATCCATCCCAAATATGGCAAGTCCATCGTCCGTTGCGTATGCGGTGAGACGTTTGAGACGGGGTCGGTCAAGCCCGAGCTGAAGGTTGAAATTTGCTCCAAGTGCCACCCTTTCTTTACCGGCAAGCAAAAGCTGGTTGATACCGGCGGACGCGTTGACCGCTTCAAGAAGCGTTTCAACATGGAATGAGCCATTCAAAAGAGCGCCTTTTCGGCGCTTT
>CALVNG010000170.1 GCA_944349545.1 uncultured Eubacteriales bacterium
GATAGCCTCCTCCACCTCCGGCCCGCACAGGCCCATGCCTCGCGCGATGCGCGCGGCGTAGATCATGCCCACGGCCACCGCCTGCCCGTGCGAGAAGTGAAAGCCGCTGCACTTTTCAATGGCGTGCCCCAGCGTGTGGCCCAGGTTGAGCAGCTGGCGGCTGCCGGTATCGAGCTCGTCGGCGGCCACCAGCGCCGCCTTGTGGAAAACGCACCGCTCGATCACCCATTCGGCGTCCTCCGTCCAGCCGCCGCGGGAGAGCCGCTCAAACAGCTCCGTGTCGCCCAGCACGCCGTACTTGACCGCCTCCGCCGCGCCGTCGGAAAGCGTCGCCGCGGGCAAAGTGGAAAGCGCGTCCGGGTCGATGAGCACCATGCGCGGCTGGTAAAAGGCCCCCACCTGGTTTTTGAGGCCCCCCAGATCCACGCCCGTCTTGCCGCCCACGCTGCTGTCGATCATGGCCAGCAAGGTCGTGGGAATCTGGATGAGCGCCACGCCGCGCTGGTAGCTCGCCGCCGCGAAGCCCGCCACGTCGCCCGGCACGCCGCCGCCCAGGGCCACCACCACGTCCGCGCGCGTCATGCCCTGCTCCGAGAGGAAGGCGAGCATTTTTTCCCACGTTGCCAGCGTCTTGTGCGCCTCGCCGTGCGGCATGGCGAAGCGGCAGGCGCGAAACCCGCTTTCCGAGAGCGCCCGCTCCACCTTCGCGCCGTAGAGCGCATCCACGGTGTCGTCCGTCAGGATGGCGGCGGAGCGCGTCCCGCCCAGCGCCTCCATGAGCATGCCGCCCACCGCGTCCATCAGCCCCCGGCCGATGATTACCTCATAGGGCCGCCCGGCCCGCACCTGCACGCACCTCATGGCTCGTCCTCCTTTCGGTCCACGATCTCCTTGCGCTCCCGGCCCTCCCGAAGCAGCCTTTCCAGCCCCTGCGCGTCGCCCGCCGAGAGCGCCGCGCGGTATTCCTCCAGATGCCCGATCAGCGCGTCCAGCTCGGCGCCCAGCTCGTCGCGGTTGAGCAAAAACAGCTCCGTCCACATCTTCTCGCTCAGCCGCGCCACGCGCGTCATGTCCTTGAAGCTGCCCGCCGAAAAGCCGGGGTGCCTCATCGCCTCCGGGCTTTTCACATACGCGCTGGACACCACATGCGCCAGCTGGGACGTGTAGCCGATCAGCCGGTCGTGCTCCTCAGGCGTGGTGATGACCACCCGCCCGAAGCCAAGGCCCCGGAAGAAGTGCTTGAGGTCCGACAGCGTCTGAATGTCCGTGCCCGGCGGCGGGGTGAGGATCATGGAGGCGTTGTCAAACAGCGTCGCCGTCGCGTGGTCGAAGCCCCAGTACTCGATGCCCGCCATCGGGTGCCCGCCGATGAAGGTAAAGCCGTTTTCCCGCGCCGCCTCAAACAGCGGCCCGCACACCGCGCGCTTGACGCCGCACAGGTCGATCACCCACGCGCCCTTCCTGAACGCCGCGGCGTGCCTTTGCACGTAGTCCACCGCCGCTTTGGGCCAGGTGGCGATGAACACGATGTCGCAGATGCCCAGCCGCTCGTCGGTCAGGTCGCCGTCGATGGCCTCCAGCAGCCGGGCCTTGTACATCACCTGCTCGTCGGTGTCCGTGCCCAGCACCGTATGCGGGGTATTGCGCCGAATCGTCCGGGCCATGGAGCCGCCGATCAGCCCCAGCCCCACCACGCCGATGTCCATGTCACACGCCCTCCTTCGGCATATGCCAGGCATGCGGCAAAACCGCCCGCACGCCGTCCATCACGTCGCGGAACGCCTCCGGCGTCAGCGACTGCGCGCCGTCGCACAGGGCGCGCCCCGGGTCGTTGTGCACCTCGATCATCAGGCCGTCCGCGCCCGCGGCGGTGGCGGCCAGCGCCATGGGCTTGACCATCCACGAGATGCCCGTGGCGTGGCTGGGGTCCACGATCACCGGCAGGTGGGTGAGCTTTTTGAGCATGGGCACGGCGGAGAGGTCGAGGGTGTTTCGCGTGGCCGTCTCAAAGGTGCGGATGCCGCGCTCGCAGAGGATGACCTTCTCGTTGCCCCCGGCCATGACGTACTCGGCGCTCATGAGCAGCTCCTGAAGGGTATTCGCCAGCCCGCGCTTGATGAGGATGGGCTTTCCCGTGTGGCCCAGCTCCTTGAGCAGCTCAAAGTTCTGCATGTTGCGCGCGCCGACCTGGATCACGTCCACCTCGTCAAAGAGGGGAAGCTGGCTGAGGTCCATGATCTCCGTAACCACGGGGAGGCCGGTCAGCCGCTTGGCCTCCAAAAGCAGCTCCAGCCCGTGCCCGCGCAGGCCCTGGAAGGCGTAGGGCGAGGTGCGCGGCTTGAACGCGCCGCCGCGCAGCATGGTGGCCCCCGCGGCCTTGACCGCCGTGGCGATCAGGCAGACCTGCTCCTCGCTTTCGATACTGCACGGCCCGGCGATCACGGAAAACACGTTTCCGCCCACCTGCGTCCCCCCCACGGGGATGACGCTGTCCTCCTCGTGGAACTTGCGGTTGGCGTTCTTGTAGGGCTCCTGCACGCGCTTGACGTCCTCGACGATGTCCAGCGCGCGAAGCAGGTCGATGTCCACCACCGAGGTGTCCCCCACCAGCCCCAGCACCAGATGCGTGGCGCCCTCGGAGGGATGAATGGCGATGTTCAGACTCTTGAGCCAGGCCATGAGGTTATTAAGCTGCTTTTCCTCGGGGTGCTTTTTGAGAATCACGATCATGGGGACCGCCGCCTCCTTCGTTCATGAAAAAACCCCCGCGGCATTGGCCGCGGGGGTGGAATCCCATCCTTTTACCTCACACAGCACAACGCAAAAGAGCCTTACGCATAAACGTAAAGCCAAAGGTAAAGGAATAGGCGGAGCGGTGGTCCATGCGTGCTGCTTTCATACCGGCTCTGCCTCCCTCTGCGTTGATGGGAGGAATGATAGCACCATCTTTTCGCCTTGTCAACCGTTTT
>CALVNG010000171.1 GCA_944349545.1 uncultured Eubacteriales bacterium
GTAGGTGATGTCGTTGCGGATGAGGTTGACGCGGCCCTGCGAGTCGATCTCGTTGACCTTGACCTCGACCTCGTCGCCGATGTTCATCACGTCCTCGACCTTTTCCACGCGATGGTCGGCCATCTTGGAGATGTGCAGCATGCCGTCCTTGCCGGGGGTCAATTCGATGAAGGCCCCGAAGTTCATGATGCGCACAACCTTGCCCAGATATACGTCGCCCACCTCGATATCCTTGGCGATGCCCTCGATGATCTTGCGCGCCTTGGCGGCGGCGGCCTCGTCGGGGGTGGCGATGTAGACGCGGCCGTCGTCCTCGATGTCGATCTTCACGCCCGTTTCGGCGATGATCTTGTTGATCATCTTGCCGCCCGGCCCGATGACCTCGCGGATCTTTTCGGGGTTGATGGTGAAGCGCACGATCTTGGGCGCGTAGCGGCTGAGGTGCTCGCGCGGCTTATCGAGGGTGTCCAGCATGATCTTGAGGATGTGCAGGCGGCCCGCCAGCGCCTGGCCGAGCGCCTTTTCCAGAATCGCGCGGTCGATGCCGGCGATCTTGATGTCCATCTGGATGGCGGTGATGCCCTTGACGGTGCCGGCCACCTTGAAGTCCATGTCGCCCAGGAAGTCCTCCAGGCCCTGAATGTCGGTCAGCACGGCGACCTTGCCGGTCTCCGCGTCCTTGATGAGGCCCATGGCCACGCCGGCCACGGGGCGCTTGATGGGCACGCCCGCGTCCATGAGGCTGAGCGTGCTGCCGCAGACGGAGGCCATGGAGCTGGAGCCGTTGGAGGAGAGGATCTCGCTCACCAGGCGCAGCGCGTAGGGGAACTCATCCTCGCCGGGCACGACCGGCTCCAGGGCGCGCTCAGCCAGCGCGCCGTGGCCGATCTCGCGGCGGCCGGGGCTCTTCATGCGGCCCGCCTCGCCGGTGGCGTAGGGGGGCATGTTGTAGTGGTGGATGTAGCGCTTGAAATCCTCGGTGCCCAGGCCGTCCAGAATCTGCACGTCGCTCATGGAGCCGAGGGTGGTGACGGTGAGGGCCTGGGTTTCGCCGCGGGTGAAGATGGCGCTGCCGTGCGTGCGGGGCAAAATGCCGACCTCGCACCAGATGGGGCGCACGTCGGTGAGGCCGCGGCCGTCGGGGCGGACGCCGTCGGTGAGGATCCTGGCGCGCATGATCTCCTTGTTGAGGTAGTACAGCGCGTCGTCCACCTCGCTCAGGCGGCCCTCGAACCGCTCGGCGAAGTGCTCCTCGCACTCGGCCTTGACGCTGGCCTCGCGCGCCTGGCGCTCGTGGCGGTCGGTGGTTTCAAACACCCAGCGGCACTTGTCGTAGGCGTATTCGCGCACGGCGGCCTTGACGTCATCGCCGGTGGTGATGAGGGCGACCTCGGCCTTTTCCTTGCCGATTTCCTGCCGGATGCCCTCGATGAAGGCGACCAGCTTTTTGATTTCCTCATGGCCAAAGAGGATGGCGCGCAGCATCAGCTCCTCGGGCACTTCCCTGGCGCCCGCCTCGACCATGAGCACGGCGTCGCGGGTGCCGCTGACGGTGAGGTGCAGCGTGCTCTTTTCGCGCTGGGCGGCGTCGGGGCAGAGGACCAGCTCGCCGTCCACGCAGCCGACCACCACCGTGCCGGTGGGGCCGCCCCAGGGGATGTCGCTGACGGAGAGGGCCGCGGAGGAGCCGATCATCGCGGGCACCTCCGGGGGGATGTCCTTGTCCACGCTCAGGCAGGTCGCGACGACCTGCACGTCGTTGCGCATGCCCTTGGGGAACAGGGGGCGCAGGGGGCGGTCGATCAGGCGGCAGGTGAGGGTCGCCTTCTCCGTGGGCCGGCCCTCGCGCTTGATGAAGCCGCCGGGGATCTTGCCCACGGAATACTGCTTCTCCTCAAAGTCCACGCTCAGGGGGAAGAAGTCCACGCCCTCGCGCGCCTTTTCGCTCATGGTGGCGTTGACCATGACCACGGTGTCGCCGTAGCGCACGAAGGCCGAGCCGTTCGCCTGCTGGGCGTACTTGCCAAATTCGATCGTCAGCGGGCGGCCCGCCAGCTCCGTTGAAAATACCTTGTAGTCCATTCTTCTTCTCTTCTCCTCATTCCATCGGCCCCGCGGCCTCCGCCGGGGGCGCTTCCACGCTTGCGCGGCTTCCTCCGCGCGTGTGCAAAACAGCCGCGCCGGGCGGGACGGCCCGCCGTGGCGCGGTTGCGGATCGAGAGGGCTTTACTTGCGCAGGCCCAGCTGGGCGATCAGGGCGCGGTAGCTCTCGATATCGGTCTTTTTGAGGTAGTCCAGCAGTCCGCGGCGCTTACCGACCATCAGAAGCAGGCCGCGGCGGCTGTGGTGGTCCTTCTTGTTGATCTTGAGGTGCTCGTTGAGGTGGTTGATGCGGCTGGTCAGCAGCGCGATCTGCACCTCGGGGGAACCGGTGTCGCCCTCGTGGCGGGCATAGGTCTTGATGATTTCGGACTTGTCCATGGGTTTGCCTCCTCAGACTGGCGGCGGGGCCGCCGTGTAGTAATCGCCGCGTCCATAGCGGGCCGTTGGCCTTCGGCGGGCCAGGGGCGCGGTTCTTCGAGCGTCGGAAAAGCTCGCCTGACGGCGATCTTTCCCGCCGGGGGATGCACGTTTCTCCTGCGCCTTCGGCGCGGCCGGAGAAACGCGTAAGGAAACCTTGCTCCGCAAGGCTTCCGAATCCACCGCGCATGTCGCTGGATTCGGAATCCATTCGGAGTGGCCTGCGGGCCCCTCCGAACCTCCCCGGAAAGGGGACGGGAGCGGGGCTTGCGGGGGCTTTCCGAACGGGCCGGGCACAAGGATTTCCCTGCGCTATGCGCACGTTCTTTATTTTACCACGGCGCATAGCGTTTGTAAACGCTTTTTGCAAAAGAAAGCCGGAGATTTTGCGGCTTGACGCGCGCGGGGC
>CALVNG010000172.1 GCA_944349545.1 uncultured Eubacteriales bacterium
GGACAAAATCTTCCCTCATGTGGAATTTCATTGTACAATCATTTGCAAAGGTTGTAAATAGCGATATATGGTGGTTTTCCTGGGTTTGCGGACACAATGCGCCCCATTTTGGCAAGGGTTGTTACAAAAATTGCGAATTAGGAAAAAAAGGAAGAAAGCGATTTGCTTCCTTCCCCCTCAATGGGCTATGCCTTCTGAGTAAAGCTGGTATGGCACCGGCTGCAGGTCACCGTGACAACGCCCGTCCCGCGCGGCAGGCGCAGCCAGGCCCGGCAGCCGGGGCAGCGGAAATACTTGTATTTCTTGCGGTTCTGAAAGCGTACCCTGGCCTGGCGGCGGGCGGTGCGGCGGCGCTCCATCATGGCCATGTAGCGGCGGTTTTCAGCGGCGCGCTTGTCGTTGTTGCGCGAGAACATGCGGAAGATGCACAGCACATAGGCCGCGATGCCCGCCAGCGTGAGCAGAATGCCAAGCAGCGGCCAGAGGAAGAACCCCTGCACGCCTGAGAATATGGTGCCCAGCAGGTAGGCGATCAGCCCCGTCCACAGCAGCGCCATGGAGAGCTGGTCGGCGCCGTGGCGGCCGTTCATGAAGGAGCGAAGGGTTTGCTTGATCTTTTGCCAAAAGGTCATGGGAAAACCTCTTTTCTGGTCAGTTTAGCAATAGTAGAAGCCGCCGCGGCCGCCCAGGCAGCAGCAGTTGCACAGCATGTTTGCCAGGCATAGCGTCAGGCACGGATTGGCGCACAGGTAGGAACCGAAGCCGCCCTGTGTCCCGCGCTGGCCATAGGCGCGGCTGCCGGCGTTGAGCTGCGCCAGCAGCTCGCGGAAGGCGGGCTCGTCCGGAGCCATGTTGACCGCGGTGCGCGCGTCGTTGAGGGCCGCGATGCGGTTGCCCAGGCCCATGTTGGCGCGGGCGCTCCAGTAGTACCACGCGGCCTTGCGATTGGTCGCGCCGCGCAGAAGGCCAAGCGCCTCGCTGTAGCGGCCCGACAACACCGCCTGCGCGGCGGCGCGCAGCTCGGGATCATTTTCGGTGTAGGCGGTGGACTGGTAGTTGCGCCGCTGACCGCCGCCGAAGAGGTCCTCGAAATCGAAGCCGAAGCCGCCGAAATCAAAGCCGCCCTGACCGCCTCCGCCCGACGAGCCATAGCCGCCGCCATAGGAGCCATATCCAGAGCCTCCGTAGCTGCCGGAGGAACCATATCCCCCATAACCGCCGGAGGAGGAGCCGTACCCGCTCCCGCCCTGCGAACCGTAGCCGCTGGGCCCGCCGGTCTGCCCCTTGTGCTTGATGAGCAACGTGTAGGCCTCGTTGACCTCCTTCATGCGGGCCTCGGCCTCCGCAGAGCCGTTGTTCAGATCAGGATGGTATTTTTTGGCCAGCTTGCGGTAGGCGGCCTTGATCTCATCGTCCGACGCGCCCGGTGACACGCCCAGTACCTCGTAGGGGTCTCTCATGCCCCGTCCTCCTTATGCCTTTGGGCGGGCCCGCGGTCCGCCTCACTTTCCTTGCGGGGCGCAGGTACGCCCCGCCTGCGTTCGCGCTTTGCCTGCTTGAGCCGGTAGCGCGTCCAGCAACCAGCATACAGGATATTTCGCAAAATGTCCATATCCCTTACCAGGGGCAAGGTCTCAAAGGCGTCGGTACTTTCGGCAATCAGCAGCGTCAGGCTTTCAAGAATCCGATCCTCGTAGTCGCCTTGCAGGCTCATGTCCCTCAGCGGGTTGTAGCGCCCGCGGCGGCGATCCGCCTCCAGATCGTCATAGGCATCCATCAGGTAGATGAAGCGGCCCAGCCCCTCCCCGATGCGCTGGAGCGTGTCGGCCCACAGATCCTCCCGATAGCGGTAGATCGCGCCCAGCATGGAGGCGGTCAGGTTGGCCGCCGCGTCGGGTGAGGACGCGCCCTCGCGCTCCAGACGGCTGATGGCGGCCAGGCATCGCTCGATTTCCCCGCAGGTTTTGGGATAGGCCGCGGCCACGCGCGCATAGGCGTCGGCCAGCAAAGCGGCCTCGGCCCGGCCGGGAAGGCTGCGATCGTCGTGCCAGTCGTCCAGGCACTTGTGGTAGGCCAGCGCCAGATTCATATCGCAGCAGTAGTCACAGAGCTCACTTTGAACATAGACATGCCGCCGGAAGGGATGGGGGAGGCAGCGGGCCGCGCCCTGCGTCTCATCCGGCTCGTAGAGTGAGCTGAGCAGGAGATATAAAAAGGTAATATCATAGCTGAGCGTCATGCGGCCCAGCGCGCCGTAGCGGCGCTTCAACGCGTGGCACAGGCCGCAGTAATAGGCGCGGTAGCGCTCGCGCTGCTCCTGGGTCAGCGCCCCGGCGGCGATGGTCACATAACCGAACAAGCTGCGTTCCCTCCCCGCATGGTCAGTTCTGCGAGCCGCCCTCGCCGGAGGTGAAGGAGGCGTCCATCGCTCCGTCCTCACTGGAGGAGGCGGAATCGTCCGTAAAACGGCCCACGGACTGCAGCGCCTGGGTGAGATCCGCGATGGCGTCCTCCAGGGCGCGGTCGTCCTTCTGATCCAGCGCGCCCTTGACGCGCTTGCGAAGCGTCTCGATGCGCTCGCGGTCCTCCGGGCCAAGCTTCTTCTGGGCGGACTTGGCCTGGTAGAGCAGCTCCTCGCCCCGGTTGCGCAGCTCCGCGGATTTGCGGCGCAGCGCGTCCTCGGCGGCGTATCGCTCCGCGTCGCGGATGGCCTGGTCGATCTCGGCGGAGGACATGTTGGAGCTCTGGGTGAGGGTGATCTCCTGATGACGGCCGGTGCCCAGGTCCTTGGCGGACACGTTGACGATGCCGTTGGCGTCGATGGAGAAGGTCACCTCGATCTGCGGGATGCCGCGCAGCGCCCGGCGGATGCC
>CALVNG010000173.1 GCA_944349545.1 uncultured Eubacteriales bacterium
TGCGAGGAACATAAGGGGTGATGGCATTTATGGTGCATGAGGTTCAAATGGGGAAGCTGAGGAAGCGGCAGAGCTTCTCGCACATCGACGAGATTCTGGACATGCCCGATCTCATCGAGGTGCAGAAAAACTCCTACCGCCGCTTTCTGGAAGTGGACATGCGCGAGGTGCTCGATGACGTAAGCCCGATCGTGGACTACACCGAGAACCTCTCGCTGGAGTTTGTGGACTATTCGCTGGACGAGCCCAAAAACAGCGTGGAACGCTGCAAGGAACGCGACATGACCTACGCCGCCCCGCTGAAGGTGTTTGTGCGCCTGAAAAACCGCGAGACCGGCGAAATCAAGGAATCCGACGTATTCATGGGCGACTTCCCCCTCATGACCGAGCACGGCACCTTTATCATCAACGGCGCGGAACGCGTCATCGTCAGCCAGCTGGTGCGCTCCCCCGGCGTGTACTACGAAGACCAGATCGACAAGGCCGGCAAGCACCTGTTTTCCACCACGGTCATCCCCAACCGCGGCGCGTGGCTGGAGTACGAAACCGATTCCAACGACGTTTTGTGGGTGCGCATCGACCGGGCGCGCAAGCTGCCCATCACGCTGATCCTGCGCGCGCTGGGCTACGGCACCGATCAGGAGATCGTGGACCTTTTGGGCGCGGACGAGCGCCTGATGGCCACCCTCCAGCGCGGCGACAACGCCCACAGCCGCGACGAGGGCCTCATCGAAATCTACAAGCGGCAGAAGCCCGGCGAGCCGCCCACCCGCGAGAGCGCGCAGAGCCTGTTCAACTCCCTCTTTTTCGACGCCAAGCGCTACGACCTCATGCGCGTGGGCCGCTACAAGTTCAACAAGAAGCTCTCCCTCGCCACCCGCATTCAGGGCCAGGTGACCGACGCCGACATCGCAGACCCCCGCACCGGCGAGGTGCTGGCCCGCGCCGGCGAGACCATCAGCCGCGAAAAGGCCCGCCAGATCCAGAACGCCGGCGTCAACGCCGTCGATGTGCGGCTGGAGGGCGGCCGCGTGCACCGCGTCGTGGGCAACCACTTCGTAGACGCCTCCAAATACCTGCCCTTTGATCTCAGGGAGGCCGGCGTGCAGGAGAACGTGCTCTTCCCCGTGCTTACGGAGATCCTGGACGCCTGCGGGGATGACGAAAAGCTGCTGCGCGAAACCGTGCGCGCCCGCGCGCACGACCTGGTGCCCAAGCACATCATCACCGAGGACATCGTGGCCTCCATCAGCTATCTGCTGGGCCTGCCCTGGGGCCTTGGGTTTACCGACGACATCGACCATCTGGGCAACCGCCGCCTGCGCTCGGTGGGCGAGCTATTGCAAAACCAGATCCGCATCGGCCTGAGCCGTCTGGAGCGCGTGGTGCGCGAGCGCATGGCCATTCAGGACGCCGACGAGGTGCGCCCGGGCGAATTGATCAACATCCGCCCCGTGAGCGCGGCCATCAAGGAGTTCTTCGGGTCCTCGCAGCTGTCGCAGTTCATGGACCAGCCAAACCCGCTGGCCGAGCTCACCCACAAGCGCCGCCTCAGCGCCCTGGGCCCCGGCGGCCTCAACCGCGACCGCGCCTCCTTCGAGGTGCGCGACGTGCACTACAGCCACTACGCCCGCATCTGCCCCATCGAGACGCCCGAAGGTCCCAACATCGGCCTGATCGGCTCTTTGGCCACCTACGCGCGCATCAACGAGTACGGCTTCATCGAGGCCCCCTACCGCGTGGTGGACCCCAAGACCCACCGCGTCACCGACGAGATCGTCTACATGACCGCCGACGAGGAGGACTTCTACAAGGTCGCCGAGGCCAACGAGCCGCTGAATGAGGACGGCTCCTTCCAAAACGAGTACGTCACCGTGCGCGACAAGGCCGAGATCATCCGCGTGCCGCGCGAGAACGTCGATTTGATCGACGTAAGCCCCCGGCAGATCGTCTCCGTGGCCACGGCCATGATTCCCTTCCTGGAGAACGACGACGCCACCCGCGCCCTGATGGGCTCCAACATGCAGCGCCAGGCCGTGCCGCTGCTCGTGCCCGAAGCCCCCATCGTGGGCACCGGCATGGAGTACAAGGCCGCGCACGACTCCGGCGTGGTGGTGCTCAGCAAGCAGGACGGCGTGGTGGAGAAGGTGGCCGGCGACCGCATCGTGGTCCGCGACACCCTCGGCGAGCGCCACACCTACAAGCTCAGCAAGTTCGCCCGCTCCAATCAGGGCACCTGCATCAACCAGCGCCCCCGCGTCAAGGCCGGGCAGGCCGTGGAAAAGGGCGACCTGCTGGCCGACGGACCCTCCACCGAGATGGGCGAGATCGGCCTGGGCCGCAACGTCCTCATCGGCTTCATGACCTGGGAGGGCTACAACTACGAGGACGCCGTGCTCATCAGCGAAAAGCTGGTCAAGGAGGACGTGTATACCTCCATCCACATCGAGGAGTTCGAGTCCGAGGCCCGCGAAACCAAGCTGGGACCCGAGGAAATCACCCGCGACATCCCCAACATCGGCGACGACGCGGTCAAGGACCTCGACGAGGACGGCATCATCCGCATCGGCGCGGAGGTGCGCGCCGGCGACATTCTGGTGGGCAAGGTGACGCCCAAGGGCGAAACCGACCTCACCGCCGAGGAGCGCCTGCTTCGCGCCATCTTCGGCGAAAAGGCCCGCGAGGTGCGCGACACCTCCCTGCGCGTGCCCCACGGCGAGGGCGGCATCGTGGTGGACGTGAAGATCTTCACCCGCGAGAACAAGGACGAACTCTCCCCCGGCGTCAACGAGATGGTGCGCGTCTACATCGCCCAGAAGCGCAAGATCAGCGT
>CALVNG010000174.1 GCA_944349545.1 uncultured Eubacteriales bacterium
CCTTTGCGCCGCCATAGGTGTAGACGCAGAAAACACGCTTTCCGCGGGGCAGCCGCTCGCGGGCAGCCTGCACCACCGACGGATGGAGGGAAAAGCCGTAGATGCCGGAGGCAAAGCCAATCAGGTCGTATTCCTCCAGCGATGGCTCCGTCCGGGCGGAAAGGTCCACCAGCGTGGCGCCGCATTCTTCGGCCATGGCCTGCGCCACCTTCCGGGTGTTTCCGTGATGGCAGGAATAATAGCAGATAACGGTTTTCATGGCTTGTGTTCCTCCTTGAGCGTCCAGCCGAAGTCATTGTGGTAAATCATCTGGCGGGTCATGCCGCCGTCGATGCAGATGTTTTCCCCCGTGATGAATCCCGCCTTGTCCGACGCAAGATAGAGCGCCATGTTGGCGATGTCCAGCGGATGGCCCACGCGCCCTGCCGGGTGCTGATCCGCGTCCGGCCCCTCGTAACGGGTGAAGGCCGTGTCAATCCAGCCGGGGGAGATGGAATTGACCCGCACCCGCCCGGCCAGGCTCACGGCCAGGGCGTGCGTCAGCGCCGCGATGCCGCCCTTGGCCGCGGTATAACTCTCCGTCTGCGGCTGGCTCATGCGGTCGCGGGAAGAAGAAATGTTGATGATGGACGCGCCGGGCACGAAATAGGGCGCAAACAGCTTTGTCAGGTAGAATGGGGCCGTCACGCCCACGCGCAGCGCGGCGTTGAATTCCTCATAGGTGCATGCATCCAGCCCGCGGGTGAGGGGCAGGGCGTTGTTGACCAGCACGTTCACCCGCCCGTAATCCGCGATGACCTTCGCCGCGAAGGCCTCCAGCGCCGCCTTGTCGCCCACGTCGCCCACAAAGTAATCGTTTGGCAGCAGATCCATCACGCATACATGCGCGCCGGCCTTTTCAAACTCCTGCGCGATGACCTTGCCGATGCCCTTCGCACCGCCGGTGACCACCACCACGGCATCCTGAAACATGTCGTTTTCCTCCCTCCGCGGCACCGGGGCCGCCGCGCTCACTGCGCTGCCTGCGCCTGCAGGTAGGCGCTGAGCCTTACGGCCACGTTTTCCTGCAGACTCCGGTAAAAGAACTGATAATCGTAGAGGTGATACACGCCCTCGGAAAACAGGGACAGCACCGGGGGATAGTCCTCGGGCGACACGTCGGGCACCTTCAGGCTCCCGCGCACGGGGTCGAGATAAGCCCCGGTCAAATGAGGGATCTCGGTTACGATCCGCCCGCTGTAGTCGGTAAAACACGCGCCCGGATTTTCCTCTTTGGAGGCGGGGGTCGCGTCGGTGCGCCAGTTGAGCGGGTTGATGGCCAGCGATCGCACGCCGGAGGCAATCAGCAGGGAGTCCTCCACGCTTTCCGCCTCGCTGTTGAAAGAGACGATCACGCCCGTGTCGTCCTCGCCCGACGCCATGCGCAAATGGGGATACGCCTGCAATTCCTCCTCCGTAATCCGCCAACCGATGGCATAGCAGGCCACCAGCAGCTCCTTTGTGGCTTCGTCGGCAAAGCAGTCCTTCATCAGCCGGATGCACATGTCGGCCCCCTGTGAAAAGCCCGCCAGCACCAGGGGACGCCCTTCGTTGCAGTTCTCCAGATAATAGGTGAACGCCGCCCGGACATCCTCATAGGCCAGCGAAAGCCAGGGCTCCCGCTCCTCCTCGGGCAGGGCGTAAACGTTCAGCCCGGCCTGCCGGTAATAGGGGGCATAGAAGCAGGCGGATTCGTCATAGATGCCCTTTTCCATGTTGGTGGCGACCAGAAAGCCGGCGCGTGCATCCCCGTCGTCCATCGGCATGTTGAACGCCCGGTCCGCTCCGGCATACACCGTGGGACAGATGAAGAACACATCCGCTGCCAGGTCCCCGCCGTCGGCAAAGTATGCCCAGTTCTCCGCCAGCGCATAATCCGGGATATCCGCCGTTTCCGCGCATGCGCCCCAGAGAGGCAAAAGCAGCAGCCACACGATGGCCAGTCCCGCACGGACCGCTCTGCGGATACCGGTATGCAGTTTCATGGCGTATTCCTCCTCAAAGGTTGCTTCAGAATTATTTTAGCATATCTGGGCGCCACGCGCCAGCGAAAACAGCATCTTGAGTCCATCGGACAGACAATGGGCAGATATTGAGGCTTGACATAGGAACATATGTTCGTAAAATAGAAGGAGAGCCTGTGATGGGAGGGAGCGGTCATGGAACGGGTCGTTCTTCATTGCGACGCCAACGCGTTCTACGCCAGCGTCGAATGCCTGTATACGCCGTCCATCCGCCACAGCCCTGTGGCGGTGTGCGGCAGCGTGGAGGAACGCCACGGCATTGTGCTGACCAAAAACCAGATTGCAAAGCAGTTCGGCGTGCAGACCGGGGAAGCCATTTGGCAGGCGCGGCAGAAGTGCCCGGACCTGATCTGCGTGCCGCCGGATTACGCGCTCTACATCCGTTTCAGCCAGCGCATGCGCAGGCTCTACGAGGAGTATTCCGACCGTGTGGAATCCTTCGGGCTGGACGAGGCGTGGATTGACCTTAGCAACCCCGGCCTGACGATTCGGGACGGCGAGCACATCGCCCATGAGATCCGGCTCCGGGTGAAGCGCGAGCTGGGCATTACGGTATCGGTTGGGGTGTCGTTCAACAAGGTTTTTGCCAAGCTGGGCAGCGACATGAAAAAGCCGGACGCGGTCACGGTCATCCCGCCGGATTCCTTCCGGGACATGGTCTGGCCGCTGCCCGTGGGTGATCTGCTGTTCGTCGGTCCGGCGACGCGGCGCAAGC
>CALVNG010000175.1 GCA_944349545.1 uncultured Eubacteriales bacterium
ACATCATCAAAAAGCTGCTCTCCCAGACGGACAAGGTCTTTACCGCCGAGTGGCAGGCGCGGGCCGAGGAGATCGGCATGACGATGGATCAGGTGCTCACCCTGGCCTCCATGATCGAGAAGGAGGCCAAAAAGGCCGACTTTGCCAAGGTCAGCGCGGTCTTCCACAACCGCCTGGATCAGGGCATGATGCTCCAGAGCGACCCCACCGTCCACTACGTCACGGGCGAGCGGCGCATGGCGCTTCGCCAGAGCGACCTGGCGGTGGATTCGCCCTACAACACCTACAAGGTCAGCGGCCTGCCCGTCGGCCCCATCTGCAACCCCTCGCCCGAGGCCATCAACGCGGCCCTGTACCCGGACGAGAGCTACGTGGCGGAAAAATACCTGTACTTCTGCAGCAAGGACCCCAGCACCGGCGAGCTTCATTTCAGCCGCACGCTGGAGGAGCACGAGCGCGCCGTGGCGATTTACGCGCCGCTGTGGAAGGCGTATGACGAGGAGCGGGGCATGTGACCATGCAAAGGATGGAGCTGCTCGCCCCCGCGGGGGGCATGGAGCAGCTCAAAGCCGCGCTGCGCTTCGGCGCGGACGCGGTGTACGGCGGGCTTTCGCGGCACAGCCTGCGCGCCTTCGCGGGCAACTTTGACGCGGCGGCGCTCCGGGAGGCCGTGGACCTGTGCCACGCGCGGGGCGCGCGCTTCTACGCCGCGATCAACGCCCTTTCGACGGACGGCGAGCTTGCGGATTTCGTGGATACGGCGCGCGGGGCGCTGAAGGCGGGCGTGGACGCGGCCATCGTGGCTGACGTGGGCGTGGCGGCGGAGCTGCGAAGGCAGGTGCCGGGCCTTGCGCTGCATTTGAGCACGCAGCTGAGCGTATGCAACGCTTCGGCGGCGGAGGCGCTGCGCGCCGTCACGGGCGCCGCGCGCGTGGTGCTGGCGCGGGAGATGCGCCTGGAGGGGATCGCGGCCCTGCGCCGCGCGCTTTCCCCGGACATGGCGCTGGAGGCCTTCGTGCACGGGGCCATGTGCGTGGCCTACAGCGGGCGCTGCCTGCTCAGCGCGGCGCTCACCGGCCGCAGCGCCAACCGGGGCGCGTGCGCCCAGCCCTGCCGCTGGCGCTACCACCTGACGGAGGAGAAGCGCCCCGGCGAGTACCTGCCCGTCTATGAGGACGAGCGGGGCACCTATTTGTATTCCGCGGGCGATCTGTGCATGATCGGCCATCTGGACCGCCTGCGGGACGCGGGCGTTGCCAGCCTCAAGATCGAGGGCCGCATGAAAACCGCCTATTACGTGGCCACGGTGGTATCGGCCTACCGCCGCGCGCTGGACCTGTTGGAGCTGGAGGGCGCGGAGGCGTACCGCCGGGCCGTGCCGGAGCTGCTTGCGGAGGTCCGAAAGGCCAGCCACCGCACGCTCACCACGGGCTTCTACTTCGGCCCGCCCGAGCCGCCCGGCGGCGCGGAGGGCTTCACGCAGTCGATGGAATACGTGGGCGACGTGCTGTCGGGCCCGTCGGAGGCGGGCGAGTGTCTCGTGCGCCTGAAAAACCGCTTCTACGTGGGCGACGCGCTGGAGGTGCTCACCCCGGCGGGGCCGCGGGCCTTCACCGTCTCGCGCATGACGCTTGCGGAAACGGGCGAGGCCGTCCAGACGGCCTCCGTGGCGGGCACGCTGCTGCGCATGCCCCTGCCGGCGGTCGCGGGCGCGGGTGATCTGCTGCGCGGACCCTGCCGCAACCACCGGTCCGGCTGACCGCGCGCCTGCGCGGCCCGCGCACTTTTTCGACATGCGCGCTTGTGCTTTTCCCAAGGATTTGCTATAATCATCCGTAACCACTCTTGGAAAGGGGTTTACCAAACGATGAACGCAATGACTCAAATGCTGATGGGCCTGACCGACGCCGCCACCGGCGCCGCCGACGCCGCCGCCACGGACGCGACCGCCGCCACCGCCACCGCGGGCGTGGGCGAAATGCTGGGCATGATCCTGCCGCTGGTCCTCATGTTCGTGGTGTTCTACTTCCTGCTGATCCGTCCGCAGAAGAAGAAGGACAAGAAGGTCAAGGAAATGCTGGCCGCCCTCAAGGCGGGCGACCGCGTGTGCACCATCGGCGGCATCTACGGCACCATCACCTCCATCAAGGACGACACCATCGAGCTGAGCGTGGGCCGCGACAACGTCAAGCTGGTCTTTGCCCGCTGGGCCATCCGCAACGTGGAGGAAGTCGCTATCGAGAACGACAGCGAGGTCCTCAACTGACGCTTTTCCCGGCATGAAGCCTCCCCCTGTCCGCATATCCTGTATCAAAGCGAACAGAGGGAGGTTTTTCTTATGCCTGCAACCTACGCCACCCCCGCCGCCAGCCGCTCCACGCGCCGGCGCTCGCGCCGCAGCCGCGCCCCGCGCCTCTTTCGCGGCCTCCTGGCCGCCGTGGGCGTCACGCTGGCGTGCGTGCTGCTCTTTGCCCTGCTGATGCAGTGGCTCAGGCCCTCCGATACCGCCGTGCGCGTGGTCAACCAGCTCGTCAAGCTGGCGTCCATCTTCGCGGGCGTGTGGGTCATGGTGGGCCGCGGCGGCGAGAAGGGCCTGATGTGGGGCGCGCTGCTGGGCCTGATCTATATGGCGCTGGGCGTGGGCCTCTACGCGCTGCTCTCCGGCCAGCAGCTGCCCTTCACCGCCTACCTGAGCGACCTGGCCATGGGCGTGGCCGGCGGCGGCATCGCCGGGGCCATCCTGGGCCGAAGCTGACAAAAAAGCCGGGGGA
>CALVNG010000176.1 GCA_944349545.1 uncultured Eubacteriales bacterium
AGGTATTCTCGCGGCCCACGGCCTTGAAGCGGACCGTGGCCGAAACGTCGCTGACCTCCTTGTAGCCCTGCGCGACCTCGTGGCTGGAGAGCGCGGTGCCGCAGCGGGGGCAGTAGGGCACGACCTTGAAGCCCTTGTAGAGCAGGCCCTTTTTCCAGATCTCCTTGAGGCTCCACCATTCGGACTCGATATAGTCGTCCTTGTAGGTGATGTAGGGGTCCTTCATATCCGCCCAGAAGGCCACGCGGTCGGACATTTCCTCCCACTCGTGCTGGTATTTCCACACGCTTTTTTTGCACTCGGCGATGAAGGGTTCGATGCCGTAGGCCTCGATCTGCGGCTTGCCGTCCAGGCCCAGCAGCTTTTCCACCTCCAGCTCCACGGGCAGGCCGTGGGTGTCCCAGCCGGCCTTGCGCAAAACGTCCTTGCCCTTCATGCTCTGGAAGCGCGGAATCAGGTCCTTGATGGCGCGCGTCTCGATGTGGCCGATGTGCGGGCGGCCGTTGGCCGTGGGCGGGCCGTCGAAGAAGGTGAAGCGCTCCGCGCCGTCGCGGTGGTGGAAGCTCTTTTCCATGATGCCTTCACGCTTCCAGAAATCCAGCACTTCCTTTTCGCGCTCGACGAAGTTCATGTCCGTGGATACTTTGCGGTACATTGGGTCCGTGCCTCCTTTGGGATGTGTGGGGAAACCATTCGGGGCATGAAAAAACCGCCCCGCGCAACGGGACGGAAAAAACGCTTTTCCGCGGTACCACCCATTTTGACGGCATGCCGCCGTCCGCTCATGGCCGGCATGCACCGGCCGGCCCTGTCACGGGAGCGCCCGACCCGCCTTACGGCGCAAGGCGCCCTCATGCGGATGGCTCCGAGGTGATCCGGCGCGCCGCCGCGGCGTCCGGCTCGCATCATCCCCGGACTCGCTTGGCTGCGGTAGGAAGGCGCACCCGTCCTCATCATAGCCGCTGGGAGGTATGATAGCACAGTTTTTGCCCCTTGTAAAGAGGCGCTCTCAGCGGTCGTAGGTGCTCATGACTTCCATGTTCAGATCCAGCTGGTTTTCGCCCTCGCGCAGCTTGCGGGCCATGACCACCAGGCGCAGGTTGTCGTCCGTGCCGGTGCAGGTGGACAGGGTGAGCAGCCGGTCGCCGGGCTGCACATCCACCGTGCAGTGATACAGGGAGCAGGCGCGCGCGGTTTCGACGTAGCGGTTGAAGGCCTCCGCGCTGTTAAAACGCGAATAGTGCCAGAAGGGCAGGTAATGCGGCTGGCCGGGACGAATATCGATCTCCGCCACGGCAAAGATGACGTAGCGGCCGTTTTCATAGAGGGTGTTGAAGTCGATGAAGGCGTGCTCGCGGTAGAATTCTGCGCCCTTGACCTTATATTTTTTGAGCATGCCGAACATCGCGCCCTCCTTCATGTTGTGGCCGTGAATGACCATCTGGGTGGGCACGTGGATGAGGTCGCAGTTTTCGTCCAGAAACAGCGCGCCGGTCACGCTCTCCTGCTGCAGGGCGTTGTGGGTGAGGTAAAAGACGTTGTCGCGCTGGACCACGGGTTCCTCCAGCTCGTCATCAATCTTGAGCCAGGCGATGATGTCGCGGTTGCGCTCCTGCAATTCGTCAAAGACGGAGGACACGTCCAGGCGGGGGTTGTCCGGATAGGTGGTCGGCCACAACTCCTCGGCGGTCAGGTCGCCGGAGGCGGACGAAAGCAGGAGCGCAGAGGCCGTAGACGCGGCGGGGACGGGTGAGGATGTGGCAGCAGGGGTCGCTGTGGGCGTGGCCGAAGGCGCGGAAGACGGGGTAGCCGAGGGCGCGGAGGTGGGAACGGCGGAGGGCGCGCCTGTGACCTGCGAGGATTCCTGCGCCGACTGGTAGAGCTCGCTCAGCTGCGCGGAAGCGTTGCGGGAGGAAGCAATATCGGCATAATAGCGAATCAGCAGCACGGCGGAGGTTGCAAATACGCAGGCGCATACCGCGATCAACACATAGAACAGCGGTTTGCGCAGAGCCTTTTTCTGACGGCGGTTCGGCGAACCTGCGTAGTGTCCATGGGGATAATAGCCGGAGCGGCCGGCTGGCTCCTTGTGCTTCAAGGCGCATCGCTCCTTTGGTACGGCAAAAAGTTATTCTCATTATACGGCGCTTGCCATCAAATGTCAAAAGGAAATAGAATCCGTGCGCATAATGGGCTTTTCGACGGCGCACACTGCCCCGGAAAGCATTAGGGGAGGCGATTTGAAATGAAGCCACGGGACAGACAAACGCCGGCCAATCCGCCTGTGCCGGATGTGATGGAGCTGGCTTCGGCTACGGAATGCACGGGGCTGATTCCCTCTGCCGTGCGCACGTCCGGTCAGGCTCGCAGCTATGCGGAGCTCTACGCCATTCACGAGCAGAAGCCCATGCGCGACGGCGAGGAATAACCCTTCGCGCGGGCCGGGTCCGCGGTCCGGCGCCCGGCCTGCGCGCAAAAAACAGAGGTTTGGATTTTTCTGTTGACAAATCGGGAAAGGTCGTGTATACTTTCAAATCGTTCCATAGGGGCATGGTGTAATGGTAACACGTGGGTCTCCAAAACCTTTGTTGAGGGTTCGAATCCTTCTGCCCCTGCCAGG
>CALVNG010000177.1 GCA_944349545.1 uncultured Eubacteriales bacterium
AGCTGGGACCAGCGGGTTTCGTTGAGGCCGAAGATGATGTCGCCGTCCTTGTTCTCGTTGGCGGCCTGAATGGCGGCGGTGTCGCCGGAGATGACGCTGTTGTCATCCAGCGAGATGGTGAAACCCGCAGCCTTGGCGGCGATTTCCAGCCAGGTGGCGCGCTCGGTGGAGTTGGAGTTGGAGTAGATGCGGATGGTATAGCCGCTGTAATCCTTTCCCTCCGCGCTGGCAAAAGAGCATACGCTCAGGACCATCAATAGTGCAAGAACGACAGAAAAGACCTTTTTCATACCTGGAAATCCTCCTTTTTTCGCTTGCCGGTTCTGTGTAAGCAAGGACTAGAAGCTTTTTTGTTATTATATCACAGTCCTTATTTTCTGTAAACCGGTGACGGCAATTTTAGGAAGCGGAAGAACATCAGAAAAACGGTCGCGGGCAAGGAGGCCTCATTTGCTTGTTCAGCCGCGGCGCCGCAGCTGGACAAACACCTCCGCTCCCGCCTGGATCAGCAGCGCCGCGCCGGATGCGGTCATCAGGCACCAAAGCGGTATCCGGTCCGCCAGCAGGCCAAACACCGCCATTCCCAGCGGCATGCAGATCGAATAGACCGCGCTCATCAGTCCGAACACGCGCCCCTGCATGGCGGGCGCGGAACGCTCCTGCAGCAGGGTGGAAACGGCGGTCTGCACCGTGGTCAGCGCCACGCCATAGAGCGCCATCAGCGCCAGATAGGCGTCGAAGCGGGCTGCGAATCCCATGAGGACGGACAGCGCGCCGAACGCTGCCAGGCCTGTCCGCAGCGTGCGTTCCTTCTGTGAAAAGCCGCCCCACAGGCCCATGAGAAGGCCGCCGGCCGTCATGCCGGCGAAGCCGGCCAGCTCCGTGACAGTCAGATAGCCGTAGCTGTCGCCAAAGGTGCGGCTCACATGCAGCCCAGCCAGAAAGCCGCCGGGCACGCAGAAGAACACAAACGCGCCATAGATGGCCAGCAGCCGGCTTACCGCCCGTTCACGCACGGTGTAGGCCACGCCGCCCCGCAGGGACCGCCACAGGGAATCGGACGCCGAACCCTTTGGGCGGGCATCGGCACGCGCAGAAGCAGCGCCACGCCCAGGGCGGCGGTGCCCACGTCCAGCCAGAGGGTGGATTGCAGCGTGCCGGCTGCAAGCACAGCGCCGGCTGCTGCCGGCGCGGCAAACTGCACCGCCGATTGCATGGCGGCGTTGATGCCGTTGAAGCGCATACGCCTGTCCTCCGGGGCCAGAAGGGGCAGCGTGGCGCTGACCGCCGGCGTCTGAATGCCCGCGCCCACGGAGCGAATCAACGACAGCATCAGCAGAACGGGCAGCAGCTCGGGTCCTTCGGAGAACACGGGCATAAGAAAAATCATGATCAGCGTCACGCCTGCGATGCCCAGATCAGCCCCCGCGATCAGCAGCCTGCGGGGAAAGCGGTCCGCCCACACGCCGCCGATAAAGGAAACCGCAAACTGGGGCAGATTGGAGCAGACGCTGAAGGCGGCGACCCATGCCCCTGAATCCGTCGCAACCGTGGCATACCACACAATGGCCATCTGTACCAGCGTGGAACCGAAAAGGGTAATGCTCTGGCTGACAAGAAACAGGACCGCGCGGCCCTTCCAGCCTGTCGTTTCATGCATCTGCGCCACCTAGCCCCAAATCATGCGCTGGGTGGGATAACCGAACTCCACCAGCAGCTCGCCCTCCCGAAAGCCCAGGCTCATCCATTCCCGGCGGTAGCCGGGGTCCGCCGGATCACGCTCCCGATAGGTGGTCAGGCTCAATTCCCGCCGCGCTGGAAGCCTTTGCCGCACAGCCCTGAGCAGCTGTACGGACAAATCCAGCGTGCGGTACTGCGGGTGAACGCCCAGGAAATCGACGCAGCCGGCGTCGGACCGAAAGCCCACCGCTCCTGCCGCCCGGCTGCCGCAGCAGAGGATGAGCGCCTCTCCCCGCGCCATGCGCGCCTTGAGCCAGGCCAGGTACTCCGCTTCGTTCAGATGGGGGTATCCGTCCACCACCTGCCCAAGCAGCGCCATCCAGGCAGGAATATCGTCCGCTTCTGCGGCACGGACGCCGGAGAGGGGTGCTTCGGGATGTAGAAAGATGGGAAGCTGCAGCGGATAGTATGCGCCCAGGCGGCGGTATTCAGCCGGCGGCATTTTGTACATGGCGCGGAAAGCGTCGGTAAACGCCTGCTGGCTTTGATAGCCCGCCGCGAGGGCCAGGCTGCTCAAAGGCGTACGTGCGTATACAAGGCGGCGCGCCGCCTCGGTCAGCCGCCGCCGCCGGACATACCGGCACAGGGCCATGCCCAGCGCGCCCGAAAACGCCCGGTGCAGATGATACCTGGAATAGTGCGCCGCGCGCGCCACGTCCTCAAGCGCGATGGCATCCTCCAGGTGTGCTTCGATATAATTCAGGGCTTCGCCGATCATCCCAAGCCGGTCGCTGTCCATGCCGCCTTCCCTCCTGCGTGCGTTCTCGCTTAGCATATCACAAAACGGGTCCGCTGTTTACAGGATTCTTGCGCATATGGAGAAGAACAGAAAAGCGGCGCCCTGCAAACGGGCGCCG
>CALVNG010000178.1 GCA_944349545.1 uncultured Eubacteriales bacterium
CCCTTCTTGGCGATGGTCTTGGCGTAGGCGGCGGCCAACAGCGCGCCCACGATCACCGCGGTGAGGGAGTTGACCACGGCCGCCATAGCGCCCTGGGCGAACACCTTGCCGGCAGGCTCGGCGTAGATGAGGATGTCCAGCACCGGCGCGATGGCCAGCCAGGCCACCACGTTGGCCACGACGTTGGCGATGGCGAAGGTGATGACTTCCTTCTTGCCGAAGTTGCCTTCCTCAAGGGAGATCTTCTTGGCGAACAGGCCGACCACCACGCCCACGAAGGCGCTGGCGATGACCCAGCTCCACCAGGGGCTGCCGCCCCAGCTCAGGTCGATCAGCGTGTGGCCGATGAAGCCGATCAGGCCGCCAGCGACGGGGCCGTACATGGCGGCCAGCAGGCCCAGCACGGCGTACTGCAGGCTGATGTTGGTGTTGGGCACGCCGCTGGGGATGGCCACGAAGCGGCCCAGCACGAAGAACAGCGCGGCGCCGATGCCGATGGCGACCACGGTCTTGATGGAGGTGTTTTTCATGATGATTCCTCTCCTCTTCCTCTTTGGTTTATGGCAAGCGGGGACCCTCCCCGCGGGGGACGCTCATTCATAGATGATGCGCGGGGCCTTGCGCAGCGAAATGCGCCAGGTGATGCCGGTGCCGATGTTGTACGCCTTGGAAAAGCTGCCCTGGTTGATGGCCACGGCCACGCAGTCCAGGCTGTTGACGTAGAGAAGCGGCTCGCCCACGTTGACATCGGCAAAGGAACGCGCATAGGCCATGATGTTTTTGTACAGCGTGCGTGTATCGTTGGTGATGGTCACCTCGACGCGGCTGCCGTGCTTCAGGCCCAGCCTGAGAAACAGCTCGCGCGGGATGTTGGTCCACAGCGATCCGAAGCGCACGTCCAGCACGTCGATGGTGCCGCTGACGCAGTCGCCCTCCATGGCGGCCTCCACCACGGGCAGCTCAATCACGCTGTCCGCCGGAACCTCTGGCCCCACCTGCGTAAAGGTGATGGCGCCGCTGGCCAGGCGCGCGCCGGTATAGGCGTAGATGTCGCGGCCGTGAAAGGTGTAGCTTTCGCCGGAATCCGGCAGGCGGTTCACCGATTCGTCGATCACGCGCGCCTCGGCAATGCCGCAGATGCGCTTGACATGCGTCAGGGTGCCGTTGTCGGGAGTGATCACGTACTGGCCCGTCCGGGTGCGCACCGCGATGGAGCGCCGCGTGGAACCCACGCCGGGATCCACCACGCTGACGAACACACTGCCCTCGGGCCAGTAGCTCACCGTCTGGATCAGGCGGTAGCTGGCCTCCCAGATATCATACTGGGGGATGTCGTGCGTGAGGTCGAACACACGCAGCTCCGGGCACACGTTCTCGGCCACGCCGTACATGGCGCACACCGCCCCGTCGGCGTATCCGAAATCGGACTGCAGGATCATTGGCTGCATAAAAAGCCCTCCCGTTCCAGATGGTGCTTGCGCAACAGGGCAAGTATACCCGCGGCGAAAGGGCTTGTCAACTGCTATTTTTACGCTGCCCCGCGACCATCGCCGCTCATGTTCATCAAGGAACCAGCGTCGCCGGCGAAACCGCCCCGCTTGTGCAGGCGGATTGTGCATGCGAGGTTTCTTTTTTGAATTTCCTGTGATATAATAGACCAAAGGGTTCAAAAACTGAACAGGAGGGCACCCGCCATGGCAGAAACCAAATCAACGACGACCCAGACCCGGAATCAAACGCCTCTCTACATCGTGTGCATCGCGCTGCTCGTGGCCGTTGTGCTGGCCATTGTGGGCTTTGCGGGAAAAAACAACGCCGCGCAGCAGAATGCCGAACTGACCGCCCAGCTTGAGGAGCTCACCGCTGCCGGAACTGATCTTGAGGATCAGATCACCGCCATGACTGCCGGGCTGGAAGCCAAGGACGAGGAAATCACCAAGCTCAACACCTTGCTGGAGAACGCCGAAGCCATCCGCACCGATCTGGAGGCGCAGCTGTCCGAGGCCGAAAAGCTCGCTGCCGACACGCAGGCGCAGCTGACCGACGAGCAGGACCGCGCCAACGCGCTGGATGCCTCGCTGACCAAGGTCGAGGAGGTCCTTGCCGACACGCAGGCCCAGCTGACCGACGAACAGGACCGCGCCAACGCGCTGGATGCCTCGCTGACCAAGGTCGAGGAACTCCTGACCGACACGCAGACGCAGCTGGCCGAAGCCCAGGCGCAGGCTGCCAGCCTGACCGAGCAGCTCGCTACCCTCGAGGCGCAGTATGGCGCGCTGGAGGAGAGCAGCACCGCTTTGACGGAAAAGGTGGAGGGACTTACTTCCGATAAGGCGGATCTGGAAAAGCAGGTGGAAGAACTGTCCGTTTCCAAGGCCGATCTTGAAGCCAAAGTGGCGGAGCTTGGTGACGCGCTGGAGGACAGTCAGGCTGAGGTGCTTTTGCTCAACGAGCTTCTTCAGCCTACGGCCACACCCACCGCGACCCCCACCGTGACCCCCGCTCCCTCCCCTGCCGGCCGGTAACCGGTACACCCAAGCAAAAGAAAGAGGCGCTCCGCTTGGCGGCAGCGCCTCT